>JAHBVC010000001.1:634945-952418 GCA_019637755.1 Anaerolineales bacterium
GCACTTTGTAGTTCTCTGATTTGCTTAGTTACTGCAGCTTTATATGAGCGCACAATTGCACCGAGAGAGCCTGGCGTGACTTGCAATCCATCTTGCCGTAGGGGCGCAGCATGCTGTGGCTTGATAAACAGGATGCCATGCATATGATTTGGCATCACTATGAACTGATCGATAATCACCTGTGGAAAGTGTGTTGGAATCGCTTGCCAGCAACTTTTTGCAATCTCTCCGAATGCAGAGAGGCTTACTTTTTGATCAATGATGCGGCCAAATAGATTGGCCTGCTTGTGTGTAGATATCGTCACAAAATAGCCACCCGCTGACGCGTAGTCATACTCTGGCAAGCGGATTGACCTTCGCCCCCTATTCACACGTTCTACTCCTCGATGACGTGGCGGGCGATGACCATGCGCATAATCTCACTGGTGCCCTCGCCGATGGTCATTAGGCGTGCATCACGGTAGATGAGCTCCACGGGGAATTCTGAGCTGTAGCCGTAGCCGCCGTGAATTTGGATGGCGTTGCGGCAGATCGTCTCAGCCACTTCGGTGGCGAAGAGCTTGGCCATGGCGGCCTGCTTGGCGAAGGGCTTGCCGTTGTCTTTGTTCCAGGCGGCCTGCCAGACCAGCAAGCGCGCCGCGCTGAGCTGCGTCTCGGCATCGGCCAGCATCCATTGGATGGCCTGGTGGTTGGCGATGGGTTGGCCGAAGGTCTTGCGCTGCTTGGCGTACTTGATGGCTTCCTCGAGCGCCGCACGCGCCAGGCCGACGGAGAGCGCACCGATGCCGACGCGGCCGCCATCCAGCGTGGCGAAGGTGTAGGCGAGGCCCTTGCCCTCCTCACCCAGCAGGTTGCCGGCGGGCACGCGCACATCCTGATAGCTGACGGCGTGCGTGGGCGAGCCGTGCAGACCCATCTTCTTTTCGGCGGGGCCGATGGAGAGGCCCGGCGTGTCGGTGGGTACGAGGATAAGGCTGTGACGCTCGCCGGTGCGCACGAGGGTGACAATGAAATCGGCGATGGAGGCGTTGGTGCACCACATCTTGTTGCCGTTGATGACCCAGCTATCACCGTCACGCACGGCGCGGGTTTGCACGCCGCCGCCCAGGTCTGAGCCGGCGCCGGGTTCGGTGAGCGCCAGGGCGGCCAGCTTGCTTTTGCCGCCGGCGGCCACGGGCAGGTACTTCTGTTTGAGCTCCTCAGAGCCGAAGAGCGCCACGGGCGCGCAGCCGAGGGCGCTGTGGGCGCCGATGCTCAGGGCGGTGCTGCCGCAGCCCCAGCCCATCTCCTCAACGGCCAGCACGATGCTGAGCGTATCCAGCTCGGCGCCGCCATAGGCTTCGGGGATGTGCATACCCAGCAGGCCGAGGGCGGCGCCTTTGCGGGCAGCCTCCCAGTTGAACTCGCTGCGCTCATCCACTTCACGCGCCTTGGGCTTGATTTCCCTGGCGACGAAATCGTGCACGGCGGCCTGCCATTGTTTGTGCTCCTGGCTGAGTTCAAAATTCATTGAGAAGGCTCCTTTTTAAAAGACTTTCTCAGATTCTAACTCCATGCCGGGCAATCAAAAGCAATCGATTAATCGGAAAGCCAGAGCCGCGCCAGCGTGCCAATGTGTTGTCGGTGTTGTAGGTCAGGTCGGTTGTGTCGGTGTTGTCGCTGTTGTCGCTGTTGTCGATGTTGTCGCTTCCTGGATGAGCGTAGTGAGGATGCGTTGAAGGCCGCGTTTTACTTCTCTGGGGAGCGGCTGGGTGATGGGCATGTAGCACACGCCGCCGGGCTGGGCGAACCGGAGGGCAAGGCCGCGGCGCACCAACACTTGCATGCGGCGGTGGGTGTTGCTACGGTCGGCCATGAGGGTGTGGCTGAGTTGGGCGAGCGTGGCGCTGCCGAGGTAGCGCAGCGTCACCAGCGCCTGACGCTGACGATAGGACAGACCGGGGATTTGCATCACGGGCACGACCAGCGCCAGTGCCTGGCGCAGGTGCTGGCGTTCCCATTCTCCGCATTCATCCAGTGCGGCGTGGATGGCTTCGAGCGGCGGTTTGTTGCCCTTGAGGTGGCGTTCGATACGCCGACACAGGGAAAGCCAGGGCGTGTTTTTGAGGTGTTGCAGGCGTTCGACCGGCAGCCCCTGCAATACGGCGTAGAGGGTTTCGAGATTTAGCATGCGGAAAGTAATGCCATAGATTCTTTTAAACGCTAGCGTTTGATTGCTTATATCAAGCTACTGGACACATGATCAAAGGCAATCGATTAATCATTAAATCGATTGCTTTTTGATGAATTTACGCTGTTTTATACTTCCAGCATGGATGTACGCATTGAAACCAGTTGGAAAGAAAAATTGGCCGAGGAATTTGAGAAGCCCTATTTCGCCCAACTGGCTGAGTTTGTGCGCGCCGAGTACAAGCAGTTCACCATCTACCCGCCGGGCGGCAAGATCTTCAACGCTTTTGACGCCTGCCCGTTTGACAAGGTGAAGGTGGTGATTCTGGGGCAAGACCCGTATCACGGCCCTGGCCAGGCCAACGGCCTGAGCTTCTCGGTGAATGATGGCGTGCCGCTGCCGCCCTCGCTGCAGAACATCTACAAGGAATTGCAGGCCGATCTGGGCAGCCAGCCGCCCGCCAGCGGCGACCTGGCGCGCTGGGCGCAGCAAGGCGTGCTGCTGCTGAACGCCACGCTGACGGTGCGCCGCGGTGCGGCGGCCAGCCATCAGGGCAAGGGGTGGGAGGAGTTCACCGATGCGGCGCTGCGCCTGCTCTCGCAGGAGCGCGAGCACATCGTATTCATCTTGTGGGGCGCGTATGCGCGCCGCAAAGGCGCCTTCATCGATCGTATGAAGCACCTGGTGCTGGAGTCAGCGCACCCTTCGCCGCTCTCGGCGCACAATGGCTTCTTCGGCAGCAAGCCGTTTTCGAAGACGAATGCCTATTTGCAGCAATATGGGATTGAGCCGGTGGAATGGTAAAAAATGCCTCACCACAAGAAACAAAACTGAAGTATTCGCTGCGCTTAAATCTTGATCTTTCTTAAGGGGCTCTGCCCCTTTGCCCCGCTTAGGGGGAACTACACTTCGTGTTAGCAGTTCCCCTAAGAACCCCCCCTCGGACTGTAGCGGCTGGCTCGTGCAACCTAAGCAGGGCTTCAGTGAACCCTGCGTTGGATACGATGAAGACGTATTCCAGCGCAAAGCACTATAGCTTGGCGAGCTTTAATTTTTCCTTCGCCTAAGGGGCTCCGCCCCTTGCCCCGCTTAGGGGGAACTGCTAGTTCCCCCTAAGAACCCCCTCAGACTGTAGGGTCTGGCTCGTGCAGCCCAAACAGGGCTTCAGTGAACCCCGCGTTGATGATATGAAAGAATGCAAACTGACTGAGCACTCCTCCCCTGCACCGCAAAAACCTTTGTGCTCTTTGTGTCTTTGTGGTTAAGGCTTTCTACACGGTAATCAGCGCCACGGCCAGTAAGGCCAAGAGCACACCGAAGACCTGCAAGCGGCTGAGGTGCTCCTTCTCGATGATGCGCGCCAACAGCACGGTGATGCCGGGGTAGAGTGAGACCAGCACGGCGGCAATATCCAGGCGGCCCGCTTGCACGGCGCGCAGGAACAGAAAGTTGCCGAGCACATCACCGATGCCGGAGCCGATCAGCAGCCCCACCGGCAGCTTGCGGGTGGGCAGTTGGCTGCGCCCTGCGAACCACACGGCGGCCAGCGCCAGGCTGGAGACCAGGCGGCTGGCGGCCAGCGGCCAGAAGGTGGCCGCGGCACTGATCTGCCCGAGGGCGGTGAAGAACAAGCCGAAGCCCAGACCGGCGAGGAGCGCCAAACCCAATCCAGAGTTTTGACTCGCCGCGCCGCCGCGCGGGGAGATCAGCCAAATGCTGAGCAAGGCCACGCCGAAGCCGAGCAACTGCTGCTGGCCTGGCACGCCCAGGCTCAGGATAGCGAACAGCACGGGCACCACCGCGCCGACGGCTGCCGCCACCGGCGAGACTACGCCCATGCGCCCCACCGCAAAGCCGCGTAGCATGGCGACATAGCCCACGGTGCCTACCAGGCCGCCGAGGATGCCCCAGCCCAAGTCGGCCCAGGAGGTGAACGCTTCCGCGGTGACCAGCGCGGCCAAGAGCGCGGCGACGAAGCCGATCGGCAGCGACAGCATCAGGGTCAGCAAGGGGCCGATGCGGCGCGCCGTCAGGCCGCTGACAAAATCGCCCACGCCCCAGGCAATCGACGCGCTGAGCGCGTAAACAATCGAAGCAACGAGTATGTTCATGAAATCAGGCAGGCTTGTAACAACGCAACGGCCAGATTACTTCCTGGCTTTACCCTGCTTACCGGCCGCCTTCTTGGATGCAGGCTTCTTGGCGGCAGGCTTCTTGGTCTTGAGTGGCTCCAGCATGCTGCCGCGGCAATTGGCGGCGCCGCAGCGGCAGCGATAGATCTTGTCTACGTCGGGCGCATCGTCTTTGCTGCGGGTGAGGTTGTAGTCATAGAAGAGTTCTTCGCCGGGCGCAATCGTGCGGATGGCCTCGATAAAGATGCGGCCTTTGTCATCCACCGCCTCGCAGTTAGGGTCACACGAGTGATTGATAAAACGGGCGTCATTGCCATTCACACCGGCATCGATGGTGGTCTTCTTATCTACATTGAATAGCACCACAATGCTGCGCGGGCCAGCCTTGGCATAGCGTTCATCGGCCTCTTCGGGAGTAATGCGCTGCCCTTGATATTCGATGATGCGCGTGCCCTTGCGAATCTTTGTGATCGCAAAGCCACCATAGCGATGGATCGGCGATTTGCGAACTTCCATATATTTGTTGGTCATAGTCACCACGGTAAAAGGATAGGTAAAGATATGAGCAGATAGATTAACCGAAAATCGATTAATCACCTAATCGTTTAACGGCATTGCGAATGTGCTCCACGGCCTGCGGGTTCACCAGCGAAGAGGTATCGCCCGGGTCTTGGCCGAGGTAGGCAGCGCGCACCATGCGGCGCATGACCTTGGCATTGCGCGTCTTGGGCAGGTCTGAAACGAAGAGAATCTCCTTCGGCGCCAGCGGCTTACCGAGTGCATCCGCCAGCAGGCTGCGTAGCTGAGAGGCCAGCTGTTCGGCGGCCAGGGCTTCGCCGCCGGCGGCGCCGGGCGCCAGCACGCACAGCGCCACGACCACATTGCCCTTGAGCTCATCCGGCACGGCGATGGCGGCAGCCTCCACCACGGCGGGGTGCGCGACCAGCACGGACTCGACCTCGGCTGGGCCGAGGCGCTTGCCGGCCACCTTGATGGTGTCATCCGAGCGGCCGAGGATGTACCACTGGCCGTCTTCGTCTCGGGCGGCCCAGTCTCCATGTACCCAGGTATCCGGCCAGCGTGACCAGTAGGTGTCCTCGTAGCGGGTCGGGTCGCCCCAAAAGCCGCGGGTCATACCGATCCAGGGAGCTTTGATGACCAGCTCACCGACCTGGCCGGTGACGGAGTGGCCGTTTTCGTCGAGCACATCGGCGGCGATGCCGGGGCACGGCCCGGCGAAGGCGGTGGGCTTGAGCGGCAGGATGGGATTGCCCATGACGATGCCGCCCGAAATCTCGGTGCCGCCGGAGTAGTTGATGATGGGCCGTTTGCCCTGCCCCACTGTGTTGAAGAGCCATAGCCACGGGTCGGGGTTCCACGGCTCCCCCGTGGAGGCGAAGTAGCGCAAGCTGGTTAGGTCATGCGCTTTGGGCAGCGCGTCGCCTAGCGGCATGAGCACACGCACCAAGGTGGGTGAGATGCCGAGGGTGGTGATGCTGTGCTGGGCGACCTGTGCCCAGGTGCGATCCGGCTGCGGGTAATCCGGCGCGCCATCGAAGAGGAAGAAGGTGGCGCCGAGCAGCAGCGCGCCGAAGACCAGCCACGGCCCCATCATCCAGCCCATGTCGGTCATCCAATAGATAAGGTGGCCGGGGCGCACATCGGTACCGAAGGCCATGTCTTGCGCGGCTTTCACCGGGAAGCCGCAATGCGTGTGCAGCGCGCCCTTGGGGCGCCCAGTGGTGCCTGAGGTGTAAATGATCATCAGCGGATCTTCGGCGGCGGTGCGCTCGGTTTCGGCGATGGGCGATTGAGTATCGACCAGCTCGTGCCACCAGTGGTCACGGCCGCGCACAAAGGGCACGGGCAGCTTGGCATGGTCAAGCACGATGATGTGCTGCAGGGCGGGCAACTGCGCCGCGGCGGCATCGGCGATGGATTTCATCTCTACGGGCTTGCCGCGGCGCGGGAAGCCATCGGCGGTGAAGAGCGCTTTGGCGTCTCCATCTGCTAAGCGGCTAACGACCGCATCCACGCCGTAGCCGGAGAAGAGCGGCAGGATGATGCCGCCGATTTTGGCGACGGCGAGCAGGGCCACGGCGATCTCGGGCACCAAGGGCATGAAGATGCCCACGGCATCGCCCTTGCCAATGCCCAGCGAACGCAGGGCATTGGCCGCCTGGTTGACCTGGGCGTGAAGCTGCGCATACGTGAGGGTGCGGCTGGCGCCGTCTTCGCCTTCCCATACCAGCGCGGGGCGGTCTTTGTGCGGACTACTTTGGTATTTATCCAGACAGTTGTGGATGATGTTCATCTCGCCGCCCACGCACCACTGCGGCCAGGCGATGCCACGGCTCAGGTCAACGACGTTGCTATAGGGCGTGTAGAACTGGATATCCAGGAACTTGAGCACGGCATCGGTGAACCAGGCGACATCGCTAGTGGAACGTTGCATCAGCTCATCAAAGCTGGCGATGTGGTGGGCGCGCATGAATTCGGTGAGGCGCGCGTTTTTAATATAGTCGGGGGTTGGCCGCCAGACGATGGGGCCAGTGGCGAAGTCTGCGGGCATGGGGATATTGTATTGTAGATTAGTCGGCTGGTCGGTTGGTCGGTTAGTCGATTGGTCGAGTAATCGACTAATCAACTAATCAACTAATCAGTTAATCGCTTACTTTAGTTGCAGTCAGTGAAAAGAAATAATCCCCTAGCCACACATCCATATCACTGAAGCCGAGCGCGGCGAGCTGGCGCTGGAGCGCGGGCACGTCGTGATAGAGCTTGACGATGCGATAGGTTGCGCCGTTGTGCAGCGTGCGGGTTTGCTCGTGCTCGTTTTCGAGCGGGCCGGAGAGCTGCTTGCCAGCGGCGGGCTCATCGGCAATGAAGATGCGCCCGCCCGGCCGCACCGCGGCGGCCGCCTGCTGCAAAAAGGTGGCCAAGCGGTCTGCCGGTACGTGCGAGAGCCAGAAGGCGATGAACACCAGGTCATATTGGGTTTGCGGCTGCCAGGCGAACAGATCGGCCAGTTGGTAGCGCACGCGCGGCGAGTTCAGCTTAGCCTGGTGGGTGGCCAGCATCTCGGGCGCGCCGTCTACGGCGGTGATGTGCTGGCTGAGCGCCAGCAGCGGCCGCGTCCACAGGCCGGTGCCGCAAGCCAGCTCCAGGGTGTGCTCCACCACGGGCAGTTGCGCCAGGCGCTGCTGGATGCGCGCCCACTCGGCAGCCACGGCGGGGTCGCTCGGCCCGGCAAAGCGCCCGGTATGGTTGACCGATTCGTCGTACTCACGGGCGCGGGCGTTGTAGTAGGCCAATTGCTGGGCCAAAAGATCATCCGTCATACTGAGATTGTAAATAGACTCGAATCAAACGGCAATCAATGGCAATCGGATTAATGGATTAGCCGATGCCTTGATTGACATGCCGCCCACGTTTAAGATATATTTATTATCAAATAGTTTCCAAATATAACTAATGACCAAAGCCCACCGCCCTACCGCCGCCAGTGAAGTGCTCGACACCGTGCCGATGGTGATGCGCAGCATCCGGCGCAATTTCCGTGCCCTACGTGACCCCGATCTGACCCTGCCCCAGTTTCGCGCCCTGGCCTACATCAACCGCAACCCCGGCTGCGCGCTTAACGAAGTAGCCGAATTCGTAGGCGTAGAGGCGCCGGCGGCGAGCAAGCTGGTGGAGCACCTGGTGCAGCGCGGGCTGGCCACGCGCCAGGCGGATGCGCAAGACCGCCGCCGCGTGCAATTGCGCCTTTCGCCCGCAGGCGAGGAGAGCATTCAAACCACGCGCCAGCACACGCGCGAATTTTTGGACGCGCAACTGGCCCATCTGACCGCCGCCGAGCAAGCCAGCCTGCAAACCGCAATGCAAATCCTGCGGGCCGCTTTTGAACGCCGCCCGGATTCTTCCAAGGAGTAATCTGCATGAACGTGATTGAGACCCATGAGTTAACGCGCCGTTTTGGCGACTTTACTGCCGTAAATGGCGTATCGCTCTCGCTGCAAGAAGGTGAGATCTTTGGCCTGCTCGGTCCGAACGGGGCGGGCAAGACCACGATGATCAAAATGCTCACCACCCTCTTGCCGCCCAGCAGTGGCCAGGCCACCGTGGCGGGCTACGATGTGCACAGCCAATCGGCGTTGGTGCGCGGCGCCACCGGCTACGTGCCGCAACTGCTCTCCGCCGACGGCAACATGACCGGTTACGAGAACCTGCTGATCTTTGCCAAGATCTTTGATCTGCCGGCGGCGGTGCGCGAAGAGCGCATTCACAAGCTGCTGGAGATGATGGACCTGCAAGCGGCCGCCAGAAAAATGGTTAAGACCTATTCAGGCGGCATGATCCGCAAACTGGAGATCGCCCAATCGGTGATCCACCGCCCCAAGGTGCTGTTCCTCGACGAGCCCACCGTCGGGCTGGACCCGATCGCGCGTGCCTCGGTATGGGAACACATCCAACGCCTGCGCGAGGAATTCCACACCACCATCCTGCTGACCACGCATTACATGGAAGAAGCGGATGGCTTGTGCCACCGTATCGCCATCATGCATCAGGGGCAACTGGCGGCGATGGGCACCCCCGAAGAGCTCAAGGCGGCGGTGAA
This sequence comes from Anaerolineales bacterium, assembly GCA_019637755.1. NCBI lineage: Bacteria > Bacillati > Chloroflexota > Anaerolineae > Anaerolineales > Anaerolineales bacterium. The sequence goes on from JAHBVC010000001.1 coordinate 643,866, forward strand.
CAGCGGCGCGGCCACCCTGGATGATGTTTTCACTCATTACGCCGGGGCCGCCATCGAGGCGGGCGGCACCTACATCCAAACCGCGCGGACGCGGATCAATGCCCAACGCGTCGGCTGAGCCGCGGCGCGTCTTCGTGGCCGGGGCCAGCGGCGCGGTGGGCCAGCCGCTGGTGCGCCTGTTGGTGGCGGATGGCTGGCAGGTGGTAGCCGCTACGCGCACGCCGGCCAAGGCGGCCCTGCTGCAACAACTGGGCGCCGAGCCCTGTGTGGTGGATGTGTTTGACGCCGCCGCCCTGGATACGGCGCTGCAGCAGGCCGCGCCGCACGCCGTGATCCACCAGCTCACCGATCTACGCGGCATTCACGAGCCGGCGCTACGCCCGGCCCTGCTGGAACGCAACGCCGAGCTGCGTATCCGCGGCACGCGCAACCTGATCGCGGCGGCCGAGGCGGCTGGCGTGATGCGCATGGTGGCGCAAAGCATTGCGTTCATCTACGCGCCGGGCGCCACACCTCATGTGGAGCACGACCCGCTCAGCGAGGACGCCAGCCAGCAAGGCACCGTTGACGCAGTGCGCCAACTGGAGCAGCAAGTCTTGCAGGCGCAGTTGACCGGACTGGTACTGCGCTATGGGCATTTTTACGGCCCCGGCACAGGCGTGGCGGCGCCGCCCAGCGGCGGCCCGGTGCATGTGCATGCCGCGGCGGATGCCGCCCGCAAGGCGCTCAGCCTGGGCGCGGCGGGCATCTACAACATTGCCGAAGACGATGGTGCCGTATCCAGCCAGAAAGCGCTCCAGGCGCTGGGCTGGGCACCCGAATTTCGAATACACGAGGATATGAAATGACTGAGATCGCCACCCCACATCATCTGCCGAGCGCACAGCCCGGGTTGCTGGCCAGGATCGGGTACTTTATCCGCAAGACGCTGAACATTGCCGAGATGGAGATGCGCAAGCTGCGCCACGAGCCTACGGACCTGCTGACGCGGGCGGCGCAGCCGGTTTTGTGGATCCTGATCTTCGGACAGGTCATGGCGCGCGTACGCGCCATCCCCACCGGCGAGATCGGCTATCTGGAATTCATGTCACCGGGCATCCTGGCGCAGAGCATGCTGTTCATCTCGATCTTCTATGGCATCTCGATCATTTGGGAGCGCGACCTGGGCATCATCCACAAGTTTCTGGCAGGTCCGGCGCCGCGAGCGGCGCTGGTGCTGGGCAAGGGGCTCTCGGCCGGGGTGCGCGGCATTTCGCAGATTCTGATCATTTATCCGCTGGCGTATGTGCTCGGCGTGCAGTTGGATTTTCACCTGCTCAGCCTGGTGGGCACTTTCGTCACCGTTATGCTCGGGGCGGTGCTGTTCTCCACCTTTTCGCTGTTCGTTGCCATTAAGGTTAAGACGCGCGAGCGTTTTATGGGCATTGGCCAGTTTATGACCATGCCACTGTTCTTCGCCAGCAATGCGATCTACCCGATCGAGATGATGCCCGGCTGGCTGCAGACCATCTCCCGGTTCAATCCGCTCACCTATGTGGTCGATGCACTGCGCACCTTTATGCTGCAGGGCGGCGAGAGCCATTTTGGTTTGGGCACCGATTTCGCGGTGCTGCTGCTGGTTTCCGCCTTCCTGGTATGGGCCGCCGGCCGCGCCTACCCGGGCTTTGTGAATTAAGGGTAGTGCAGCAAACTCAAGCAGTGAGCAACAGAGTGGAAGGTTGAGAAACCAGCCTTAACGGATTCCTCCTCGGCTACGCCTCGTCGGAATGACAAAAGGCAAGACGGGCGCAGCATGCTGTGCCCTACCCCAGCCTGTCATTGCGAGGCCGTGAAGCGGCACAGCCGCTGAACAACGAAGCAATCCCCAAGTGCAGGCGCAAACAGGCTTTGGGACTGCTCCAAGCAGGCTGTCATTCCGAGCGAGCGGCGTAGCCGTGAGCAGGAAACCTTTAGGGCATTACAAACAGGCTTAGTATGCTATGCCCTAAAGGTTTCCTCGCTGTGCTCGTAATGACGGCTTGGTTCTATAAAGGGCGCAGCGTGCTGCGCCCCTACAGACTATAGACCATACAAAAAAGAGCCACCCTTTTGGGCGGCTCTTTGCATTCTGCCAGTGCGGCACTATTCGTTGGGCGTGTTGTCGCTCATTTCGTTGCCGACGTAGATGGCATTACGAATCTGCTCGGTCAGATCACCCACGGCATTGGGGGTGTAAGGCACCATGATCACCTTGCTGCCGGCGTGCGCGCCGATGTCCTTGAGCATATCGAAGTGCTGGGTCACCATCAACAGATCCATCACGGTCTGGGGCGAGACGCTGGGGATCTCCTTTTGGAACTCACCCACGGCCACACTGAGGCCCTGGGCAATTTCCTTACGTTGATTGGCGATACCGACACCTTGCAAGCGCTTGCTTTCCGCTTCACCCTCGGCCGCCTTGACGGTGAGGATGTACTCGGCCTCGGCCTTCTGGGCGGCGGCCAAGCGCAGGCGCTCCTGGGTGTTGATCTCGTTCATCGCCTGCTTCACCTTGGCATCCGGATCGATGTCGGTGATCAGGGTCTGGCGAATGTCATAGCCAAAATCTTCCATGGCCTCGGAGAGCTCGGTGCGCACGGCGTTGGCAATGTCTTCCTTGTTCTCGAAGACCTCGTCCAAGGGCATCTTGGGCACATTGGCACGCACGACATCGAAAACGAAGGAGCGGATCTGGGTGTGCGGGTCTTGCAAGCGATAGAAGGCATCGAAGACCTTGTCCTCACGAATGAGGTACTGCACAGACACCGTCATGCGCACAAAGACGTTGTCTTTGGTCTTGGTTTCAATTTCCACATCCAGTTGCTGCAGGCGCAGGTTGACGCGGCCGGCAATGGTTTCGATGAGTGGAAGTTTGAAGTTGAGGCCAGCACGATAGATGCGGGCAAACTTACCGAAGCGCTGGACGATGACGGCGCTTTGCTGTTGCACAGTAAAAATAGTGCCCGGAATAAGGATCAGCAATACGACGAACCAGAAGGCGTATGTGCCGATCGAAGACAAGAAGCTCATTGGGTTCCTCCTTATGTAAACGGCCCTAAAGGCGGGTCAGCGGAGGCGCCGCTGCGACTCAGCAGAATTGCTGATTAGTATAGGGTACACGAAAATTCATAGATTTTCGTAAGAATGGAGTAGTTGACAGTAACCAGTTGACAGCTAACAGTTGACGGTTGACAGAGCGTAGCTGGTTTGACAGTTGACAGAGCGTATCTGGTTTGCTGGTTTGCTGGTTTGCTGGTCTTGACTGTTCACTGTTGACCGTTCACTGTTCACTGTCGACTGTTTACTGTCAACTGCAAACTGTTGTTTGACAGTTGACAGAACGTATCTGATTTGCTGGGTAGCTGGTCTGCTGGTCTTGACTGTTCACTGTCAACTGTCGACTATTCCCCTTCGTGGGCATGGGATGGCACCAACAAGGAGCTCACCGGCAGATCGCCCAAATGACCCAGGTCGTTGAAGGCAAACAGACGCCACTGGTGATTCTGGGCGTTGTAGGTGAACCGAGCAAAACCCGTGTTCTGGAAGTGAAAGCGTGGCCCCTGGAAATTGGCCTGGGGTGTGATGCCTAAGATGGCGTACATCAGCATGCCCAGGAAGCCGCGGTGTGAGACCACCAGGTACTGGCCAGCGGGCTGGCTGAGCAATTGCTGCAACAGTTGGCCGGCGCGCAGGAACAGTTGCCACTGCCCTTCGCCGCTATTGCCGTAGCCCTGGTACGGCGTCAGGAACGGTGGGGGCGGCACGCGGCGGCTGGCCTCTGCATGGCTCAGGCCAGTAAGCTCACCCAGGTGGCGCTCGGCCAGCAATGGTTCCAGCTCCAGCGGCGCGGGCACTTGCTGCTGGACGATCTCGGCGGTTTGGCGGGCGCGCTGCAGCGGGCTGGCAAAGATGCGGGTGAACTGCTGGCCGGCGCTACGCCAGCGGGTTGCCAGGGCGGCGGCTTGCTGGCGGCCCAGCGCGGTGAGCGGGAATTCGGCCTGGCCTTGATGCTTGTGATCCAGGTTGCCTTGCGACTCGGCGTGTCGCAGCAGGGTAAATTCATACATGTTGCACCTCGTGCGTAGCTCGAGCGATACATACTGCAAGCCGCCGGCCGCCCCTTACGGGGCGCCAGCGCAGTTACGTTCGCTCTTGACTTGTGAGGCTAGCCGGGAAACCGATGGCCATCAAGTTATAAAGCTACCTTTAATTCGGCAGATTGTATCTGGCTTGGCTACGAATGCAAGCGCAATCGGCAACAAAAAAAACGGATGGTGCGTCTGCACCACCCGCTTTTTGTAAGGCTACACGCGCTATTTCAGGAAGCGTTGGCTCCAGGCGGCCAACGCCGCGCCGGCGAAGGGGCCGACGATATAGATCCATAAGCTGGCCAGGCCGCCGGTGAACAGCGCCGGGCCGAAGGTGCGCGCCGGGTTGAGCGAGGCACCGGTGAGCGGGCCGCCCATCAGGATCAGCGCGGCCAAGGTGACACCGATGGCTACCCCGGCAAACGGCGTGCTGTCTTTCTGCACGGCGGTGCGCAACACCACCGTTGCCAGCAGGAAGGTGAGGGCCGCCTCGACCACGATGGCCTGCAGCGCGCTCACGCCGGCGGCGGGCAAGGTAGCACCCAGGCCGCTGCTGGCCCCGCCGAGGACGATGTACAGCAGGCCGGCACCGAAGGCCCCGCCCAGCATCTGGGCCGCCCAGTAGCGCAGCGCCTGCGGCCACTTGAGCTTGCCCGAGAGGGTGATGGCCAAGGTGACAGCCGGGTTGATGTGCGTGCCTGAAATCGCCCCGTAAGCATAGGCCATGCCGATCAGGATGAGGCCGTGGGCCAGGGCTACGCCGACGACACCACCGATGCCCAGTGCGCCAGCCCCCGCGCCGACAAAGATCAGTGCGGCGGTGCCAATGAATTCAGCCAACCAGATTTTTGTTTTCATAACTCTCTCCTCGATTTGGTGAGTAGTATGTAGTGAGTAGTGAACAGTAAGCAGTGAGCGGGAATACTTGCAAGTAGGCTACATTTCGGCGGTTGCCCAATCACGCGCGCCCTGCAAAAAGTCGCGGCCGTTCATCGGCTTCTTGCCGGCGGGCTGTACTTCTTCTAAGACCAGTAGGCCGGCGGTCGTGACGAGTGCGGGCAGGCCAGCGTGCACGATGTGGCGGCCCGCACTGCCGCCCTGCCCGCCAGCGGCGGCATGGGCGCGTAGGATGCGCAGCGGGCCGCCCTTCCAAGGCAGGCTGGCGATAGGCCAGGGGTTGAAGGCGCGCACCTTGCGCGCCAGCAGCTCAGCAGGTTCGCTGCGCGGGTCAAGCTGGCCTGCGCTCTTCTCGAGCAGCGGGGCCAGGGTAATGCCGTCTGTGGGTTGTGGCTGCGGCTGTACGGCCCCCTCAAGGTAGCCGGGCAGCGTTTCCAGCAGCAACTCGGCGCCGAGGGTGCTGAGTTTGTTGCTCAGGCTGGCGGCAGTATCTTCGGGTTGGATTGGAAGGCTGCGTTTGCTGAGCATGGGGCCGGTATCCATCCCCGGATCCATCTTCATGATGGTGACGCCGGCTTCGGCATCGCCATGCAGGATGGCGGCGACGATGGGCGAAGCGCCGCGCCAGCGCGGCAGCAGCGAGGCGTGCACGTTGATGCAACCATGCGGCGGCATTTCCAGCACGGCCGGGCGCAGGATCTGGCCGAAAGCGGCCACTACGATCAGGTCAGGCGCCCAGTGGCGCAACTGCTGCATGGGCTCTTTGGCGCGCAGGCGTTCCGGCTGCATCAGCGGCAGGCCCAGCTCCAGGGCCAGGCTCTTGACCGGCGGCGGCGTCAGTTGGCGGCCGCGGCCCGCCGGGTGATCCGGCTGGGTGACGACGCCGACCAGCTGGGCGGCCGGCCAGGCCGCCAGGGCTTGCAGGCTGGGGCGGGCAAATTCGGGCGAACCCATGAAGACGATGCGGAGTGGCATGCTGGCGGCATTTTAGCATGCTGGCCTCTGCTAACAGTAACTAACCTCAAATTAGTACGTTAAGGCTCTTGCGCACCATTTCGGCTGCACATACAATCGGCTCAACCTATACGAGCAATCATAAGGAGATTTATCATGGCACAAGAAGCAACGACCGACAACGACAAGCTGCTTACCCTGCTGGCCTACGTGTTCAGCCCGCTGGTCCCTGTGGTTCTGATGTTGATGAACGACAAGAAGGACCGCCCCTACATCAAGCAGCACAACGCCCAGGCGCTGGTCTGGGGTGTGCTCAGCATCGTGTTAGGCTATGGCCTGGGCTCGTTCCTGTGTGGCCTGCCCGGCCTGGTGATGTGGGTCATCGCCATTTATTGGGGCATCCAGGCCTACAATGGCAAGGATGTGGTCATCCCGGTGATCACGGACTTCGTGAAGAGCCAGGGCTGGGCCTAGTCAGCTAGCCAAGCTATAGAAAACGCCCGTGCTGCGCACGGGCGTTTTTTTGTTAGAATGTGCCTATGGCACGCAAAGCAAGCCCCCCGCTGGTCAAACCCAGTAATGTAAATGCCATTGGCGTGATGAACATCGTCAGTGGAGTCATCAATATCCTGGTAGGCAGTGGCTTGTCGGTCAGCGTAGTGCTCGGCACGCTGTTCCTCGGCCTGGTGTGCCTGCCGCTCACCCTGGCTCCGGCGATCCTTGGCCTGTTCGAGGTGCTCTACGGTATCAAGCTACTGGCCAACCCGCCGCAAGCCGTCAAACCGGCGCGCACACTGGCCATCATCCAGATCATTACGTTTGTTTACCTGAATGTCATCACGGGCGTCATTGGCATCCTCTCCCTAACGCTGTATAGCGACCCAGACGTAAAGGCCTATTTCGCCGCCCTGAATCCGGATGAGGCTGCTTGACTTTCGGCCAGCCCCCTTTTAGAATCGACCAAATTAAACGGGCTTAGGGGAGAGTTGCGATGCAGAAACCCACTGCGTCGCAGGAGAAACCAGGTTTCTCCGCGCTGCATCTGGCGCCACCGAAGGGGCAAGTGCGCAGCACACCACTGCGCGCGAAACTCTCAGGTAAATGGACCCTCGGCTCGCATACTCCTCTGGAAATTTACCCAATCAAACACGCCTGACGGCGGTTTTGATTGGCTGAAACCGACGGGGCAAATTGCGGCGAAAACCACGCCGCAGTGAAACTCTCAGGTCCCAGCACAGAGGCGCACACGTTTATTTCGTGTGCGCTTTTTTTGTTAACTGAGGAGATGACGATGAACTACCCTGCAGATTTGAAATACACCAAGAACGACGAATGGGTCCGTGTGGAGGGCGACAGAGCGACGATCGGGGTGAGCGACTATGCCCAAGACCAGCTCTCGGACATTGTGTATGTAGACTTCAGTGCGGCAGCCGGGGCCACTGTGGCCCAGGGCGCAACCTTCGCTGGCATTGAATCCGTGAAGGCCGCCGCCGACATCTACATGCCGGTGGATGGCGAAGTCGTCGAGGTCAATGCTGCGCTGGCGCAGACGCCTGAGGCGATCAACAGCGATCCGTATGGCGCGGCCTGGCTGGCCAAGATCAAGCTGACCAATCCGGCCCAGTTGGACGCCCTGATGGATGCGGCGGCCTATGAGGCCTATTGCAAGGAGCGTTCGGCGTGACCTTCGTTCCGCATACGGAGCGCGACCGCCAGCAAATGCTGGAGGCGATCGGCGTCAAGACGATTGCTGACCTGTTTGAGGCGGTACCGCAAAAATTCCGTTTCCCCAAACTTAACCTGCCTGCCCCGCTCACCGAAATGGAAGCGCTGGGCGAGCTCAAAGGCATCGCCGAAGCCAACGAGAGCGCTGACGACTTGGTCAGCTTCCTGGGTGCCGGCGCGTATCACCATTACATCCCCGCCGGCGTGGACAGCATCTTGCGCCGCGGCGAATACTACACCGCCTACACGCCCTACCAGCCGGAGATCTCACAGGGCACGCTGCAGGCTATCTTTGAGTACCAGAGCCTGATCGTCGCGCTGACCGGTATGGAAGTCAGCAACGCCTCGCACTACGACGGCGCCACCGCGCTGGCCGAAGCGGTCAACATGAGCCGCGGTATCCACCGCGGCGCACGCAACAAGATCATTCTTTCGCCGGGCATCCACCCGCAGTATCGTGAGGTGGTGCACACCTATGAGGACGGTGGCGACCTGGAGTTCATCGGCGAAGACCTAGATCTCAGCGCCGGGCCGGATGCACTCATCGAGCTTATCGATGAGCATACCGGGCTGGTGTGCGTGGCCTACCCCGATTTCTTCGGCCGCGTGTATGACTACACCAAGCTGGCTGAGGCTGCCCACGCCAAAGGCGCATTGCTGGCCGTCTCGGTGAACCCCACCGCGCTCGGCCTGCTCAAACCGCCGGGCGAGATGGGCGCCGATATCGTTACCGGAGAAGGCCAGCCGCTGGGCATCCCGCTCTCGTTTGGCGGGCCGTACCTCGGCATCCTCACCACGCGCAACCAGTATGTGCGCCAGATCGCTGGCCGCCTGGTGGGCGAAACCGTGGATAGCCGCGGCCAACGCGGCTTCGTGCTGACGCTGAGCACGCGTGAGCAGCACATCAAGCGTGAAAAGGCCAGCTCCAACATCTGCACGAATCAAGGCTTGATGATGCTGGCCGCCACCACCTACATGAGCTTGCTCGGCAAGAACGGCTTGCGCCAGGTGGCGGAGAGCTGCTATCACAAGGCCCACTACGCCGCGGCAGAAATCAGCAAGCTCAAAGGCTTCAGCCTCAAGTTCACTGATGCGTTCTTCCATGAGTTTGTGATCGAGTGCCCCATGCCCGCCGCAGAGCTCAACCTGCGCCTGCTGGACCTGGGCATCGTAGGCGGATACAACCTGAGCAGCGAATACCCCGGCATGCAGAACTGCATGCTGCTGACAGTGACCGAATTGAACAGCAAGGAAGAAATTGACTACCTTGTAGAAACCCTGGCGGAGGTGACCAATGCCTGAGCCTCTCATCTATGACTTGGGCGCCCCCGGCCGCAGCGGCGTGCAGATGCCGGCGCCGGATGTGCCGCTGGCGGATCTGCCCAGCGGCTTGGTACGCGAGACCCTGCCCCTGCCGGAATTGAGCGAACTCGAAGCGCTGCGCCACCTGACGCGCCTTTCGCAGCTCAATCACAGCATCCTGACGGGCTTCTACCCACTGGGTTCCTGCACGATGAAGTACAACCCCATCGTCAACGAGGAAGCAGCCCGCCTGGGCGGTTTCATTCACGCCCACCCGCTGCAACCGGCCGAGATGATGCAGGGCAGCCTGGCGATCATGTATCACCTGCAGGAGTGGCTGAAGGAGATCGGCAGCTTTGCGGCCGTCTCGCTGCAGCCCGCCGCCGGCGCGCAAGGCGAGCTGGCCGGTGTGCTGATGATCAAGGCCTATCACGCCAGCCGCGGCCAGAGCCAGCGCAACAAGGTGCTGATCCCCGACTCGGCGCACGGTACCAACCCTGCCACCAGCGCCATGTCGGGTTACCGCGTGGTCGAGATTCCCTCGGACGCGCGCGGCAACCTCGATCTTGAGGCGCTCAAAGCCGAGTGCGACGACACGCTGGCCGCCTTCATGCTCACCAACCCCAACACGTTGGGCCTGTTCGAAGAAGGCGTGCAAGAGGCGATCGAAGCTGTGCACGCTGCTGGCGGCCTGGTGTATGGGGATGGCGCCAACATGAACGCCCTGCTGGGCATTGCCCGCCCAGGCGACCTGGGCATCGATGTGCTGCACTACAACCTGCACAAAACCTTCACCACGCCGCACGGCGGCGGTGGCCCCGGATCGGGGCCGGTGGGCGTAGCCGCCCACCTGGCCGATTTCCTGCCTGGCCCCATTGTGGGCATCGAAGAAGAAGGCAGCGAAGAGATGGGGCCGGTATATGGCTGGCACCAGCCGCCCAAGAGCATCGGCCGCCTGAAGGCGTTCCACGGCCAGTTTGGTATGCACGTGCGCGCCTTTACCTACATCCTGATGCAGGGCGCTGAGGGTCTGCGCTCGGTAGCCGAGCACGCCGTGCTCAACGCCAACTACCTGCGCGTCAAGCTGCAGGGCGCCTACAAAGTGCCGTACGACCGCGTATGTATGCACGAAGTGGTGCTGGAAGGCCGCTGGGCCGACGCGCCGGACATTCATGCGTTGGATATTGCCAAGCGTTTGATGGACTTTGGCTTCCACCCACCCACAAACTACTTCCCGCTCATCGTGCGTGAGGCGCTGATGATCGAGCCGACCGAGACGGAGAGCAAGGAAGTGCTGGATGCGTTCATCGAGGCGATGCTCAAAATCGCCGAGGAAGCGCACAGCACGCCTGAGGTGCTGCAGCAGGCGCCACACACCACCAAGTACGGCCGCATGGACGAAGTCAAGGCGGCACGGCAGTTGGTGTTATGTTGTAACATTGAACAAAAATGAACGTAACTTTCTACAGAAGTCGGCGGCCTGGGCCAGAATTGGAGATTGAGGATTCTCTAGTTCAGCATGCAGACAAGATGTTCAGTAAAACGAATTACACACAATGGGTTGGAGGGGCATTAACAATTGGTACCGCCGTTCCAGATCTGCTCGTTGTTTCCTATAGACCTGAAGTCATTTCTTTGTCGAATATCTCCCCTGCTTGCACAGCAATACTTGCCTATTTACGTTTCTATGGAAAGGCAAGTATGCATGTTATGGCGAGAAAGCTGCGGCTACCCCAGCCATCAATAGGACGCGAGCTCGAAAACCTTGTAGGTCTGGGAGTTGTCTACCAGCGCAAAAGATCTTTTATAATGAAAAGATATTGGTTCGATGTGCTCCCAAGGGTAAGAGCAATTGAGGCAAAAACTGAAAATTGGAGGAGGGCAGTGTGGCAAGCTAATCGGAACCAATTGTTTGCAACTGAATCGTATGTTGCTCTTCCCCATAAACTTGCCGAGAGGGTCAAGTCACATCAGAGTTTTGCTGAACTGGGGATAGGTCTAATTGGCATCAAGGGCACAGGAGAAACAGAATTCTTAAAACAGGCCAAGCGGGTGACACCAAAAATTTGGCAGTACTACTATCGACTTGCTTCTTATGTAGCCAACGATCTGGGGAAAGATGCCATTTATAGTTCCAATTGAAGAAGCCATAGCAAATTTCCCCCAGTTTACTTTTGTTCAAGCGTTAACACCAAGTGAGCAAAAGGCAGCTTTTCATGTTAGAGCAGAAGATGGGAATGACTACTGTTTAAAAATCATCTCACCCAAATACGAACTTGATCGCCTTAAAAGAGAAATTTTAGCCTTACAGAGATTGAGCCATCCACATGTAGTCCAGCTTATCGAATACACATATAGCAGCGGGCCGCAAGGCGAAAAGCACTACATGATTGAACAGTTTATACCTGGGCACGATTTGTCGGAGATCCTGGCTCGAGAAAAGCTCAGCATTAACGAAGTGCTCCGACTATTTATTCCACTTTTTGATGGGCTAGCGTCCCTATATTCCATAGGCATAGTGCACCGCGATCTCAAGCCTAGCAATATCCGTGTTTCAAGCGATCTTCAGCCAACGATAATTGACTTTGGTTTAGCAAGACATCTTAACATGCCTGACCTTACTTTGACCGAACAGGGCGCCAGGATTGGAACTCCAGCTTACTTTGCCCCGGAGCAATTTACAGGCACAAAACACGACATCGATCACCGCACAGATTTATACGCTGGGGGGTTATTACTGTATGAAGCGCTTACCGGCGCGCACCCGTATCTGATGCCAGGCATGCGTTTTGAAGAGCTCATGGAAGCAGCAATCTCCTCTTTCAACTATCAAGAAAACCCTGCATTCCAAGAATTGCCAAGTAACCTCAGACTTCTTGTCTCAAAGTTGCTGAGTAAAGAACGATCGAGGAGGCCAATTTCGGGCGAAACAGTTAGCAAGCTTTTAGTTCAAGTTATTGGGGGCCTATGAAACGAGGAGCGTGGCATCAATTTGGTGATAGAAGCCAAAAGCTTGTACTCGAACAGCTGCAAGGTGGCGCAGGCGTGGGAGTCATAATTAGTCCGCGCGATTTGAGCTTTGAAAATGCCGCGAGATATGCTCCGCAGTACAGAGAACTAGGAGCAGATATACTCGTCGACCAGCAATTTTATATACCTGATTTCAACAATGAGCTTTTAAATTCTTATCCACTCAATAACCACAGGCAAGCTATTTCAAGCCTCACTAAAATGTCCGAAGCCGATATATCAGATTTAGCTAGTCAAATAAGTGCTGTGAACGAAACATTGCAAGCGACTGCAGTTCTTGCCCCAGCCGTAATATACGAAAGTGGAAGACGAGACATTGTCGAACTAAATGCTAAACTTTTTCGAGCGGCTAAAGCAGCGGGAGACAACCTCGGGCTACCCACTATTGCGACAATACTAATAGGTCATTCAGCTACAGCCTCAACACAGTTGGCCGAGCAAGTTCTATCATATGCAACTGCGTTAAACAGCGATGGTTGGTACTTCGGTTTTGAATTTCAAGCTGACCGAGTTCCAGCAGAAGTGGAGCCTGTTTCTATTTGCATTAATAGCGGCCTGATACTTGCTTCTACAGGCAAGCCCGTGCTTCACGCATACGCAGGACCGATGAGTCTTTTGTCGTTTGCATTCGGGGCTACTGCAACTGGAATTGGTCATAACCAAAATCTATGGCAATTCTCGCGTGAACGGTGGCTGCCTGCAGAGCAAGGTGGCGGAGGGGGAGGTGACGCTCCTGCAAGGTTCTTTTCAAACACCCTTTGGGGGACAATCGTTTACCCAGACGAATTAATCCAATTGCCGCGTAGTTTAACAGGGAAGATTTATACCCCCTCTGCCTTTTCCCAACCAAGCTTTGCAGAGTCACCTTTACCATGGGGCAGGTGGGAAGCAAACAAACATTTAGTAAAGATAATATGCAATGAAATCTCACAAATTGCATCACTACAAGGGGCTAAGGCATCTGCTCATTACGCTATCTCAAAGCTAGAGGCAGCAAATAATTTGTATGAACAGATTAGGCAAAGGGGAGTAGTTTTGCGAGACAACTCAAACGCTTATCATGAAAATTGGTGCACCGCCTTGGAGAATCTTCTCGCCCAATCGGAACAAGAACTAGAGTATCTGGAGATGATAGGGACACTTTAGTAACCGCCTTCGCCAAATGCTGGACATACAGGCCTGGCTAGCTATCTAGGCAACCAGCACAAAGCCCCTATCAGCCTAAAGATTAATCTCGCTCCAAAGCGATACCGCTATACTAGAGCCATTAAAAGAGGTGCTATGAAACGAATTCTAGGAATGACGGCGCTGGTGTTGCTGTTGGCCGCCTGCGCCCCCGCTGCCCCGAGCGCGGATGACAGCGCAGTGCAGACCGCCGTAGCTGCCCTGCTGACCCAGCAGGCGCCGGCTGCCACGGAAGCGACCCAGGTAGAAGAGACGGCCCCGGATCTGAGCGGTGGCGCGCCGACTTCGATCGTGCCAACCACGGAAAGCTTCCCCGGCCTGCCGGCCGAGGCCACCTGCGTGCCGCTGGGTACTGACCGGGTGTATGCCACGGTGGTGGATGTGCCCAGTGGCGACGAAGCCTACGTGCAAATTGGCGACCAGCGCTTTTATGTGCGCTACATCGGCGTGGATGACGGCAACAATCCCAGCGCCTTGGAGGCCAACCGCGCCCTGATCGAGGGCAAGCAAGTGGTGCTGGTGCGCGATGTCTCCGATGTTGACCAGTACGGCCGCCTGGTACGCTACGTCATGGTGGACGATGCCTTCGTGAACCTGCGCCTGCTGCAAGACCGCCAGGTATTCAAGAGCATCGAAGAGCCCGACACGGCCTGCGAGCGCTTGTTCAACTCAATCCCGTAATTTTTGCAAAACTAGCCAACAAAAAGAGGCGCACTATGTGCGCCTCTTTTTGTTGGCCGAAGTAAAAATCTAGCGGTTGAACACCAGGGTGTGCCCGCCCCCGGTCAGCGTCAGCGTATCCCCGGAGAGCTGCACTTCGGTCACCGCCGCCAGCGCCTGCAAGAAGGCCGTTTCATTCTCCATCACTTTTTCTGGCATGCAAGCCATCAACGTGGAGACCGGCTGGTGAAAGCTCAGCGCTTGACCCTGCAAGGTGTAGCCTGCATTGTATTGGTTGCAGCCGGCCGAGCCAGCCACGCGCTGGCCTTCCGTAAAATCGAGCGTGATGTCTTTGCCGCCCAGGGCGGCGCCGATCTCGGAGCTGCCGTTCAGACTGGTCAGCACCCAATGGCTCTCAGTAAACGCATTGGCCGCGCCTTGGCCCGCGCATGCGGCGACGCAAGCAGCAGCTAACAACAATGCAAACAAACGGATTCGTTTCATGGTTGCCTCCTACGGCTCTAAACGTCCCAGCCCGGCGAAATGTTCCACTTGACGTTGGCGGCGCGCTCGATATACTTAGCGGCTCTAACTATTAGGAGGCCTTGCTATCCGCACATCCACCCAAGCTGTGGCGCGCAAATTCTGGGAGCTGGTGCCGCGCGTGATCAGCGCCGTATTTGCTGAAGCGCGGCGCAGCGAGCACAACCTGGCGCCCAGCCACTTTCGCATCCTGCGTATCCTCTCGCGCGGCGGTTCCACGCCCAGCGCGTTGGCCAAGGCGCTGGATGTTAGCTTGCCGAGCATGTCGGCCAGCCTGCAAACCCTGGTGGAGCGCGGCTGGCTGGACCGCCGCCGCTCGGAGCAGGACCGGCGCATCATCGAGCTGAGCCTTAGCCGGCGCGGCGCCCAAGTGCTGGCCGAAGAGAACGAGCGCGCCATGAAATGGACCGCCAGCCTGCTGGAAGGCTTGAGCGAGCAGGAGCTGCGCAAGGTGGATGAAGGACTGGATGCGTTCTATCACTTGTTTGATGATTTGCCAGCGCTGCCCAGCCCGGCCAGCCCTAAAGGCAAACGCGCCAGGCCCACGCCCAAATAGTATGTTCCAGGGGGCCAGTTTCGTTAGCTGTTTTCGTATTGGTTCAAGAAAGGATTGACTGTGCAAGCAACTCAAACCCAGGGGCGGGCTAAGGCCGCAGGCCGCCCGCAACGCCCCTCCCTCCCTAAAGGTGTATTCTCGCGTGCGGCGCGCTACCTCTTTCGCTATAAGTTTGAGGCCGCCCTGCCCTACCTGTTCCTGCTGATCGCCACGCTGGCACAGCTGGCGGTGCCGCGCCTGATCCGCAACATGATCGATGCGGTGACCCAGGGCGTGATCGCCAACCAGGTGCTGCAGGGGCTGGAGCAGATCCCGGCCGCTTTCCAGGCGCAGGCCTTGCCGCGCATTCTGGAGGCGCTCACCTACGCGCCCGGCACCACGCTGGAAAGTTTGGTAAGCCAGCTCAGCGCGGACCAAAGCAGCGCGCCCGATCTGTTGGTGCGGGCGGGCATCTTCATCGTCGTCTTCGCCGCCCTGCGCGGCGTGTTCGCCTTCCTGCAATCGTACTGGGCAGAGCGCAATTCACAGAGCGTATCGTTTGATATGCGCAATGAGCTGTTCGCCAAGATCCAGCGCTTGTCATTCTCGTATCACGACCAGAACCAGACCGGCCAGCTGATGATCCGCGCCACGGATGATGTAGAGAAGGTGCGCTTGTTCCTGGGCCAGGGGTTAGTGCAACTGGTGAGTGCAATCGTGCTGCTCAGCGCCACGCTGATCATTCTCTTCGCCACCAATGCCAAGCTGGCCTTGGTGACGCTATGGATCCTGCCAGTGGCGCTGGCCTTGTTCTTTATCTTCGGCAGTATCACGCAACCGCTGTTCTTCAAAGTACAGATGAAGCTGGCGGCGCTCAACACCATCCTGCAGGAGAATTTGGCCGGCATCAAGGTGGTGAAGGCCTTCACGCGTGAGAAGAGCGAGCAGCAGAAGTTTGGCACAGCGGTTAACGCGCTGATGGACCAACAGATCTACATTGCGCGCATCTTCACCTTCCTGTTCCCGCTGATCTTCCTGGTAGCGAACCTGGGCCAGGCCACTACGCTGCAAGCGGGCGGCGAGCAGATCATCGCCGGCACGCTAAGTTTGGGCGAGTGGCAGGAGTTCAGCCTCTACCTCATCTATCTTTTCATCCCGCTGGCCCAGTTTGGTTTCATCATCAGCCAGTTTGGCCAGGCGATGGCCTCTGCCGGGCGCATCTTCGAGATCCTCGATGCCAAGTCTGACGTTACCGACAAGCCGGGCGCCATCGCCCTGCCGCAGGTCAAGGGCCAAGTGAGCTTTGAGAACGTCAGCTTCCGTTACTTCGGTGGCGGCGACCCGGTGCTGGATGGCGTGAGCTTTAGCGCCCAACCCGGCCAGACGGTGGCCTTGCTCGGCGCCACGGGCTCGGGCAAGACCACGATCATCAATCTCATCCCGCGCTTCTATGACCCCACCGAGGGCCGCGTGACCGTGGATGGGCATGACCTGCGCGATGTGCAGCTCGAATCGCTGCGCGCCCAGATCGGCATTGTGCTGCAGGAGACGACACTGTTCACTGGCAACATCCGTGACAACATCGCCTTCGGCAAGCCCGAGGCCACCCAGGCCGAAGTGGAAGCGGCGGCCAAGGCCGCCGCAGCGCACGACTTCATCATGACCTTCCCCCAAGGCTACGAGACCCCGGTGGGCGAGCGTGGCTCCACGCTGAGTGGCGGCCAGAAGCAACGCATTGCTATCGCACGCGCCCTGCTGCTCAACCCGCGCATCCTCATCCTGGATGATTCGACCTCCAGTGTGGACTTGCAGACTGAGAGCCAGATCCAAGCCGCGCTCGACAAGCTGATGGAAGGCCGCACCTCATTCGTGATTGCGCAACGCATCAGCACCGTCATCAATGCGGACCAAATCTTAGTGCTCGACAAGGGCAAAGTGGTGGCCAGCGGCAAGCACGCCGAGCTGCTGGAAGACAACGAAATCTATGCCGAGATCTACAACTCGCAATTGGTGGGTGACAGCCCGGCCAGTGAGGCTGCGGCGGCCTAAGGGCCGCGGCAGAGTACAGGAACGCTATGTTCAATACACGCGCATTACTTGACCAAGAATCCCTCAAGCCCAAAAAGACCAGCGAAACACTGGGGCGGCTGGCGGGCTACTTCAAACCCTTCTGGTACGCCATGCTGTTGGCGGCTACCTTCATTACGGTGGCCACCTGGGCACAGGTGACCACGCCGGAGATCACCGGCCAGATCGTGGACTGTTACCTGACCCCGGCCGTGGCCAGCACCTTCGGCGCGCCCGAGGGCATGATGAACGATGCCAGCCAAGCCTCGCAGAGCAACTGCTGGCTGGCGGGCGAGACCGAGGCCAGCACCACAACGCAGCGCATCATCAAAGGCGCCTTTGGGTGGGCCAACTTCAGTACGCCAGCCGACCCCAGCAACCCCACCAACGCCGAGCGCATCACGGGCTTGGGGCAGTTGATCTCAGTGCTGATCGTGCTGTTCGTGCTGGGCTCATTCCTGACGGGTCTCACCTTCTTCACAATGAGTTGGGCCGGCCAGCACGTGCTGCGTGACCTGCGTGCCGAGCTGTTCAGCCATATGCACGCCCTGCCGATTGGCTTCTATGCCGAAAATGAGGTGGGCGACCTGATGAGCCGTATCACCAACGACAGCGACACCATCCAGCAAGCACTGAGCTTTGCGCTGGTGAACGTGGTCAGTGGTGTATTGCTGCTGGTGTGGATCGCCTACAACATGCTCACCAAGAACGTGCCGTTTGCTTTGCTGAGCATGGCGATTGCGCCGTTTATGGCCATCGTCACGCTGTGGTTCTCAGACCAGGCGCGTAAGGCCTTCCGCAAGACGCGCTTGGAGATGGGCTCGGTGAACGCCAACCTGCAGGAGAGCATTTCGGCGGTACGCGAGTCGCAGGCCTTCAACCGTGCCGAAGAGAACATCGAGCACTTCCGCGCCACCAACGCCGCCAACCGTGACGCCAACGTGCGCGCCGTAGCGTACACCTCGGCGCTGGCTCCTGCCCTGGAAGCGTTGAGCTACTTGGCACTGGCCATCGTTACCGTGGTTGGCGGCCTGGCGCTGCTCAACGGGTCTTCGCTCGGTGGCACGGTAGTCTCCATCGGTCTGGTGATCACTTTCCTGGGCTATGTACAGCGCTTCAACCAGCCCATCCAGCAGATTGCGGTGCTGTGGAGCAACATCCAGAGCGCAGTGGCTGGCGCCGAGCGCATCTTCGGCCTGCTGGATGAAGTGCCCAGCATCCAAGACAAGCCGGGCGCTAGCACCATGGGCGCCATTGAAGGCAAAGTGGAGCTGGACAATGTGAGCGCCGAATACAAGGCCGGCGAGCCGGTGTTGCGCAACGTGAACTTTTATGCCAACCCGGGCCAGACCGTGGCCATTGTTGGCCCCACCGGCGCGGGCAAGACCACCATCATCAACCTGATCCCGCGCTTCTATGACGTCACCGGTGGGTCGGTGAAGATTGACGGCGTAGATGTGCGTGAGGTCACGCAGGAGTCGCTGCGCCAGCAAATTGGCATCGTGCTGCAGGATACGTTCTTGTTCAGCACCACGGTGATGGAGAATATTCGCTTTGGCCGCCCGGCGGCCAGCGATGAGGAAGTCATCGCGGCGGCCAAACTGGCGCACGCCGATAGCTTCATCGAACGCTTGCCGGAGAAGTACAACACCGTGCTGGGTGAGCGCGGCGCTGGCCTGAGCCAAGGCCAACGCCAACTGCTGGCGATCGCACGTGCGGCGCTTGCCGACCCGCGCATCCTGATCTTGGATGAAGCCACCAGCAGCGTGGACACGCGCACCGAGCGCCTGATCCAGAGCGCGCTGGAGAAGCTGCTGGCTGGGCGCACCAGCTTTGTGATTGCCCACCGTCTGAGCACGATTCGCAATGCGGATGTGATCCTGGTGCTGAAAGCGGGTGAGATCATCGAGCGCGGCAAGCATGCCGAGTTGCTTGAGAAGAAGGGCTTCTACTACGATCTGTACATGAGCCAATTCAGAAAACAAGAAGAGATGGCAGGCGGTTAGATCGTTGCTGTTTCAGATATAAAAATAGCGAGGCTATGCCTCGCTATTTTTTGTCCTTGCCTTCAATGTCATTCCGAACGAGCAGTGTAGCACCACTTTGTAGCGACTACATACGAGGAGGAATCCGCTAGGAGAGATTCGACTCGCTACAGATATGAGCACTCATAAACCGCCTCAATACGGATTCCTCACACTCGCTTCGCTCGGTTCGGAATGACAAAAATACCGCGTTCAGGAAACAAGAGGAGATGGCGGGCTAACAGCGTTGAACAAACGAAGGCGATTAATAGATTAATCGATTAATCTGTTAATCGCCTTCGCCTTCTATAGTCACTACCGTATAGGCGCGTTGCACGTCGCCGTCTTCATTCCACACTTGTAGCTGGATCACCCACAACCCGTCCAAACCCTGCGTATCCCATTCTGCGCGCGGCGGCGTGCCGCGGCCGGCCGCCAACTGCAGCCAGCGCTGCGGGTACAAGCCCTGCCCCACCTGCAAATCCCACTGCGGGTAGCCGGCGGCGCGGTTGGCGCGCACACTCAGCATGCCGGATTGCGTACTAAACCGTTCGGGCTGCTCGATCGCCAGCGCCGGGCTGGCAGGTTCGAGCGGCACACTATCGAACTGCGACGGCGGCAGCGCCAGCCCGGCGGCCTGCGCCTGGCTACGCCACGCGGCAGGCACATCCATAAACACTTGCGTCTGCACAAACTCCGGCGGGGTGAACACAGTGGCCAGGCGGCCATTCAATGAATTGACTGCCAGGCGTTGGTACAAACTATCGCTAAAACGCGGCTCACTGCCACTGATGAAGTATTCGCGCCGCGTGTGCGGGCAGTCCTCGTCTGGTAGTTGGCCGGAAGGCACGCACACCATCATCGAGCGCACACCGCCGGGCGCCTGCCAATCGCGGATCGGCAGGCCGGCGTGGGCCGCGCTGAACAACGCGGCCCAGTCCGCCGCTCCCAGGCTAAGCACGACACGTTGCGGGCTGTAGCCCAGTTGCCAGGCGCCGGAGCCTTCGGGCGCCAAGGCCGCCGGGCGGCCCAAGGCCAGCATCGCCTGGCGGCTGGCAGCCGAGCGCACACTGACATCGCTCAGACTATTGGTAACCAGAAAGGCCAGCTCGGCGCTGGCCAAGGGGCGCGATTGCGGCTGGCTCCAATCTAAAAGCACCTGCCCGGTTTCGTCAGTGATGAAAAGCAAGCTACTTGGCTGCAAGCGCCCCTGGATGAGCTGGCCGCTGAGCTGGCCACCGCCCAGGCTGGCATAGGCGGCCGCCAGCTCCAGCGGGCTGAGTGCCGCCGCGCCCAGCGCCAGATCACCAGCCTGGCGCGGCGAGAGCGCGGCATCAAAGGGCGCCAAGCCGGCGGCGGCCAACACGTTGGCGGCGTGGTAGGCGCCCACCTGCTCCAGCGCGGCAGCAGCGGGCTGTGGCACGCCCTGCGCCAAGGCCTGGCGCATACTTAGCGGGCCTTGCAACTCGGCAGGTTGGCTACGGTCAAAATTCCAGGTCAACGCCGCCGGGGCGCTGCCGCCGGCAAAAGCATCCAGATAAATGAACGGCAATAGCCCATTGGCCGCGGGCGCCTGCAGGTTGGGCTGGCCGCTCAATGCCAACAGGCGGCCATTTACCGCATCCAGTGCCAAGGCCAGCTCACCCTGGCCTGCAAAAGCGGCCTGCAAGCTGCCATCCTGCGTGGTGATCAGAGTCAAGCCGCCACGCGCCAGCGCTGCGTGGCCCAGGGTGGCTTCGGCCTGGGCCAGCGCCAACTGCGTGAAAGCATCCAACGCCAGCGGCGCGGCGGCATCGTTGAATTGCAATGGCTGCGTGAGCGCCGCGGCCAGGCCGGCCTCATCGAGCATGCCGTGCTGCTGCATCGCCAGCAGCACCAACTGCGTCAGGCGTTGCAGCGTGGCGGGCTGCTGCAGCGGGTCGACTTGCGGCGCGTTGGCCATGGCGGCCAGAGCCGCCGCCTGCGCGAGGCTGAGCTGGCGGGCAGGCATGCCAAAATAAAACTGAGCAGCACTCTCCGCCCCAAAAGTCCAATGGCCGAATTGGGCGCTGTTGAGCGCCCACGCCAGCACCTGTTGGCGGCCATAGCGCGCGGTGAGCTCGCTGGCCAGGATGCGGGCGCGCAACGCCTTGCGCCAGCCGGCGGGCTCGCCGGCCAGCAGCACCTCGCTCACCAGGCGTTCGGCCAGGGTGCTTGGCTGCGGGTTAGTGCTTAGCCAGGCCGTGCCGGCATGCTGCCAGAAGCGCGGATCGGTGCTGGCGATCAGCGCCTGCTCCACCTGCGGCGCCTGGCCCAGCTCAATGAATTGGCGCGGAGCGTGGTGGGGCAGCAATTCCAGCAGGGTCTGGCTGCCGCTGCGGTCTTGCAGGCGGCTGGGCTGTAGGAGCAGGCCGCGCTGTGTGTCCATCAGCACAGGCACGGCGTTTACATCCGGCAGGTCTTGTGTGAGCCAGCGGTACGCCGGCAAGGCGGCCAGCGCCAGCAGCGCCGCCAGCACGCTGGCGGCGGCAAACAGGGCCGCGGCGGCCTTCAGTGCCAGCGCCGCCGGGTTGCGGCGAGCGGCGGCGCGGCGCGCTTTGCGGCGCTTGACCAACTCATACACTTGCAATATCAGCGGGGGCTGTGACACGCCGCCGATTCTCGCATATTTTGGCGGGCGGCTGGCGTAAAAGCCGCCCCAAATCGCAAGGGTGTACAATAACTTTTTGAAAATAAGGAGAGTGCATGGACCCCAAACAATTCCACGATCTGAACGTTCCTGAGCGCGTGCTGCTCGGCCCCGGCCCCAGTGAGATGCCGGCGCGGGTGCTGCAAGCGATGGCCATGCCGGTGATCGGCCACCTGGACCCGGCCTTTTTGCAGATCATGGATGACGTGCAGGAGCTCCTGCGCTTCGCCTTCCAAACCAAGAACCGCCTCACTATCCCCGTCTCCGGCACCGGCAGTGCCGGTATGGAAGCCGCGCTCAGCAACATGATTGAGCCCGGCGACCGCGTGCTCATCGGTATCATCGGCTACTTCGGCGAGCGCATCTACAGCATGTGCGGCCGTTACGGCGCGATTGTGGACCGAATCGAAGTGCCCTGGGGCCAGGTGCTGGATGTTGATGAGGTAAAGAAGCAACTCAGCCAGCACAAGTACAAGTTCCTGGCGGTGGTGCACGGCGAAACCTCGAGTGGCGCCAAGCAGCCCTACATCAAAGAGCTGGCCGCCGCGGCGCATGAAGCCGGTGCACTGTTCATTCTGGACACGGTTGCCTCGTTGGGCGGCGTGCCGGTTGAAGTGGACAATTGGGATGTAGACGTGGCCTTCAGCGGCTCACAGAAGGGCCTCTCGGCTTCGCCGGGTCTGGCTCCGCTGACGGTTGGCCCGCGCGCCGAGAAGGCGCTGGCCGAGCGCAAAGTGGGCGTAGGCAACTGGTACCTCTCCTTGGACGAGGTGCACAAGTATTGGGGCAAGGAGCGCACCTACCATCACACCGCTCCTATTCAACTTAACTATGCCATGCGCGAAGCGCTGCGCATCGTGGCCGAAGAAGGTTTGGAGAATCGCTTTGCCCGCCACCAAGAGAACGCCGAGACCCTGTGGAAGGGCGTAGAAGCGCTGGATATGAGCATGCTGGTGGCGCGTGAGAACCGCCTGCACACGGTAACCGCCGTGAAGGCACCCTCGGTAGCGGTGCATGACCTGGTCAAGAACCGCCTGCTGAGCGACTACGGCATCGAAGTCGGCGCAGGCCTCGGCCCGCTGAAGGGCCAGATCTGGCGCATTGGCCTGATGGGCCACAGCAGCCGCAAGGAATACGTCACGCTGGTGCTGGCCGCCATGCGTGAGATTCTGGAAAGCGCGTAAAAGAACAACGCTTATACAAATGCCGTGGGCGATGCCCACGGCATTTTTTGTTTGTGGCTGACGAGGGAATTCTCTATACTCGTGCGGTGAAGACTTCCCAGATTCAACTCTCGCCGGATGGCGATTGGCGCAACACTCTGGCGCGTATCCGCGGCGGGCAGCAGGGCCGCGTGATCTTGCTATGGCCGGAGCGCGGCGAACCGCGTGCGCCGCGGCTTGTGCTGCAGTTGGCCGCCCGCCGCTGCCAGCGGCTGAATGTGCCGCTGGCGCTGGTGACGGGCAAGGCGGATGTGCGCTTGCTGGCCCAGGAGTTTGGCCTGCCGGTATTTGCCAACGCCCGCCAGGCGCGCAAGGAAGTGTGGGACCTGCCGCCGAAGATAGCGATACCCAAATCGGCACTGAGCATGGAAGGTATCTACTTGCGCATCATGGCGGAGGAGCGACGGGCAAAGTTTATGGGGACAAGTGAACAGTGAGTAGTGAACTGTGAGCAGGCAACTAAACCAACGCATGTTCTCCTGTTCACTGTTTCCTGATCACTGCTCACGGGCTATTCAACTATAGGTACACTAGGTTAATGCGAATCCTCGCCGTTGACCCCGGTGACAAGCGGATCGGCATCGCCCTGAGCGACGCCAGCGGCACCCTCGCCAGCCCCTTGCAGGTGCTGGCACATGAGAGCCGTGATGCCGATGCGGCGCACATCGCCGCCCTGGCCACACAGCACGGCGCCGAGCGCATCATCGTGGGCCAAGCCTTCGGCGAAGATGGCCAGCCCAACTACAGTGGGCGTAAAGCTGCCCGGCTGGCTGGCGCCCTGCGTGCCGCCACCAGCATCCCCGTGCAATTGTGGGAAGAAAGCTACAGCACGCAGGAAGCGCTGACCGCCCGCCGCGCAATGGGCGCAGGCACGCAGGATATTGACGCCAGCGCGGCGGCGGTGATTTTGCAGGACTATTTAGATAATCAAAACCAATCGATTAATCGATTAATCGATTAACCGATTGAAGGATAGATCAATGCGTTTTATTGTCGCTCTCGGTCTCATCGCCATACTGGCTTTCCTGGCCTTCCTTGGCGGCAGTACGCTGGTGGCACGCGCCGAGCAGCACTTCGGCCCGCCCTCGGCGCAGCTCAGCGCGCTGCAAGCATTGCGGCTGGGCATTGAGCTGGGCTGGCGGGCTGAGGCGCTGCGCCCGGTGAACCCTGCGGCTGCGCCGCAGGAGTTCACCATCACGGCAGGCGAGCCCACCGGTACGCTGGTTGCGCGCCTGCAAGCCGCCGGCCTGATCCGGGATGCAGGCCTATTCAGCAATTATCTGGTCTATAGCGGGCGTGACACGCAGCTACAGTCTGGCCGCTTTGAACTTAGTGCGACGATGAGCGGCGTAGAGCTGGCCAGCGCTCTGCTCGATCCCACGCCGCACCATGTGACCCTGGTGATTCTGCCCGGCTGGCGGCTGGAAGAGATCGCCGCCAGCCTGCCCAGCGCGGGCATTCAAGTGCCGCCAGAGGAGTTTGTACGCCTGGCCAGCAATACCCCCAATGAGCTGGCCCTGTATGCAGAGATGCCGACTGGCTCCTCGCTGGAAGGCTTCCTGCTGCCCGGCAGCTACGAAATCCCGCGCGGCGGGGATGCCACCACCCTGCTGCTGACCCTGCTGCAAAGCGATGTGTTTTCAAGCACTATCACGCCAGAGCTGCTGGCCGGCTTCCAGGCACAAGGCTTGAGCGTCTACGACGCGCTGATCCTGGCCTCCATCGTGGAACGTGAGGCCGTGGTGAACTCCGAGATGCCGCTGATCGCCTCCGTGTTCCACAACCGCTTGGATATCGGCATGATGCTGCAAGCCGACCCTACCGTGCAGTACGCCGTGGGCTATGATGGCCGCGGCCAATGGTGGCCCAGCCCGCTGACCGCGGCCGACCTGCAAACCAACTCGCCATACAACACCTACGTCTACAACGGCCTGCCGCCCACCCCGATCGCGGCCCCCAGCGCCGAGGCCTTGCATGCGGTGGCCTTCCCGGCTACTTCACCGTATTACTTTTTCCAGGCCGTGTGCGATGGCTCTGGGGCGCATGTGTTTGCGGTGACGTACGAGGAGCATTTGACGAATAATTGCCGCTAGGCAATCGATTAATCAATTAATTGATTAATCGATGCCATACGACAGTCCCTCTGGCCAGGTTTACACCATCTGATAAACTTAGTTTATGAGCCTGCCCGAATCCCAAGACCTGCGCGTTTTTGATGACATTATTGGCACCATTGGCAACACGCCACTGGTGCGCCTCAACCGAGTAACCAAGGGGCATAGCGTGCCCTTGTACGCCAAGGTGGAGTTTTTTAACCCCGGCGGCTCGGTCAAAGATCGTATTGGCAAAAACATCATTGATGAGGCCGAGGCCAGCGGCCGCCTGAAGCCGGGCGGCACCATCGTCGAGGCGACCTCAGGCAATACGGGCGTGGGCCTGGCCATCGTGGCGGGCATGCGCGGCTACAAGTGCATCTTCGTGATGCCAGACAAGATGAGCCAGGAGAAGATTCAACTCCTACGCGCCTATGGCGCCAAGGTGGTGATTACTCCCACCGCCGTCGCCCCCGAAGATCCTCGCTCGTATTACAAAGTAGCCCAGCGCCTGGCCACCGAGAACCCCAATACCATCCTGGCCAACCAATACCACAACCCGGAAAACCCGCGCAGCCACTACCTCACCACCGGCCCTGAGATTTGGGAGCAAACCGGCGGCAAAGTGACCGATGTCATCATCGCCATGGGCACCGGCGGCACCATCAGCGGTGTGGGCAAGTACCTCAAAGAGAAGAACCCGGATATTCGCATTGTGGGCGTTGATCCGGTGGGCTCGATCCTCAAAGAGATTTGGGAGAACAAGGGCCAAATTCCGCCCGGCGTTGAAGCCATCACCTACAAGGTGGAAGGCATCGGCGAAGACTTCCTGCCCACCACCACGGACCTGAGCGTAGTGGATGACATCATCCGCGTGACTGACAAGGAGTGCTTCGTGATGACGCGCCGCCTGGTGAGCGAAGAAGGCATCTTTGCCGGCGGCTCAGCTGGCGCGGCGGTGGCCGGCGCGCTCAAGTACCTCAAGAGCCTGCCGGCTGACCGCGTAGCCGTAGTCATCCTGCCTGACTCGGGTAACCGTTACCTGACCAAACTGTTCGACGACAAGTGGATGCGCGAGAACGGCTTCATGGACTCTGAGTGGAGCGAAGCCACCCTGCGCGAGGTGCTGGGCGGCAAGAGCATGAGCGAGCTCATCTCCGCCTCCGCCGAGGACCGCATTGCTGATGTGGTCAGCAAGATGAAAGAATACGGTATCTCGCAACTCCCCGTGGTGGATGCCGCCGGCGAAGTAACCGGCATCGTGCGCGAGGGCGACTTGCTGACCCACCTGCTGGAAGCCAAGACCGGCCGCCCCGGCGAGGACAGCATCGCTACGCTGCTGCAGCCGGCGCCCAACAGCCTGCCCGCCAGCACGCTGCTGCCTGACGCCATGCACGAGATCGTGCGCAACAATGCCGTCTTGGTGAACGAAGGCGGCCGCGTGGTCGGCATCCTCACCAAGATCGATGTGCTTGATTTCATTAATGGTTGACAGTTTGCAGTTGACAGCTAACAGAAGTGAGCAGGGAGCAGTGAACCGTAAACAGGCAACAACGGGCTCAGTGACTAAGTGATTAACTGACTAATCGATTAATCGATAAATCCAACATGCCTACTCTTCCAGCCCTTCGTATCGTCCCCTCCCCTGACCTCGTGCCGCACGAATGGCACGATGACCAGCGCAGCAAGCCGCTCGTGGAGCGCTTGCGCGCCAGCGGCGTGCTACGCAATCCGCCCATGGTGACGCCGCTGCCGGATGGCAGCGGGCGCTACATGGTGCTGGATGGCGCCAACCGCACCAGCGCCCTCAACCATATGGGCATCCCGCATGCGTTGGTACAGGTCGTCGAGGCCGACTCGCCGGGCCTCGACCTGCACACCTGGAACCACGTACTCTGGGACTGGGATGGCGAAGAGTTCCTCGCCGCCATTGGCGACCTGCCGGATGTCACCCTGCGTGACATTGACCCCAGCGTCAAGAAGCCACAGAGCCGCTGGCCCAGCAAGACGCTGGTGTGGGTGCAGACGCAGGACGGCCAAGCCTATGTAGCGCGCAGCGTGCCGGGTGACCTGGCCAGCCGCACACGCGCGCTGAACAAGATCACTGAGCTGTATGCGAAGAAAGCCGTGATTGACCGCACCACCGCCCAGCAAGTACGCGAGCTGCACGGCAAGTACGACAACCTGACCGCCATCGTGGTCTACCCACCCTTCAAAGTCAGCGAGGTGCTGGAGTTGTGCGCCGCCGGCGTGCTGCTGCCGCCGGGCATCACGCGCTTCACGGTGTCGCCGCGTGCCCTGCGCGTCAATTACTCGCTGGAAGAGCTCTCGGCCAACAAGTCGCTCGAGGAAAAGAACGCCGCACTGCAGCAATGGGTCAATGAGCGCACGGCGCGCAAAGGTGTACGCTACTATGCCGAGCCGACGGTTCTTTATGACGAATGATTATTATTTAATCGGTTAATTGGATAATCAAAACCGTCGGCTGGTCGCTTGGTCGATTAGTCGGTTAATAACAAGCGCCGCGCGCCGTCTTTGCGAGCGTTGTACTGCGTAGCAGTGCTAGCGAAGCAATCCCCAAACCGGTTATTTGACCAAACAACCAAACAACCAAACAACCAAACAACCAAACAACCAAACAACCAAACAACCAAACAACCAAACAACCAAACAACCAAACAACCAAACAACCAAACAAAAAAGAGCGTGCATAGCACGCTCTTTTTTGTTTAGCCCGGCGTACCGCCGAGCGTCTTGTCAATTTCCAAGCGGCGGCGGGCATCTTCGGCAACCAAGTCGTCCCATTCCGTGTTCTTGCCGCCCAGGAAGGCCTTCAAGAACACCTGAATTTCGCTCACGCTCGGGGCGAATGCTTCCAGCCCCTCACGTTCCACTACGATGCGGGCGGCATCACGCAACGTGGCGCCGGGCGAATCTTCCTTGAATTCCTTGATCACCTTGGCCAAGAAGTCAGTGAATTCGGCCGAGTTGGTTTCCAGCCCGCCAATCGCATAGCCCATGCCTTCAGAGACGGCGTCCGCTGCGGCCGGGTCTTTGTCCAGCTTGTTTTTGCGTGCCATGCTGCCTCCTGTCTTGTGGCGCGGCCGCCCTCGCTTTGGCTTTGGCCAGCGCCTGCTCCAGATCAGCGATCAAATCGTCTACGTGTTCCACGCCCACCGAGAGGCGCACCAAGCCCGGGTCCACCGCCAGCGGCGAGTTGGCCACCGAGAGATGCGTCATCACCGCCGGTACCTCGATCAGCGACTCGACGCCGCCGAGCGACTCGGCCAGGGCGAACAAGCGCGTGCTCTCGGCTACCATACGGGCCGCATCGGCGCCGCCCTTGAGTTCAAACGAGAGCATGCCACCGCCATTACGCATTTGGCGGCGCGCCAACGCATGCTGCGGGTGGCTGGCGTGATACGGGTAATAGATCTGGCTCACTTTGGGGTGCGCCGCCAGGTAGTCGGCGATCGCCGCCGCATTCTGCGCGTGGCGCTCCATGCGCAGGGGCAGGGTCTTGATGCCACGCAGCACTAGGAAGCTATCCATCGGCCCCGGCACCGCACCGGCCGCATTTTGGGTGAAGGCCAGCTTGGCGTGCAGCTCATCATCATTCACTGCCACCAGCCCCAGCACCACATCGGAGTGACCGCCGAGGTATTTGGTGGCCGAGTGAATCACAAGGTCGGCGCCCAGCGCCAGCGGCTGCTGCAGGTACGGCGAGGCGAAGGTGTTATCCACGGCGAACAGTGGTTTGCTGCTGTGCTGCTTCAAGAGCGCCGCAATGGCGGCAATGTCAGCAATCCCCAGGTAGGGATTGGTGGGCGTCTCCAGCCAGACCAGCTTGGTAGTGGCGCGCAGGGCGGCTTGCAGCGCCGCCAGATCATCCATATCCACATAGCTGAACTCGATGCCAACGTCGCGATATTCCTTCTCAAACAGGCGGAAGGTGCCGCCATATACATCACTGCCCACCAGAATGTGGTCACCGGGGGCGAATTGGCGAATGATCGTATCGCTGGCGGCCAGGCCGGAGGCAAAGGCCAAGCCATACTTGGCACCTTCTAGCGCAGCGAAGCAATCCTGCAGCGCAGTGCGCGTGGGGTTGCCGCTGCGCGAGTACTCATAGCCCTTGTGCACGCCTACGGCGTCTTGTACAAAGGTGCTGGTTTGGTAGATGGGCGTCATCACCGCCCCGGTGCTGGGGTCAGGCTGCTGGCCGGCGTGGATCGCTAGAGTTTCAAATTGATCGGGCATGCTGTCTCCTGGCTACATTGTACTGGGGGACACACAGAACTTTGAGATCTAACCTGTTGATTAGGCCAAAGCAGCATGCAAGGCTTCTTCTCATCCTCCTCTTCATTGACTGCTCAGAACAAACGATGTAAATTGGGCATAACCCCTCCCATAGGGGGAGGGTATCATCAGTAAGGAGTCCGTTTTTATGTTCAGAATGGCAGCACTTTTGGTTCTGGCTCTGTTACTCACCGCTTGCGGCAGCCAACCCACGGCAGCTCAAGTAGTGCCCATTGAGCTCACCGAGTTCGCCATCGAGTCCCCGCTCACTGTTTTTAAAGTGGGCACCCCCTATCGCTTCGTTATCAGCAACCCCGGCACGATCAACCATGAGTTTGTGCTGCTGGCCGAGGGCGAAGAGCACCACATGGAGAACGGCTCCGAGGCCCAAGACGGCCATTCGGATGCTCACGGCGGTGACGCCAACGGCCATGACGGCCATGGTGAAAGCAACACAGGTGGCATGCTGCATGTAGGAGAGAGCGAGCTCACACCCGGGGCTAGCGTTACCATCGAGCACACCTTCACTGAACCCGGTGAATACGAGTTTGGCTGCTACCTGCCCGGGCACTACGCGGCTGGCATGTACGCCAAGATTACAGTTATTCCATAGAAGATTACAGGACATACAGGGATGGACGAGCACGCACACCACAAGCACCACCACAATGCTGAGGCTGCACACCACCAACAGCCCAACAAACAGCCAGGCACAGATTCAACACACAGCGGAGCACACCACAGCGGCCACGAGGCCATGTTCCGCACGCGCTTCTTTGTTTCGCTGGCGCTCACCATCCCTGTAATCCTGTATAGCGAGATGACCCAGCACTGGCTTGGTATCTCGCCAACAGCCTTCATCGGCTCAACCTTCATCGCACCCATCTTCGCCACAGCCATCTTTTTTTATGGCGGCCTGCCTTTCCTTCAAATGGCCATCCCAGAGCTACGCACCCGCAAACCGGGAATGATGATGCTAATCAGCTTGGCGATTTCGGTATCCTTCGTCTACAGCACCGCAGCCTTCCTTTTCACGCTTGGAGAGGGCTTCTATTGGGAGTTAGCCACTCTCATTGACATCATGCTGCTGGGCCACTGGATAGAGATGCGTAGCGTGCGCCGAGCCTCCAGCAGCTTAGACGAACTCGCCAAGTTGCTACCAGACCAAGCTGAGCGCCTGGATGCAGATGGGCAAGCTAAAACTGTATCTGTTAGCCAGCTTGCCATCGGAGACTTACTCCTTGTTCGGCCTGGGGCCAGTATTCCTGCAGATGGCGAAGTGGTGGAGGGCAACTCGCAGATCAACGAATCCATGCTCAGCGGCGAATCCAAACCAGTGCACAAAGGCCCAGGGGATAAAGTGATTGCTGGCGCCATTAATGGTGAAGGTAGCTTGCGCATGCGCATCACTGCCTTGGGTGGCGCTACAGCACTGGCTGGCATCATGCGCCTGGTACAGCAGGCTCAACTCAGCAAATCGCAGACTCAAATTCTGGCAGACCGCGCGGCAGGCTGGCTGTTTAGTCTCGCCTTGATCGCAGCAGCGCTTACAGCTGTGGCCTGGGGGCTTGCGCGCGGATTTGATCTGTTCGTACTGGAACGTGTGGTCACTGTGCTCATCATCGCCTGCCCCCACGCGTTGGGTTTGGCTGTACCGCTTGTAGTAGCCATTAGCACAACACAAGCCGCAGCCCACGGCTTGTTAGTCAAAGACCGCTTGGCGCTGGAAGAAGCTCGTTTGGTGGACACCGTTGTATTTGACAAGACGGGCACGCTTACCAAAGGCAAAATGGGGCTCATCTCCATCCATGCCGTTAGCCCCTACAGTGAAGAGGAAGCCCTGCAACTCGCAGCTGGCCTTGAAGGAGACTCGGAACACAGCCTGGCCAGCGCCATTCGCACTGCCGCTGCGAACCGCTCACTAGCCCCCACACCCGTTACCGACTTTAAGGCGCTTAAGGGCTTGGGGGTAATGGCGCATTCCGGTGGGCGCCTCTTTCAGCTTGGCGGCCCGCGGCTGTTAGAGCAACTAGGCACCCGCTTGCCATCAGACATGGCTGCATATGCTGAGGGAGTTGGACGCAAGGGTCGAAGCGCCATTTACCTGCTGGCGGATTCTATGCCAGTAGCCATTTTTGCCATCGCAGACGAAACACGCCCACAAAGCAAAGCAGTGATTGAAGACTTGCAAAGACTCGGCATTCGCGCGGCAATGCTCACTGGAGACAGCACCCCTGTGGCCGCAGCGGTTGCAGCCGATCTGGGCATTCGCGAATTCTTCGCAGAGGTACTTCCTGCCGATAAGGAAAAGAAGATTGCGGAGCTACAAGCCCAAGGGCGAAAAGTTGCTATGGTGGGAGACGGCGTCAATGATGCCCCCGCCCTGGCGCGCGCGGATGTGGGCATTGCCATTGGCAGCGGCACGGATGTGGCCGTAGAGTCCGCTGGCATCATTCTGGTAGATAACGACCCACAAGATGTGCTCAAGATCTTCCGTCTTAGCCGCGCCAGCTACGCCAAAATGGTGCAGAATCTCTTGTGGGCCACTGGCTATAACATCATCGCCATTCCGTTGGCCGCAGGTGTGTTGGCAAGCCGCGGCATACTGCTCTCCCCTGCCGTAGGGGCAGTGCTGATGTCTGTCAGCACGATCATCGTTGCCTTGAATGCCCAGTTACTGCGGCGCGCCAAACTGTAACATTCAGTTAGTCTTTGATTGCAAGGCATGGGGTAAGTAGCCTCACCAGCCGCTATAATCCACCCGCTATGTCAGACGAGATCTTTTTTACTGAAGCGGGCGAAGCCCCCGTCCCGCCCAACGAAGTCCGTATCCGTGAGCTGGAAGCGCAGCCGCGCCCGGATGGGCTGCGCATCCATGTGCGCATCGACATCACCCCTTTCCAGCGGCGCCCCAATGTGGAGGCGCTCATCGTGAATGCCAGCGGCCAGCCGCTGGCCAGCGTCAGCGTGGTGGAGGCGATCGACCCGATCATGGAGTTCGTGATGCATCTGCGCCAGCAACGCACCCCGGGGCGCTATACGCTGAAGGCGCGCGTCTTTTACGCCGATGTCGAAGCACAACAAACCGAGACCCCGCTCGAAGCCAGCTCCGGCGAGCTGCTCAATAAAGCGAAGCACATCGTCCACGAGCATGCCGTGGATTTTGTGATCGCCTAGGCCGCGTGGAGACAGCGTTTGACGCCCAACTCGCCCTATGCTTGACGAAAAGCGCCCTCGCTCCCTGCGGCGCACGCTAGGCTACTGGATCCGGCTGGTTATCGCCGGCGGGCTGCTGCTGGCTTCCTTGCTGGCCCTTTTTGCCGGCCCTTGGTTGCAGTCCTGGTACGCCGTACCCCAAGCCAGCCCGGCGGCCAGCGCCACACAGACCCTGCCCGCCACGCCCGCAGCCAGCCCCACGCCGGCTGCCACCTCGCCCGCCGAGCCAGCCGAGCCACTGCTGAGCGATCACTCGCTGGATGGCCACCGCGTACTCAGCCTCAGCGAGCTTGGCTACGCACACCTATTCAGCCACCAACTGAGCGGCGCGGGCCTCACCCGCCTCACCTATGGCGAGTGGGACGATATTGAGCCGGCGCTCTCTCCGGATGGCGCGCGGCTGGCCTTTGCCTCCAACCGTGGCGGCAACTGGGACCTGTACATGGTGGAAATGGCGACTGGCACCACCACCGCGCTCACGCAGGATGCCGCCTACGACGGCCAACCCAGCTGGTCAAGCAACGACTGGCTGGCCTACACCCACGATCTCAACGGCAACCTGGAAGTTGCCATTCGCCCACTGGATGGTTCGCTGGAGCCGGTATACGTAAGCCTTTCGGCGGCGCGTGACCACTCGCCCAGTTGGCGGCCAGGCGCCCAACAACTCGCCTTTATCTCAGACCGTGATGGCGGTTCGCACGTATGGCTGCTGCACTTGGATCAGGAGGGTGAGGCGCGCTTTGTGGCCCTGGCCCCCGGGCGCGGCGCGCAAGCCAGCCCGGCCTGGAGCCCCGATGGGCGCTTGCTGGCCTGGGCCGAGCAGGATCAGGCTGGCGTCTGGGGCATCTATATCAGCGATCTGCTCAGCCCGCCGCGCTACCTGGGCAGCGGCCAGGCGCCCAGCTGGAGCCCGGCTGGCGATGTGGTGCTGGCCAGCCTGGCCCTCAACGGCCAAGAGTACCTCAGCGCCTACCGCGTAGATGGCAGCCTGGCGCTGGCGCCACAGGCCCTGCCCGGCCAGCTCCATGGCAGCAGTTGGGCCGCGGGCAGTTGGCCGCAGCCACTGCCCGAGCCCTTGCAAGCCGCCGCGGCCGCCCAACCCCAGGCCATCTGGGCCAATACCCTCGCCGCCAGCACGCAACGTAGCCAGCACCAAGCCACGCCCTTGCTGGATGTGTATGCCCCCAACGCCACACTGAGCAGCGCCGCGGCGGCCCCCTTCGAAGCCTTGCGGGCGCGCAGCGCCCAACTGCTCGGCTGGGATGCCCTCTCCAGCCTGGAAAATGCGCTCACGCCGCTGACCAGCACGCTGGCACCCGGCCAATCCGAAAGCTGGCTGTATACCGGCCGCGCCTTTGAATTGCGCAGCGGCTTGCTCAACGCGGGCTGGCTGGCGGCAGTGCGCGAAGACCAGGATGGCCAGACCTATTGGCGCATCTACCTGCGCAGTGCCAACCCGCAAGGCGGCCTGGGCAAACCGCTCACTCAACTGCCTTGGGATTTTGCCGCCCGTTATCGCGGCGTAGAAAACAGCTACCAAGCAGGCGGTGCCCCCCTGCAAGAGATTCCGGCTGGCTATTGGGTCGATTTCACTGCGCTGGCCGCTGAGTACGGGTTTGAACGCTTGCCCTCGCAAAGCAACTGGCGCAGCTTCTTTCCCGCGTTGCGTTTCAATCAATTTGTGCTACGCGCCGGCCTCAGTTGGAACGAAGCGATGCAGCAGTTATATAGCGCCGAGGAGCTCTCGGCCCGCCCATGAAACCCGCCCTGCTATGCAGCGCACTGCTGGCCAGCCTGGCATTGGCCGCCTGCGGCGCGGCTGCGCCCGCACCCAGCGCCACCAGCAGCCCCAGCCGCGTGCCGGCCAGCCCCACGGCCACGCCACAGCCAAGCCCCACCGCCAGCCCGCCGCCCCCCACGGCAGACCCAGCCCTGCTGAGTTGGCCGAGCTACCCAGCGCCCACCCTGGCACCCTTCCCCCTGGCGCCCGATGCGGCGGCCACCAGCACTCCGCCAGCGGCAGGCTACCCAGCGCGCCAAGCCCCGCTGGCGCTAAGCCTGTACGACCATTTCTATTTCACGTTCCCGGTGGCCAGCGCCCATTTGGGGCTGTATAGCCCCAGCCAACGCTATGGCGTGCGTCAGGAAGCTGGCCAGTCAGGCGAGCCACACCTCGGTCTGGATGTAGGCATGGATGCCGGCACCCCGGTGCGCGCCGCGGCCGGCGGCACGGTGGTATGGGCCGATTATGGGCAAACCTACAATTCGCGTTTCTTCCTAGATGATCCCTACGGCATCTCGATCGTCATTCGCCATGATTTTGGCTTCGCCGGCAACCGCATCTGGACCGTGTATGCGCACTTAAGCGAAACCAGCGTGCTAGTGGGCCAGCGAGTTGAGCAAGGCGAAGTGATCGCCCTTTCGGGCAATACCGGGCTCTCCACCGGCCCGCATCTGCATTTTGAAGTCCGCAGCGGGCAGAACAACACCAGCCACACTTCAAACCCGGAGCTATGGCTGGCGCCGCCCCAGGGCTATGGCATCTTGGCCGGCCGGGTGGGCACCCAGCGCAATCAAGTATTGGTCAACAAATTGGTGGAAGTACGCGCCGTGGGCAGCGAGCAATTGTGGACGCTGTATACCTACATTGCCAACAGCCGCATCCTGCCTGACCCCTATTACAAAGAGAACCTGGTGCTGAGCAACCTGCCGGCTGGCCGCTATGAGATATCCATTCCCTACCAGTCCACCTGGTGGCGGGCCGAGGTCGAGGTCATCCCCGGCACGGTGACCTACTTTCAATTCCGCGGCACGGATGGCTACTCGTTTGAGCTGCCCGCCGCAGCCCCGCTGGTGGGCC
Organism: Anaerolineales bacterium; assembly: GCA_019637755.1. Lineage (NCBI taxonomy): Bacteria > Bacillati > Chloroflexota > Anaerolineae > Anaerolineales > Anaerolineales bacterium. Next base: position 679,253 of record JAHBVC010000001.1, read on the forward strand.
TGCCCGACTAAGCCTTAGCGTTCGCAGCCCACCCCGTCATTGTTCCCATCAAAGTTATGCGGATCAGGGCTAAGCACAGTGAAACGTCGAAAAGGAATATCCGGGCAGTTCAGATCCGGCGGAGGCGGCGGAATGCACACCGTGGGATAGGCAGGGTGGCAAGCTGTGCTACCACCCCCGCCGCCGCTACCGCTGCTACTTCCAGTGCCGCCATCCCCTCCTCCTCCGCCTGCTAGATTGCCCTGATTGAAGACGACTGGCGTGGCGCTGGCTTGGCGGGTTGGCGTGGGGCTAAGGGTGTGCGTTGCGCTGGGCGGCGGGGTTGCGCTCGGCGTGGCGGTATCTGTCGGAACGGGCGTAGCACTGGGTGTCAGGCTGGGCTGGGCGCTGAGCGTCTGCGCCACCTGCTCGAACGCCGCGCTTAGCGCGGTCTCCATTTGCACCGTAGCCGTCGCGTCACGCTCGGCCTCGCTGAGCGAGGCTGGCAGACTGCAGATACGGCAGGCTAGTAACAAGACCAAGCCAATCAGGAATTTAACCAGGCGGCTTTGCGCCCGGAACCACATTCTAATTCCACCCATATCCGCATTATATGTGTAAAACAAAACGGCCAGCAAGGGCTGGCCGTTTTTGTTTGATCGTCTTGCAAACTAGCGGGAGTAGTACTCCACCACCTGGTTGAGCTCACAGATGATCGGCACTTCCTGCAGTTCGGGCAGGCGCACATACTTGGCAGACATGTTCTTCTTGTCCACTTCCAAATACGGGGGCACGTTGCCCACGCTCTCCAGCGCCTCGGTGAAGGCCGCGATCTTGCGGCTCTTCTCGTGAATGGCGATCACATCGCCAGGCTGCACGGAGTAGGAAGGGATGTTGATGCGCTCCCCGTTGACGGTAACGTGACGGTGGGCGACGAACTGGCGCGCCGCATAGATCGTGCGGGCGAAGCCGGCGCGCAGCACCAACGCATCCAAGCGCGATTCGAGCAGCGCGATCAAATGCTCAGACGTCAGGCCAGAACCCTTGAGCGCCTTCTGCATGTAGCCCAGCATCTGCTTCTCGCGGATGTTGTACTGGTAGCGCAGGCGTTGCTTCTGCAGCAACTGCTGCTTATAGTCAGAGCTGCGGCGCCACTGGTTCTGGCTGCCGTGCTGGCCGGGCGGGTTCGGCCGGCGCTCCATGACTTTAATAGCCTTCGGGGTCAGGGGAATGCCGAGCGCCCGAGAGCGTTTTACCTTCGATTCCTTCATTCTGCTTCCTTATGTTTGTACTTAGCTGCCAGTTTGCCGCGGAGCGCACGGACAGCCTGAACAAATGCGCCGCATGCTGAAAGGGGCAGCAGCGCCGCACGATGATACATGCACTTACCCGTTTTGGCTAGGGTGCAAATCGGCGCCCAGGTCAGGCAAAAATGCGGCCGGCAACACCTTGACAAGCGGAAACAAGTGTTCTATATTTAGAACACTTATAGAACGCTTGTACTACAGGAGAGCTATGGCTGCTGAAAACGGACACAACGACGAAAAGATCAAGGTTTTGCAGAAGACCCTGGGCGAGATCACCAAACGCTACGGCGAAGGCAGCATCATGCGCCTGGGCGAAGCGCACGGCATGGCGATCGAAGCCATCCCCACCAGCGCCCTCTCGTTGGATATTGCCCTGGGTGTCGGCGGCATTCCGCGTGGCCGCGTCACTGAGATTTACGGGCCGGAATCCTCCGGTAAAACGACGCTGTGCCAGCACATCGTGGCCGAAGTGCAGAAGCGCGGTGGCACGGCCGCTTTCATTGACATGGAGCACGCCCTCGACCCGAACTATGCGGCCAAATGCGGCGTAGATATTGAAAAGCTGCTGGTGGCCCAACCGGACACCGGCGAGCAGGCCCTGGAGATCGCTGAGGCGCTGGTGCGCTCTGGCGCAGTGGACCTGGTGGTGATCGACTCAGTCGCCGCCCTGGTGCCGCGCTCCGAGATCGAAGGCGACATGGGCGATGCGACAATGGGTATGCAGGCCCGCCTGATGTCGCAGGCGCTGCGCAAGATGTCTGGCGTGATCAAGCAGACCAACACGGCAGTGGTATTCACCAACCAGTTGCGCCAGAAGATCGGCGTGATGTTCGGCAACCCGGAAACCACCACCGGCGGTATGGCGCTCAAGTTCTACGCCTCCGTGCGCATGGATGTGCGCCGCGTGCAATCGATCAAGACCGGGCAGGATGTGGTGGGCAACCGCACGCGAGTGCGCGTGGTGAAAAACAAGGTAGCGGCCCCCTTCCAAGTGGCTGAATTTGACATTATGTATAATGAAGGCATCTCCAAGAGTGGAGATTTGCTGGACCTGGCAGTAAATTACGAGATCATTGCCAAGCGCGGCTCCTTCTACAACTATGGCGAAGAGCGCTTGGGCCAGGGCCGTGAAACCGCCAAGGATTACCTGCGCGATCACCCCGAAGTTGCCGATGTCATCGAGCAGCAGATCCGTGAAAAGGTGCTCACGCAGGAACCCACTGGCTACATGGAAACTGAAGAGAGTGCCATCCTTGAATCAGAAGACGCCGAGTTGGCGGCAGTGGAAGCCTAATACGCAAACAACGTCTCACAGCTTTGCTACGCAACGCGCCGCATCAAGAGCTGCTTTGCTCTTGATCGGCGCGTTGTTTGTTGCCGCATGCAGCCGCAGCGTGCTGCCTGCCGATCAAGGCTTCTTCATCGCCCCTACCCTGGCGGGCAACTCGCAAGCCATCGTGCTTGAGACGCCCACCTCGCTGCCTCCCAGCCCCACTCCGGATTGCGAAAACAACCTGGTCTTCCTGCGCGATATTAACGTGCCGGATGGCACACGCTTTGCGCCCGGCGCCCCGGTAGAGAAGAGCTGGGAGCTGCGCAACGATGGCAGCTGCGCCTGGGTGCAAGGTTACAACGTTGAGTTGCAAGCTGGCAGCATTGGCCTGGGGGCGGTGCCCCGCCACCCGCTGCCGCCGGCGCAGCCCGGTGAAAGTGTGGTGCTCACGATCCAATTTACCGCGCCCAGCGAGCCGGGTACCTATCGCAGCCTGTGGAAGGCGCACGATTTTGACGGCAACCCCTTCGGCGTGGGCTTTTACGTCGACATCACTGTTTCGGAGTAGTTATGCGCACCCCCACCAACCCAACCGCCATCGCTTTTCAAGACACCCTTCGCCAGCACGATTTGCCGGGCGACGTAGTGGAGTTCGAGATCCCCACGCGCACCGCAGCCGATGCGGCGGCCGCCATCGGCTGCCAGTTGGGCCAGATCGTAAAATCGCTGATCTTCCGCAATGCGGAAGGTGAGGGCGTGATCATCCTGACCAGCGGCAGCAACCGGGTGGACGAGGCCCTGGTGGCCGAGGCCACCGGTGAGACGCTGGGCAAGGCCGATGCCGATTTTGTGCGCACGCTGACCGGCTTCGCCATCGGCGGGGTGCCGCCTTTTGGTCACCAGCAGCCGGCCCACACCTACATTGACGAGGATTTGCTGCAGTACGCCGAAGTATGGGCGGCGGCTGGCACGCCGCACGCGGTGTTCCCGCTGCCGCCGGATGCGTTGTTACGCATCAGTGGCGGCAAGGTGATTCGGGTGCACGGGTAACAGGCGTAGGGATTGCTTCGCTGCGCTCGCAATGACAGACCACTGATTTGACATTCCGAGCGGGTGAATAAGCCAACATCAGACCGCCGAATCCGCACCAGCGAGGAATCCGTGCTGGCGCATCTTCCGAATTGGCTCAGATCTTGCCAGCACTACCTTTGCCCTTAACGGATTCCTCCTCGGCCTCCGGTCTCGTTCGGGATGACAGATTACTCAACTTGTCATTCCGAGCGGGTGAATAAGCCAGCATCAGACCGCCAAACCCAAACCAGCGAGGAATCCGTGCTGGCATATCTTCCGAATTGACTCAGATCTTGCCAGCACTACCTCTGCCCTTAACGGATCCCTCCTCGCCGCTATGCGGCTCTTCGGGATGACAAATTTACTCAACTTGTCATTCCGAGCGAGTGAATAAGCCAGCGTTAGACCGCCGAGCCCGCACCCGCCAGGAATCCCTGCTGGCGCATCTTCCGAATTGGCTCAGATCTTGCCAGCACTACCTTTGCCCCAAACGGATTCCTCCTCGGTCTGCAGTCTCGTTCGGAATGACAAATTTACGTAGCTTGTCATTCCGAGCGGGTGAATAAGCCAGCATCAGAACGCCAAACCCAAACCAGCGAGGAATCCGTGCTGGCACATCTTCCGAATTGGCTCAGATCTTGCCAGCACTACCTTTGCCCTTAACGGATCCCTCCTCGCCGCTATGCGGCTCTTCGGGATGACAAATTTACTCAACTTGTCATTCCGAGCGGATGAATAAGCCAGCATCAGACCGCCAAACCCGCACCAGCGAGGAATCCGTGCTGGCATTTCTTCCGAATTCACTCAGACTCATTGACGTACAAACCAGCCCCAAACGGATCCCTCCTCGGCCCTCCGGCCTCGTTCGGAATGACAAATTTACTCAACTTGTCATTCCGAGCGGATGAATAAGCCAGCATCAGACCGCCAAACCCGCACCAGCGAGGAATCCGTGCTGGCATTTCTTCCGAATTCACTCAGACTCATTGACGTACAAACCAGCCCCAAACGGATTCCTCCTCGGCCTCCGGCCTCGTTCGGGATGACATGGCTAGATTGCTTCGTCGGCTGAAAGTTGCATGAACATGCAACTTTCAGCACTCCTCGCAATGACAAACGATATAAAAAGACCGGCTTTCGCCGGTCGTTTTTGCTTCTTAGATGGTGCCTTCTTCCCACGAGTTGAGATACTTCTCTTGCTGGGGCGTGAGCTTATCCAGCTTGACGCCCATGGCTTCGAGCTTGATGCGGGCAATCTCGCGGTCGATATCCTCAGGAATGGAGTAGACCTGGTTCTGGAGCTTGTCGGCGTTCTTGGCCATGTACTCGGCGCCCAGGGCCTGGTTGGCGAAGGACATGTCCATTACGCTGGCCGGGTGACCCTCGGCGGAGGCGAGGTTGATGAGGCGGCCATCGCCCAGGATGTGGATGGTGCGGCCATCCTTGGTGTAGTAGGCTTCCACGAAGGGGCGCACCAGGCGCTTCTCGGTGGACATGGCGTCCAGCGAGGGGATGTTGATCTCGACATTGAAGTGGCCGGAGTTGGCGACGATGGCGCCGTCTTTCATGGCGGCGAAGTGATGCTCGTCGAGCACGTTGATGTCACCCGTGACGGTGACGAAGATGTCACCGACTTTGGCGGCGTCGATCATGGGCATGACGCGGAAGCCGTTCATCACGGCTTCGAGAGCGGCCATGGGGTTGACCTCGGTGACGATGACGTTGGCACCCATGCCGCGCGCACGGTCAGCCAGGCCGCGGCCACACCAGCCGTAGCCGGCGACCACAAAGGTCTTGCCGGCCAGCAAGATGTTGGTGGCGCGCACGATGCCATCCACAGTGGATTGGCCGGTGCCATAGCGGTTATCGAAGAAGTGCTTGGTCATGGCGTCATTGACGGCGATGACGGGGAATTCCAGCTTGCCATCGGCGGCCATGGCCTTGAGGCGGATGACGCCGGTGGTGGTTTCCTCGGTGCCACCGATGACGGTCTCGAGCAGCTCACGGCGGTTCTTGTGCAGCTCGCTGACGAGGTCGGCGCCATCGTCCATGGTCATGTGGGGTTTGAAATCCAGGGCGACGTTGAGGTGCTTGTAGTAGGTGGCGTTGTCTTCACCCTTGATGGCGTAGACGGGAATCTCGTCATGGGAGACGAGGGAGGCGGCGACATCATCCTGGGTGGAGAGCGGGTTGGAAGCCACCAGCATCACCTCGGCGCCGCCGGCTTGCAGGGTGCGCATGAGGTTGGCGGTCTCGGCGGTTACGTGCAGGCAAGCGGCGAGGCGCAGGCCCTTTAGGGGGCGGTCTTTGGCGAAGCGCTCGTGGATGGTGCGCAGCACGGGCATTTCACGCTCGGCCCATTGGATACGGCGGCGGCCGCCTTCCGCTTGGTTAATGTCTTTGATGTCGAAGTTTTCCATACTTCTTTAGAACTCCATTCCTAAGTTTGTTTCGAAACGGTTAATCGATTAACAGATTAATCGATTAATCCGATAATCGGTTAATCAATTTTGCCCTAAACCATCCAGCTTGCCCGCATCGTCATAGTGTTCACGATAGCGGGTGACGAAATCGGGCGGGGAGAAGTGGTGCGTTTGCGGGCCGGCCTGCTCCAGGCAGTAAGTGGCGGCCAGGGAGCCGATGCGGCCGCAGGTCTCCCAATCGAGGCCGAGGCTGACGCCGGTGAGGAAGCCGGCGCGGAAGGCATCACCGCCGCCGGTGGGGTCTACGATGGTGTCAGTGGGCACGGCCTCGACCCAGGTCTTGCCGTCTTTGGTGTAGATATCGGCGCCCTTCGGGCCGAGGGTGACGACCATGTATTCGAGGTGCGAGAGAATGGCCTGATCATCCATACCGGTCTTGTCTTTGACGAGCTCAAACTCGTACTCGTTCATGAACATGGCGTGGGCGGCCTCCACCCCGGTGCGCAGAATGCTGCCGTCAAAGCGCACGATCTGCTGGCTGGGGTCGTAGACGTAGGGGATGTTGAGCTCCTGGCACTCGGCGACATATTGCTGCATGGCGGCAGGATCATTGGGAGAGATGATGACCAGCTGGGGCGTGCCACCTTTGACGTTCTTGAGGGAGAGCTCGCTGGCGTGGGCCATGGCGCCGGGGTAGAAGCTGGCGACCTGAGCGTTGGAGCGGTCTGTGGTGGCGAAGAACGAGGCAGTGAAAGTGCCCTCGATGACTTCCATATTGGTGGTGTCTACGCCGTGGGTCTTAAGGAAGGCGCGGTAATCGGCAAAATCTTCGCCCACGGCAGCCATGACGCGGGGGGTACCGCCGAGCAGTGCCATGGTGTAGGCGATGTTGGGGGCGATACCGCCGCGGCGGCGGTCCAGCTTCTCGACCAGGAAGGAGAGGGATATCTTCTCGAGGTGTTCGGCCAGCAGGTGCTCTTTGAAGAGCCCTGGGAAGGTCATAAGGTAATCGTAGGCTACGGAGCCGGTGATGAGTACATCCATTGTGTGCCTCGCCCACGGCGGGGGTGGAGTTTGTGGCGAATACACACAAAAACGCCCTCGGGTATCGAGAGCGTTCTCCCGCGCGTGGCGTGAGCAAGTTTAGCATGCGGGCAGAGGAATGACAAGGATGAAGGATGAGGATGGAAGGATGAGGGAGAAGCAACCACAAAGGCACAAAGGCCACAAAGAAACCAAATCTCCGTGTCATTCCGAGCGGGTTTTGAAAGCAACACCAGAACGCCGAACCCCGACCAGCGAGGAATCCTTGTAGCCTGAGCTTCCACATGGTGCCAGTTTTCAGCGCAGCGCGGCGAAATCCCTATAATGACCGGCATGGATGCGAATACATTGCAGACGCTTGCCACCGCCCTGACGATCTGGGGCGGCGTTTTCTTGCTGGCCCTGTGGGCCAGCCTGGTGTACTGGACGCACCGGGACGCGGCGGCCCGGCTGAGGGAGCCCAGCCGCCGGCTGCTGGCGGTGCTGCTCTCGGTAATTTTGTTCATTCCCGGCGTGCTCATTTACCTGCTGCTGCGCCCACAGCGCACACTGGAGGAGGAGTACCTGCTGACACTGGAAGAAGAGGCGCTGCTGCGGGCGATTGAGGAAAGCGAACGGAAACATGGGTAGAAGCGGGGCAAAGGCAAGTTAGATTTTTGATTGCTGAGCGTTGATTTCTGATTGAAGTTTTAATCATCATCATGGTTCCCCCACCCCAAGTGTGAATAGTTAAAACATTTGTGGCTGCCCGCGAGCCGGTGGCACCAACAGCCCGCGGCTAGGCTACAGGCAGCTAGGCAGCGGCTTGCGGGGACTATGTATCACGGATGGCGGGGCGGCGGCGCGGATTGGGCGCGGTGTCAAGGAGACGAAACACTCAACATGGAATCTAGTCAAAATAGTGTATAAGTGCTTTAGCAAGAGTTTGAAAGATACAAGTCTTGTAATGAGATGTACATATAGGAAGCTGTAAGAAAAACGCGCCCAGTAGCCTGAATACAATCGCCTCGTTTTAAGTCAGGCCACACCCAAGATTGACTAAGAAAAAGAATTTCATTTTGACCAGTGCCAGAATTTCTCAATCTGATGATTGTTGAGTACTCAGGCGTTTGATTCACTTTATCAACAACCCCATAAACACAGATTGTTCTGCCAACGTAAGTTTGAGTAACAGCAAACGCACTAAGACAAGTAGGATCCTTATAGCTAACAACCGGGCTAGATGTTGGCCTAGCAGTTGGAATGCGGGTTGAAGTTGGAGCGATGAAGCTCGAAGCAGAGCTTGAATTCGTTTGTCGAGCCGGCTGGCTAGTATCTGCGCAAACAAAGGCGAGGAATACAAGAACAAAAAGAAAGGCCAGAATACTTAGGGCATTCGATCCTTTATTCTTTCGTCTCAAATGTTCTGACGGCTTAGGGTCTGGCGTTTGAGCACTACCCCTCTTCTGTCGCGAAGCCTGCTGCCTAAATGCGCTACCTTGCCCCTCTCGCCTATTTTGATCAGAAGCATTTCTCTGATCCCAGGCTTTGCGACGAGCTGGATCAGACAGCAGATGATATGCCCAATTCAAATCTCGCATCTTAGTTTCCGCTTGCGAAGATTTGTTTTGATCAGGATGGTATTTCTTAGCCAGAGATTTATATGCGGCTAATATAACTTCTACCTCAGCATTGTTTGATATTTGCAAAACTTGATATGGGTTACGGCTTTCGTTTTGTGGTTCAGTTCTGTTTAAATTTGCCCCACAGCTAGGACAAAAATTAAGGCCACTTCGACTTTCAAAACCGCAATTTTGACAGGCTCTTGTATCCCCGGGCATTGTAGTAAGCTCAACCTTTTAAATTGAAGCCGAAAGAGCGCTTCCACAATTTGAACAAAAATTCATATGTGCTGAATAAACCTGCTTACAATTATCGCAAGTGGAAAAGGAGCCTCCCGCAGCCATGCTAATTAGATTCTCTGCTTCCCCTTGCGACAGACCCTTTGTAAGTAGGAACTGATAAAGTATATTTGCCGAGACACCATTATCAAGCTCTCGCTTAATTCCCCCAAGCATCTCACGAATACGTTGCTGCGCGCCTAGATTATAGTTCAACACTTCAGTCTTGAAGCTAGTTTTGCATCTCTGACAATCAATGTATTCAGTAATCTTACTGGTCTGAAACAAGGGAATGAAATAGAGAGTAAAGTATTTGCCTAACTCATAGTGCTTATAGTTTTGCGACGAATTGCAGTTTGGGCAATAAAAGATTCCAGCGCCAATTTCTTTTGCCTTACCTTTAGACCCCCAAATTAGAACCATTCGGCAAGTATATGCTTTGGTCTAATCTGTGTCAACGACACACAAATCTAAGCAAGTTCCAGATTAGTGCAAACACCGTTCACTAAAGGTCAGAGTTATCAACTAAGGCTGTGTATTCGTCGCATAGCCTTCAAGCAGAGGTAAGCCGTCTTCTCGTATTCCATCGAAATGAAACTGGATGGCTTCCCCTGAATGTTCTTGATGGCCTCTTCACGCGTTTCGCCCACCGCTACACAGCCGTCTATATCGGGTGCGTAGGCAGAGAAGCCATGTTCCGTTTTCTCAATGACAATTAAGTAGCGTCGCTCCATTCTACCGCCCCAGCGCCGCCCATCCTGCGTACTGGGCGGTGGCACCCAGCTCCTCCTCTATGCGTAGGAGTTGCACGCTTCGCTTGTGAAACTTCGGCGGGCTAAGTAGGCTTGCTAAACCGCCACGTATTCGGCGCTGGCGTAACCTTCTGGCAGAGGTAGGCCATCTTCTCGCATCCCATCGAAATGGAACTGTATAGCTTCCTGCATATTCTTGATAACTTCTTCGCTGGTTTCGCCCGCAGCTACACAGCCGTCTATATCGGGCGCGTAGGCTGAGTAACCATTAACTGCTTTCTCGATGACAATCAGGTAGCGCTGCATATCCTCTACCGCCCCATCACCGCCCACCCTGCATAAGTAGCCTTATCCCCCAGCTCCTCCTCGATGCGCAGGAGCTGGTTGAACTTGGCGGTGCGGTCGGCGCGGGCGGGGGCGCCAGTTTTGATCTGGCCGAAGCGGTAGGCGACGGCCAGATCGGCGATGGTGCTGTCCTCTGTTTCGCCGGAGCGGTGCGAACAGACGGTGCCCCAGCCGGCCGCCTGGCACAGGCGCACGGCTTCCACCGTCTCGCTGAGCGAGCCGATTTGGTTGACCTTGGCCAACAAGGCGTTGGCGGCCTTCTCCTCGATGGCTTTGCGAATGAGCGCGGGGTTGGTGACGACGAGGTCATCACCTACCAACTGCACCTTGTCGCCGATGGCAGTGGTGAGAGATTTCCAGCCGGCCCAGTCTTCCTGCGCCATGCCATCTTCAATGGAAACGATGGGGTACTTGGCGGCCCAGTCAGCCCAGAAGGCGACCATCTCGTCGCTGCTCAGGCGGCGGTTCTCTTTGCGTAGGTAATAGTCTTGCTTGGCGTCATCGAACAGCTCGCTGGTGGCGGGGTCGAGGGCGATACTGATCTGCTCGCCAGGCTGGTAGCCGGCCTTCTCGATGGCCTGCAAGACCAGTTCGATGGCTTCGACGTTGCTCTTGAGGGCCGGGGCGAAGCCGCCCTCGTCGCCCACCAGCGTGCCGTAGCCCTTCTCTTTGAGCAGGGCGCGCAAGCTGTGATAGACCTCAACGCCCCAGCGCAGGCCTTCGCTATAGGTCGGTGCGCCGAAGGGCATCACCATGAATTCTTGAAAATCGGTGGACTCCCAGCCAGTGTGCGCGCCACCGTTGAGGATGTTGAGCATGGGCACGGGCAGCAGGATGGCGTCGTCGCCGCCCAGGTAGCGATATAGCGGCTGGCCGCTGCTGGCGGCGGCCGCTTTGGCAGCGGCGAGGCTGACGCCGAGGATGGCGTTGGCGCCGAGCTTGGCTTTGTTGGGCGTGCCGTCTAGAGCGAACATGGCCGCATCGAGGGCGGCCTGGTCACTGGCATCGTGGCCCATGAGGGCGCCAGCGATGGGGCCGTTGACGTTGGCCACGGCCTGGGTGACGGATTTGCCAAGGTAGCGGCTCTTGTCCCCATCCCGCAGCTCCAGCGCCTCATGGATGCCGGTGGAGGCGCCGGAAGGAACGGCAGCGCGGCCGAGGCTGCCGTCGGCGAGGCGAACATCGACTTCGACGGTGGGATTGCCGCGCGAGTCGAGGATTTGGCGTGCGTGGATGGAGGTAATCTTTGTCATTTTTGAAAGTCTCCGAATCTAAAAAATCAATTGTAAACCAGCGATTAGCAATTAGCGGTTAGCGGTTAGCGGTTAGCGAACTTACCAGCTATACAGTATAGGATTGGCATTGCCGCGCTTACGCATACCTTCTGGCAGGCGTCTGCCAACATACGCTTGCTTGATCTCGGCAGTGGCTTCCCGCCCAACGAAACCCCAACGCTTAGGATTATCTTCAGGCAAGGCGGGAAAATTATCCCGTGTGGCAGGCAACCACTCCTGAGCTTCGAAGGCGCCTACGATCAAACCTTGCATAGTTGCCAGTATCACTTCAGCCTGCCGCGCTTTGGATACGTTCAACCGCCAGGCAAAGCGTGTAGCTTCATACAAAGAGCGCTCCACAGCACTCTTGTTGACGCTGATCAACAAGGCTTTGTGTACAAAAACCGCAGGTTTCGCTGAATACCGACGCATGATCTCTCTGGCATGCATGGCACCAAAGTCACTGCCATGCACTCCCCCCACCGCGTTGGTGAGCCCAGGGTAAGCATCCATTAGTGCGCACTCCACTTCAAAAGCAGTCTTCTCATCCATTCCATGGCGATGAATCACGTGTGCTACTTCAAATCCTGCAAGCTGAATCTCGCGAATACGGCGCACCTTGTTATCCACGTCATCACCTTCCAGCGAGCTGGCTAACTCGATGTGGGCAAAGACGCGGTTTCCTTTGCCCTTGCCCACATAGAAGGTCTCACCATTGCGCGGGTCAATCAAGCGGTATACGTAGTATCTAAGCTTGGCCGTAATCTCAGGGGTAAATGTCTCTTTCGAAGCTGACATACTGCGCTACTTAGTGAGGATGTCCGCGGCCAGCTCCAACGTAGCGCCGGACTTTTCGGCGGCGGCGCGCACGAAGGCGGCGAACAGCGGATGTGGGCGCGTGGGGCGCGAGAGGAACTCAGGATGGAACTGGGTGCCGAGCATATACGGGTGCTCGGCGACCTCGATGATCTCGACGAGGCGGTCATCCGGCGAGGTGCCGGAGAAGCGCATGCCGTGCTCGGCAAAGGCTTCGCGGGCGGTGTTGTTGAACTCATAGCGGTGGCGGTGGCGCTCCTCGACGACCGGCTGGCCGTAGGCGGCGGCGGCCACGCTGCCGGGCTGCAGCTGGCAGGGGTACACGCCGAGGCGCATGGTGGCGCCCTTTTCGGCGATGCCACGCTGGTCAGGCATGAGGTCGATCACAGGATACGGCGAGGCCGGGTCAAACTCGGTCGAATTGGCCTCGCTGTAGCCGAGCACGTTGCGGGCAAACTCAATGGCCATGATTTGCATGCCGAGGCACAGGCCGAAGTACGGCACGTTGTTTTCGCGGGCGTACTTGGCAGCGGCAATCTTGCCCTCGATGCCGCGGCTGTCGAAGCCTCCGGGCACCAGGATGCCGTCAGCGGCATGGATCTCATCCCAGCCGCGGCCCTTCTCTACTTCACTGGCATGCACCCAGTCAATTTCAACCTCAACACCGAGGGCGAGGCCGGCGTGCACGAGGGCCTCTTTGACGCTGAGGTAGGCATCATGCAGCTCCACGTACTTGCCCACCAGGGCGATGCGCACGGTGGGCTTGTCTTTGTGGGCCGACTTGCTGATGGCCTCCCAGGCGGTGAGGTCTGGCTTGTGGCGCGCTTGCAAGCCGAGCGTATCGACGATGTAGTCGGCCACGCCCAGGCGCTCAAGCAGCAGCGGAATCTCGTACATGACGTCAATGGTGGGCACCGGCACCACGCCGCGGCGGTCGACATCGCAGAACTTGGCAATCTTCTCGGTGAGGTCCGGCGTGATGGTCTTGTCGGCGCGGGCGATAATCATTTGCGGCGAGATACCGAGCGAACGCAGCTCACGCACGGAGTGCTGGGTGGGCTTGGTCTTGAGCTCGTTGGTGGCGCCGATGTGTGGCAGCCAAGTGGTGTGGATGTAGAAGACGTTCTCGCGTCCGACATCGGAGCGGATTTGGCGCAGCGCTTCGATGAAGGGCAGCGACTCGATGTCGCCGACGGTGCCGCCGACCTCGACAAGGACGATTTCGGCTCCGGTGCTCTCAGGCACCATGCCGACGCGGCGCTTGATCTCATCCGTGATCTGTGGGATGACCTGGATGGTGCCGCCCAGGTAGTCGCCGCGGCGTTCCTTGGCGATGACTTCGGCATACACCTGGCCGGTGGTGAGGGTGCTGACCTTGGAGAGGTTGATATCTACGAAGCGCTCGTAATGGCCGAGGTCGAGATCGGTCTCGGAGCCGTCATTGAGCACAAAGACTTCGCCGTGCTGGTAGGGGCTCATCGTCCCGGGGTCTACGTTGATGTAGGGGTCGAGCTTCTGCACGGCGACACTGAAGCCACGCTCTTTGAGGAGGCGCCCAATGGCGGCAGTGGTGACGCCTTTGCCAACGGAGCTTACTACGCCCCCGGTAACAAATATGTACTTAATCGTCATGACACGACTCCTCTGGTAAGTGTATTCAAGCTAACGGATGGATGTGGCTAGGTGTGAGGCAGGGCTAATAAAGTGACGCAAAGTGGAAGATGTGGTGAGAAAGATTCTTCCCTGGTCGAGCGCCGGCGATTCTGGTGTAGATGTACAAACCCGGTCAGAATGACACGGGGGTGTTAAACGAAACGGAGAGGGGTCTTGAAAGAGCCTCTCTCCGTTGAGTGGCGATGCAATCGCGGGCGGGGTGCACGCGCTATGCGACATAAGGCTCCAGTTCGGCGGCGGTGCGCCGCATCTCCAGCAGCATGAGGCCCAGCTTGGCCTCGCTGCGCGCCAGGGTGGTGAGCACCGCATCCCGCCCAATGGCGGTGAGCAGTACGAGGCCCTCCTCGCCGCGAATGTAGACTTCCTCCATGTTGCCGCGCTGCAACTCCTGGGCAATGCGTTCACCCAGGCTGAGCATGGCGGCGCTCATGGCGGCCACGCGTTCTTCTTCTACGTTGGAGGGGAGATTAGAGGCAAGCGAAAGGCCGTCTGCAGTGACGACGGCCGAGGCGATGATGTCTGGAGCTGAAGCTTGCAGATCCCGAAGGCGGTTCACAATTTGGGTCGAGCGAGAATCAGACATAGCAACAGTTGTAAACAATATACCATATGAGACATAAAGTATGAAGCAGGAGGGATGAGGATTGGCAATCAAAGGCAATTGATTAATCAATTAATCGATTGTCTTTGATTAACTACTGCCAGCGCGTGACGCGCTCGGCGATGGTTTCGGCACCGAGCTCGGCGAGCAGTTCGCGTAGCTGCGGGTGTGCGCCGCGCCATTCGAGGTCAGCCAGGGTCTGCGGCAGCGGTACATCGGTGCGCAGGGTAGCCAGCGTGCGGAAGAGCAGCGCATCGGCATGCTGGGCGTGCAGCGTGGCGGCCAGCTTGGCAGCACGAGTTGCGCTGAGCCCTGGCACCTGCCAGGCGGCGGAGTCTGCCGGAATGTTGTCGATGTTGCCGTAAGCCGCCAGCACGCTGGCGGCGGATTTAGCGCCCCACCCCGGCAGGCCGGGATAGCCATCGGCCGAGTCGCCGACGAGGGCAAGATAATCGGGGATGCTGGCGGGTAGCACGCCAAACTTGGCGTGCACGGCTTCGGTATCCAGAATGAGATCACGGCGGCGATCCCAGGCGGCGATGTTGCCGCCCACCATTTGCATCAAATCCTTATCCGGCGAGCAGAGCAGGATGCGTTCGACGCTTGGCTCGGGCGCCCAGCGGGCGGCGCCGGCAGCCAGGGCATCGTCTGCCTCGAATTCGATCATGGACCATACCGTTACGCCGAGGGCGGCCACGAGGTCCTCAGCGATCTGGAACTGGTTCCACAGGTCCGGCTCGATGCCCTCGCCGGTTTTGTAGCCGGTATAGAGGTCATTGCGGAAGGATTCGATGACGTGGTCGAAGGCATAGGCCACATGCGTCACGCCGGGCTGCTCGAGCATGGCCATCAGGCTGCGCAGCAGGCCGATGGCGGCGCCAACCTCGCGGCCGTCTGGCGCTTTGCGTGGCGGCGCGCCGAAGTAGTTGCGGTATAGCTCGTAGGTGCCATCCACCAGGTGTAGTTGCATGCCCGCATTCTAAAGGATTACAATCCGCGCATGTTGGCATTTTTGCGCAAGCACTGGTTTGAGCTTGGCCTGGGGCTGGCGCTTGCTGCGTTTACCGCGGCAAGCCGCGTGGCGAGCCCGCTGGCGAAGCTGTTGTGGCTCAACCTAGTGGCTTTGTTTTTGCACCAGTTTGAGGAGTACCGCTGGCCGGGCACATTCCCTGGGATGCTCAACACGGTCATGTTCGCCAGCCAGCAACCCGACCGGTATCCGCTCAACGCCAACTCTGCCATGATTATTAACGTGGGCGTGGGCTGGACAAGCTATCTGCTAGCCGCCCTGGCGGCCGAGCGCGCCATCTGGCTGGGCATTGCTACCATGCTGGTCTCGTTGGGCAACCTGCTGGCGCATGGCATATTGTTCAATCTACGCGGCAAGCGCTTCTACAACCCCGGCATGCTTAGCGCACTGGTCTTGTTCGGCCCGCTGGTGGCCGTATTTGGCCAGCGCATCGTTGCGCACGCCGCGGCCAGTGCCAGTGACTGGCTGATTGGCCTTAGCTTGGGGCTGGTATTGAACATCCTAGGAATTTTTGGCCTGATTGATTGGCTCAAAGACAAGCACAGCCGCTATCGCTTCCCGGCGCGCATGCTGGAGTGAACACCGCTACAATAGCGCTATAGATTGACCTACGGAGGAGCTATGGCAAAGAAGAAACGTTCAAGCAACAAGGGTCTCGTGCTGTCTGCGCCGAAGGAAGTGACCTGGGTAATTGCAGTGATCATTGGCAGTTTGGGGATCCTGACCCAGCTCGGCGTGCTGTCAGTAGGCATTTCGGCCTTTGGCCTGGTATTGATCGGCTTTGTGCTGTTGGCAATAGCCACCGCTTTCAAGGGCATCTAGCCCTGTCTTGGCAACAAAAAAGCCCAGCCACATGGCTGGGCTTTTGCTTTACACCAGATTGCTTCGTCGTTCAGCAGCCAGCCGCTTCACGTCCTCGCAATGACAGATGCAGGCGTGCTGCGCCTATTCATTGGCTACCTGATGTGCACAAAGAAGTATCGCCCTTCTGCCAGATGTGTAATGTTTGGAACAGATCTTTAACGGATCCCTCCTCGGCCTTACGGCCTCGTTCGGGATGACAAAGAGACCCGGATAATCATGACGGCGTAGCATGTTGCGCCCCTACTCGAATATTCGATGCGAAAAAGGGCAACTTTAAAAACAAGAGCAAGATTACTGATACAACTTGTCATTCCGAGCGTAGCGAGGAATCCGTATTCACTAGTTCTTAGTGCCACATAGATGAGCACCTAGTAGCCATCCTTAACGGATTCCTCCTCGCCGCTACGCGGCTCGTTCGGAATGACAAAAGGGCGCAGCATGCTGCGGCCCTATAAGCCTATTGCCAGGAAATCCTATAGGCGAATTCAGGCAAGCGCGGATTTGAGAACAAAAATGCTAAAATAGCGTCATTCACAACCACCCCAGCATAGGCTGCGGTGGTAAGCCGCATTTAAAATGCGGCTTTTAGGCGTTTTGATGTGCTTTTGATTGTAAAGAGCAGGTAGAAACGCCCGCAAAACGAGGATACATGTTTCGAAAGCGCACAAAAGACACAGAGAGCGGCAACCCGCCCTTCTTGATCGTCGGTTTGGGGAACCCCGGGCCGGAGTACCGCGAAAACCGCCACAATGCCGGTTTCATGGCGGTGGAGAAGCTGGCCGAGGATCTGGGCGTCAAGTTTGCCAAGGTGCAGAACGAGGCGATGGTGGCGCAGGCTGGCACTGGCGAAGGGCGCATTGTGCTGGCCAAGCCGCGCACCTTTATGAATAACTCCGGCGTCTCGGTAAGCCAGTTGGTGCGCTTCTACAAGGTGCCGCTCGAAAAGCTGCTGGTGGCTTTCGACGATGTAGACCTGCCCTTTGAAACGCTGCGTCTGCGAGCGGAAGGCAGCTCCGGAGGACAGAACGGCATGAAGTCGATCATCCAAAAATTGGGCTCGCAGGAGTTTGCGCGTCTGCGCATTGGCGTCGGCCGCCCCAAGGGGCGCATGAGCACGCCCAACCATGTACTGCAAGACTTCTCGCGCAGCGAGCAGCAGGCGTTGCCCTTCGTGCTCAAGCGCGCCAGTGACGCCATGCAAACCTTCGTGAGCGAAGGCATTGTGACGGCGATGAACAAGTTCAACGGCGGCGAATGAGCGAATTGCTGCAGCGCATCCAACGCCAGCCGGCTTTCCAGCAGCTGCTGGCGAATAGCCGTGACGGCGGCCCCCTAGCGGGCAACAGCCCGCTACAACTGGGGCTGATGCGTTCGGCGCGCCTGCCGCTGGCGGCCGCCTTGGCAGCGGCCAGCGGGCGCACGGTGCTGCTGCTGACCCACCGGCGTGACCGCGCCCTAGCCCACTTTGAGGAACTCGCTTTCTGGGTGCCCACACTGGAACGCCTGTACTTCCCCGAACCCAGCTCGCTGTTCTATGAGAATGCACCGTGGAGCGAAACAGCGCGGCGCGAACGCCTGGCCGCGCTGGCGCGCTTGGCCTTGCCGGCAGAGGGCGCGCCCGTCTTTCTAACGGTCAGCGCACGCGCGCTGATGTCACGCACGCTGCCACCCGCCGAGTTTGCCGCGGCGGCGCAACGCCTGCAGCGCGGGGCGCGTAGCCAGCCAGCCGAGCTGGCGGCGCAGTTGGCGCGCCTGGGCTACGAGGCGGCACAGAACGTGATCGCCCCCGGGCAGTTTGCACGCCGCGGTGGCATCTTGGATCTGTGGCCGATGCAAGACGAGCTGCCGGCGCGCCTGGAATACTTTGGCGATGAGCTGGACAGCCTGCGCCGTTTCGACCCGGCCACGCAGCGCACGATCAACGCAATTGACGAGCTGCTGATCCCGCCGGCGCGCGAGTTCGTTCTCGGCGAAAGCCTGCCTGAGGGGCTGGAAGCGCGCGCCCTCACCGAGTTTCATCTTCCGCTACTGCACCCTGAACCCGCTGGCCTGCTGGACTATCTGCCCGCGGATGCGCTGATCCTTGTGGATGATCTGGACGCGCTGCGCGAGCAGATCAGCGAGCTGGAGACCCAGGCGCTACAGTTGCGCACCGAGAACCTGGCCGCTGGCACGCTGGCGGTGGACTACCCTGCCCCGTATCTCTCACTCTCTGAGCTGGAAGAGCTGCTGGCTGAGCGCACCCTGATCGAGCTCGGCCCCACCCTGCCCATCGAAGACGCACATACGGTGAGCGGCATGTTCCGCCCCGGGCCACGCTTTGGCGGCCAGCTCAAGCCGATGCTGGATCAGGTGGAACGCTACCTGGACGCGGGCGATGAGGTGCTCATCGTCTCACGCCAAACGCCGCGCCTCAACGATATGTGGGCCGAGCGCAACTACGGCACCGGCAACCTGGCCGACCCGCAGTTTGCCGAGGGCAGCCTGGCCGAGGGCTGGAGCCTGGAGGCACCAGGCTGGAGCCTGGGTGCGGCGGGAGCGAAGGAGCCGCGCCTGCACCTGCTCACAGATGGCGAGATCTTTGGCTGGGAGCGCCCGCAAGCGCGCCGCCAGCCGCGCGCCGAGAGCCAGGCGCCTGAGGCTGGCTATGTAGACCTGCAGAATGAAGAGCTGGTGGTGCACATTGACCACGGCATCGGTATCTTCCGCGGACTGGTGGAAGCCAAGATCGAAGGCAACACGCGTGAATTCTTGCGCGTGGAATACGCCGGCGGGGATCAGCTGTATGTACCCGTACACCAGGCTGACCGGCTGAGCCGCTACATTGGCTCACGCGGCGAGACGCCCACGTTGAACCGCCTGGGCGGCCAGGAATGGCGCACCACCAAATCACGCGTGCGCCGGGCGGTGGAAGCCATCGCCGAAGACTTGCTGGAGCTGTACGCCAAGCGCGAGATGGCGCAAGGACACGCCTTCCCGCCGGATTCACCCTGGCAGTATGAGTTGGAAGCCAGCTTCCCCTACGTGGAAACTGAAGACCAACTGCGTGTGCTGGCCGAGGTGAAGGAAGATATGCAAAACCTGCGCCCGATGGACCGCCTGGTGTGCGGTGATGCAGGCTACGGCAAGACCGAGATTGCGCTGCGGGCGGCCTTCAAGGCGGTGATGGACGGCAAGCAGGTGGCCATGCTGGTGCCCACTACCGTGCTGGCACAGCAACACTACGAGACCTTCCGCCAACGGTTGGCGGCCTTCCCGGTGCGCATCGAGATGCTCTCGCGCTTTAGAGATGCCAAGCAGCAGCAGGACACCATTCGCAAACTGGCAGCGGGCGAGATGGACATTGTCATCGGCACGCACCGCCTGGTGCAGGCCGACGTCAAGTTCAAAGACCTCGGCCTGGTCATCATCGATGAAGAGCAACGCTTCGGCGTGGCGCACAAGGAGCACCTCAAGAAGCTGCGTACCGAAGTGGACGTGCTGACGATGACAGCAACACCCATCCCACGCACGCTGTACATGGCGCTAACCGGGGTACGTGACATCTCGACCATCAGCACCCCGCCAGAGGAGCGCCTGCCGATCGTCACCCACGTTGGCCCGTACTCTGAGCAACTGGTGCGGCGCGCCGTGTTGCGTGAGCTGGACCGCGGCGGCCAGATCTTCTTTGTGCACAACCGTGTGCACAGTATTGAGGCGATGCGCGCACATTTGCAGCGCGTAGTGCCTGAAGTGCGTATTGGCGTGGCGCACGGCCAGATGGCCGAGGGCCAACTGGCGGCGCGCATGAACGAGTTCTCGCGCGGCGAGATCGATCTGCTGCTGACCACCACCATCATCGAATCCGGTCTGGATATTCCCAACGCCAACACGCTCATCGTAGACCGGGCGGATGCCTTCGGCCTGGCGCAGCTGTACCAGCTGCGCGGGCGCGTGGGCCGCGGCGCGCAACGCGCCTATGCCTACTTCTTCCGCCATGCGGAGAACGGGCTGACCGACGAAGGCCGCCAGCGCCTGGAAACGATTGCCGAGAATACGCAGCACGGCGCGGGCTTCTCCGTGGCGATGCGTGACCTCGAAATTCGTGGCGCCGGCGACCTGCTGGGCGTGCGCCAGCACGGGCTGATCGCCTCGGTGGGCTTCCATTTGTATACGCGCCTGCTCTCCAAGGCGGTGGATGACATTAAACGTGCTGGCGGCTTTGGCGCTGAGGCCGGTGCACTGAGCGTGACTTTGTATCACCCGCTGATCAACGTAGACCTGCCCATCGAGGTGGGCATTCCGGCCAACTATGTCAGCGATAAGGCCATGCGCCTAAAGCTGTACCGCCGCCTGGCCGATATTCACGATGTGAGCGAGATCGAGGCGCTGAAGGAAGAGTTCCGTGACCGCTTTGGCCCGCCACCCGCAGAAGTGCAGAACCTGCTGTTCCAACTGCAGGTGCGCGTACTGGCGGAGCGCACCGGGCTTACGACAATTAACGTTGAAAACAAACAGCTGGCGCTGCGCTTCCCGCCGCCACGCAAAAAAGATAAACCGATGGAATTCGGCGCGCTGCCCGCGGGCACGCGCACCAGCAAGAACACGGTGTGGCTCAACAACCTGGACTCGGTAGATTGGCGGCAGCGCTTGCTGAGCCTGCTGGAGGCGCTGGTGGAGCAGCACGCTCTGCGGGCGCTGGTGCGCCAAGAGCCGCACGAACAAGCGCAATAAAAAAAGACGGCCGGGGGCCGTCTTTTTTATTGCCTATCTGTAGCGCTATTGTACCAGCGCTACGAACTCAAGCTCGAGGATTACGGTTTCCTCCACCGAAGCCACGCCAGGCGCGTTCGGGATCACCAGGTCGTAGCTGGCCCGGTTGATGGTGGTGCTGGCCAGGCCGCTGATGCGGTTCTCCGATTCGACCGTCACGCTGACATCAAAGGTGACCGGGGTGGTGATGTCACGAATGGTCAAGTCGCCGCTGATCTGAAAGCTGAAGCTATCGCCAACCGCAATGCTGGCTGGCAGCCCGCTATAGGTGTGCGGCACAAAAGTCACCAATTCGTAGCGATCGGTCTGCAGGATGAAGTTCTGGATGGCCCGGTTGCGGCTACCGCTATCGGTAAGGAAGGTGCGCGCATTGACCTGTACGGTGCCCAACTGCACGCCCGCCGGGCTGGCCGGGTCGATCAGGATCTGGGCGGCCACCGCATTGGTCACGCCCACCACCGTCTTGTCGGCGCCATTGAGCACCTCGTTGATGATAAAGCGCGCCTGGCTTTCATCGGCGGCAAGCTCAAAAACGAGGCTGCCTTCGGCCACCGCGGGCTGGCCGCCGGCAGCCGCGCTGGGTTGCGTCTCGGCGGCCTGCACCTGCGGCGAAACCAACACCGGGATGGCGGTAAGCTCACCGCTCGGCGCGGCCGAGGGGCGCAACACATAGACAGCCAATGCGCCAAAGAATATCAGCGCACCCACGGCCATAGCAGCAATCACAATTGTTGTTCGACGATTCATGTTTCTCCCAATGATCATTTAGTGGCCTGACTATACAGGCCCTGGATTAAGCCCTTATGAAGAAAGCGCCCTTTTAAGGGGCGCTTTCTGTGAATCCACTGTGAATGCTGCTTTTTACTTCGGCAGCATGCCCTTCATTTGCTTCTGGATGAAGTGCGTGGCGCCGCGCGGATTGAACTTGTACAGAATGTTCATCAAAGCGGCATCCTTGCCAATATAGGCTTGGAATTTGTTCTTCTCAATGGCGCCGATGATGGTTTGGGCGGCCACCTCAGGCGAGGTCATCGGCAGCTTGGAGTCACCTGCCTCCTCGGCACCGAGGTTGCCCACGCCGGAATTCTTGGTGATGTTGGTGGCAATCGCCCCAGGGAATACCACCGAGACGTTGACTTGCGTATCCAGCAGTTCCGCATACAAGCCTTCGGTCAGCAACTTCACGGCCGCTTTCGAGGCTCCGTAGAGCGTCTGGCCCGGGAAGGGGAAGAAGCCACCCATGCTGGACACATTGACGATGTGCGCTTCGGGGCGCTTGAGCAGCTCGGGCAGGAAGGTTTTGACCATGTAGATGGTGCCGTACAGGTTGATGTTGAGCACACGCTCAATGGCACCGTAGTCTAGGTCCTGCAGAGGAATAAAGGGCTGGATGATACCGGCATTGTTGACGACACCATCCACCACGCCGTGCGCCTCAACCACCGCGGGGCGCAGCGCTTCGATCTGCTGGCGGTTTGAGATATCGACCACATGCGTGGAGAGCGAAGTGCCCGCGTTGGCCAGGCTAGCGGTTTCCTTCAGGTTGGCCTCGTTAATGTCTACCGCAGCCACCTTGGCGCCGCCTTTGAGCATGGCCAAGGTGAGGGAGCGCCCAATACCGCTGCCCGCCCCCGTTACGACAAACACTTTGC
The DNA here is from genome assembly GCA_019637755.1 of Anaerolineales bacterium. NCBI lineage: Bacteria > Bacillati > Chloroflexota > Anaerolineae > Anaerolineales > Anaerolineales bacterium. The sequence continues at coordinate 701,990 of JAHBVC010000001.1, forward strand.
CTTGAATTTTCATAGTTGTCTCCTTGTTGAAAGTATAGAAGGCCGCCCTGCACACTTGTAGGGGCAAATGTAACTGTTTTTTGGGCAGGATAGGTTAGCTGGGGAGTTGAGCGAGCAGGGTGGCGATGATGTCATCCGCCGGCAAGAGCGCATCCACCACGATGGCGTCACTAGGCTCTTCAAGTGCATCAAACTGGCTTTGCAGCAGGCTGGCGGGCATGAAGTGGGTGCGGCGGCCCTCTACGCGCTGGCGCAACCGCTCTGGGCTGGCCTGCAGGTAAACCAAACGCAGCTGCACCCCACCCTGCTGCAGTTGTTGGCGGTAGGCTGCTTTCAAGGCTGAGCAGGCCAGCACCACCGCCTGGCCGCGGGCGTGGTGCTCTTGCAGTGCCTGATTCAATGCCGCCAGCCACGGGGCACGGTCGGCATCCGTCAGCGCGTGGCCGCTTTGCATTTTGGCAATATTGTCTGCGGGGTGGAAGTTATCGCCTTCCAAGAATGGCAGCCCGCACGCCTGAGCCAGCGCGCGCCCAATGTGGCTCTTGCCCGCGCCAGACACGCCCATCACCACGATGCTGCGCGTCATTACGAAGCCCGGCTGAAACGCAAACGGCGCAGCGTGTCCGCCAAGGCGGCGCGTACGCCGCGCGGCATCAGGCTGGCGGCCAAGGTGAGCCAAGCCGCCGGCGCCCACGGGCGCAGCCCGATGGCGCTGCGCAGGTGTTGGCGCGCAATGCCAATTTCGGCGCGCCCGCCCTCGCCCAGCAGGTTCTGGGCTACGGAGATGTACATGGCGGCCAGCGCCTGGCGGCGGGTGGCGGCGGATAGCGCCGGGTCATCGGCAAAGGCTTTTTCCAGCATGATGCGGAAGTGCGCCGCAGACTGGGTTTTATCGCTGGACATGCTGCTGACCTGCTGGCGGATACGCACCAGGCTGGCCGGCACGATGTAAAAAGCATAATGCCGCGCCACGCGCCGCCACATATCTAGATCTTCAGCGTAGCGCAGGCTTTCATCAAAGCCGCCGATGACATCGAAGACTTCACGGCGCAGCATGACACACGGGGTGGCCATGAGCATGCGCCAATACGAAAGGATGGCGGGATAGAGCTGGCCTTGGAACCAATCCGGCTTGCGCAAGCCGAGATTGGCTTCTTGCTCACTAAACTTGGTAAACCAACAGTGCACCAGCATGGCATCGGGGTGCGCGTCCAGATAAGCGGCCTGCTGGGCAAGCTTGCCCGGCTCATAGAGATCGTCATCATCCAGGAAGGTGATGTAGGCGCCGCGTGCCTCGCGGATGCCGTGATTGCGCGCCGCGGAGAGCCCAGCATTAGCCTGGCGCACATAGCGGATGCGGCCCGCGGCGACCAACGGCTGCAAGGCCGCGGCGGTGTCATCCGGCGAGCCATCATCCACCACGATGCACTCAAAGTCTGTGAAGGTTTGCGCCAGCACGCTGGCAATCGCCTGCTGCACCATCGCCGCCCGGTTGTAGGTGGGGATGATGACACTGACCAAGGGGGGCGTGGCGGTGGAAGGAGGCATACGGCTCATTCTATATGCAGAATCTACTACAGCTGCTTAAAGCAAAAAGCCAGTGGCTACCGGCTTTTTGCGCACAATATGGTTTTGAGTAGCGGGGCCAGGACTCGAACCTGGGACCTTCGGGTTATGAGCCCGACGAGCTGCCACTGCTCCACCCCGCGATGAACAGAGATGATACCGCTTGCGCGCGGCAACGTCAAGGCCCACGATAAAAAAACCAGTTCCACCAGGTTTCGAAATTGCTGGCCGAGGAAGAGAATTGCGCCTCCGGCGTAACGGGCTGCGGCGTGAAATCGGCGGGTGGCAAAGGGATCACCGGGAAATCACCGGGCCGTGCCCAGCGCCCGTTTTCACGCGCCCACTGCTCCACCGCCGCATCGGAGTTGGCAAAGGCAATGCGCTCTTGCAGATATTGCTCGGTGGCCGCCAACTCGGTGATGTAGCCGCGCTCGCGTTCCAGTTGCTCGGTCAGGCGCGAGTATTCGGCGATGCGGCGGCTAAAGCCGAACAGCACGATAAACAGGGCGAGGATGCCCACGCCCAGCGCTACGCGCCGGGTTGTGCCATCAAGGGGAGGCAGCATGAGTGCAGTGTACCCACTGGGTGCAGCACATGCAAGCGCTAGGGCGCGCCGGCCGCGCTGGATTCTGGCGAGCTAAGCGCTTGCAGCAAAATGCGGCGCACGCGCTCGGCATTGGGGATGAGCACGGCGCTGCCCACACTGTTGCGGAACGGGGTGACATCATCCGGCCCTACTGAGTAGCGCTGGATCGCCTGCGTGTCGCGCACGGCGCTGGCCACCGGCACCCAGCCGAGGATCTGCGCCAGGCCAATGTTGGTTTGCACCATATCTTTGTATTGCGTATGCAGCTCAGGAATGCGCGTGAGCGCGTTGAGGCTGACCAGGCGCTCGAAGATCGCCGCGATCATTTCCTGATGGCGGCGGCCGCGATCGTAGTCACTGGTGGTGCCGCGTGAGCGCACGTACCACAGGGCGGTTTCGCCATCCATGTGCACGCGCCCCGAGGGCACGCTGTAATCGCCGGGGCCTTCACGTTCATCCCACAGGGCGCGGCCCACTTGCACATCCACGCCACCCAGGGTGTCGATCATGCGCTCAAAGCCACTGAAGTTGATCAAAATGTAATAGTCGGGCTTGACGCCAAAATTGTAGGCGAAGGTATTCGCCATCATCTCAAAGCCACCGCGCTGCATGCCGGCATTGATGCGCGTGATACGCCAGCCCGGGTGATAGACGTAGAGATCACGCGGGAAGGAGGTGAGCGTAACAGTCTTATCGGCGCTGTTGATGGTGAGCAACTCGATCACATCTGTACGAAAGCCGCCGTCACTGGGGCGCTGATCACTGCCCAGGATGAGGATATTGATCTGGCCTTCCGGTTGGGGCAGCTTGCCCATCTGCGGCGGGATCTCGATATCTGAGGCCTCGGTGGGGCCAGGGAAATCACCAAAGCCCACATCCTCCAGGTGCGGCTCGGCCTCGCCGCCTTTATCCACCCAGGGAGTGGGCAGCTCGCCAGCCGGGCCAGCCGGCAGGAACGGCGTGGGCGTGGGGGTGCCCAAGGCCGCCGTGGCGGTGGCGCGGCCGGGGGCGCAGGCGCCGAGCAGCAGCGCGGGCAGAAGCAGGAAGGAGAGCCAGGCAGATTTCATGTGTATCCGTGGGTGCAAGAGTTGTGCCGCCACACGGCACTAGCATAGCCGTTTTTGACGGCCACTGAGTTAACGTTGCATGATGTGATTTGTTCCTGAGTACTAGGCCGCCGGAGCCAGCGGCAGCAACACACTGAAGGTAGCGCCGGCGCCAGGCTGGCTTTCGACCCAGATGCGGCCACCCAGCGCCTTGGTGAGCGTCTCGGCGATCGTGAGGCCTACGCCGCTATCGCCCACCCCGGGGATAACGGGATTTTGGGCGCGGTAGACGCGCGAGAAGACGCGCGGCAGAGCTTCCTCAGGAATGCCGCCACCGCTATCGCTGACCTGGACGAGGATGTATTCGCCCAGATCCGCCTGGGTCTGCTGGGCGGCCCGCAAACTGATGGCGCCGCCAGCGGGGGTGGCGGCATCCGCGTTTTGCAACAGATGGTAAAGCACTTGCTGCAGCGCGTCGCGATCTGTGTTGAGCGCCGGCAATTGGCGCGGCAAATCCACGCGCAATGCGATCTGCTTTTCCTGCAGGGGTTGGCGCAAGAGGCGAATGGCATCATCGATCACGCTGCCCAGGTCCACCAGGCTGCGCGGCACCGAGGCACCTTCAGGATCCAGCGCAGCCACGCGGATCAGGTTGTCGATCAGCAGGTTCATGCGTTCGGTGGAGCTACGCACGCGTTCAAGGAACTTACGTTGTAGCGCGCCCAGCAGGCCAACGGACTCGCCGAGCAACAAATCGGTGTAGCCCATCACCGAGGAGAGCGGCTGGCGCAACTCCTGTGCGATGGAGGTGACCAGCTCGACTTGCTCGGCGGGGATCTGGGCGCCAGGCTGCTGCTGCACCGTATCCACAATGGCTTGCTGGGCCGTCTCCAGGCGCGCCTGCAAAGCAGCCACCTCTTCGAGCGCCAGGCGCAGCTCTTCTTTGGCCTGCTCAGCGCTGACTTCACTGGGCGTGGCAGGCGGCGTGGTGGCGGGTGACGCCGCGGGAGCCTGCAGCTCGGCCAGGGATTGTTTCAGGCGCTGGTTCTCGTGTAGCAGCGTACTCCAGGGTTGGTCTGCTGCGCTGTGCGCTGCGTCGGCGTGGGGGTCTTGCAGGGTATCGATATGCGCCAGCAGGCGCTCCACATCGGCGCGGTAGCGCGCGTTCTCGGCCTGCACACTTTCCAGCTCGGCGCGGGTTTGCTCTAGCTCCTGCGTGAACGGCGTAGCCACCGTGGGCCGGTCCACCACGCCGAGCGCCGTGGCAAGCTGCGCGCCGAGGGTTTGGGCGCGTTGTTCGAGCAGCAGCTCATCGCCGGCCTGCCAGCCTGCATCCGTGTGCAGTGCCAGCGCAGCCCACTGGCGCAAGTCTTGCGGATAATCAAAGGGCACCAGCAGCAAATTGGCGGGGAAGGACAAGCGCAAGGCCTGCGACAGCGCAGTCAGCTCTTGCGGAGCATCTTCGGTTTGCAGGCGCAGGCTGCGGCGGCGCTGCAAGGCGGAAGCGATGCGCGGCACCTCAGGCAGGGCGAGACGCAATGGTGCTACCGCGGCGGAGCGCAGCACGTTGTAGCCATATTCAAATTCCAACTGGAGTTGGGCATCGTTGTAGGTAGCCAGCACACAAATCTCGGCACCCAGCTGCCCCGCCAGCTCGGCGGCCAATTCATCCGCGGGGTTGAGTTCAACGATCGGGGTAGCTTCTGCCATATCGTCCTGCGCCACAAAGGCCGGTGTGGCCGCGGGCGGTTCGGCATCGTACGAATCATCGTATAGCGGATCGTGCGGCTCGCTTTCGCTATGCGGCGAGAGGTCAAAATAGCCCGGCAGCTCTTCTTCCAGCTCCTCGGCGGTTTGCCATTCTTCTTCCGGCTCGTCTAGTGCTGCGGCGTCCTCATTCAGCAACTCCAGCAGCTCGTTGGGCGCATCGGCGCTGTCTTCGGCATCCAGATCCGCTTCCGCTGGGATTGCCGGCGTGCTAGGCAGTGTGAACAGCAGCGGCAGAGCCAGCAAGGCGCCCGTCTGCACCAGCAGCGGCAAGTTGCCGTAAGGCTCGGCCAGGAAGACGTGCGCCACCTGCGCCAGTAGCAGCAGCGCCATGTGCAGCAGGCCGCGGCGGCGGCCAGGGGCGCTGGTGGCGCGGGCGATCTGGAACAGGCCCAGCAGCGCCAGCAAGCCGCTGGCGGCGCTCCAGGCGTAATCGCTATCGGTGTAATTGAAGCTGCTGCCGGCTGGTACCGGCAACCACAGCAAGAGGATCAAGCCGGTGAAGATCAGTACGCCAGAAATTTGCAGGCCAAACAGGAAGCTGCGGCGCGGCGCGGCGGCATCCGCTGGTTGCCACAGCATCGCCACCGCCACCAGCGCCAGCGCCAGCATGCCGCGCTGCAGCGGCGCACTGGCCGCCTGGGCCAGCGGCAGCCCCCACCACGCCAGGCCATGCACCAACAGGGCCAGCAGATGGGCCGCCATGAGCAGGATCAGCCCATTACGCATGCGGGCTGGGCGCACGGCCGCACGGCTGTACAGCCACAGGCTGGCAGCCGAGGCCAGCAGCAGGCAGAGCAGACTGTAGAAAATACCACCCAGAGGGCTATCTAAAATGGCCAACATGTGAATACTGCGATTATAAATGAGGGCGCAGGGCTGCGCAGCCAGCGCGGGCAAACCAGTTGGCCGTTGACACGGCGCAGTTTCCAGTTAGAATACGGCCTCAGTCCGCAAGCAGGATTTATGCCGAAGTGGCGGAACTGGCAGACGCGCTACGTTCAGGGCGTAGTGGGCGAAAGCTCGTGTGGGTTCGACTCCCACCTTCGGCACCAAAGTAAAACAGCCAGGCAATTGCCTGGCTGTTTTGATTCTGCATCCGTGCGGCGCCTAGCCGCCAATGTACTTGATGTAATCGAAGTAGGCCGAGATGACGATGAAAGGCACGAAAATGGCGGCGATGAGCAGATAGCGCTTGCGCCAGTTGGTGTTCCACAAGGTGACCAGGTTGTAGCCGATGACGCCGATAGCCAACACCCCTGCGCCGATATTGACCAGCGGTGAGAAGGTATCGCCCCAGCCGAGCAGCGGCACGAGCAGCGGCACGATGATGTATTGCAACGTGCAGCGAATGGCGGTGAGGATAATGGGGATGCCGAGCACGGTGCTGCCGTAGGCAGCCAGCGGCGGAGTTTCGGTGCTGAGGGTTTCTTGCTTGGTGGCCATGGGTCAATTATAGACCCTGTTTTTTACGCCCCTTCTCTTTTTATTTCTTAGGGGCTCCACCCCTATGACCCCGCAGGGTGAACCAAAGTTGGTTCCCCCTGACCCCCTCCGCAAAGCGTTCGGCCCGGGTTGTGCAACCCTAGGCAACTTCTGAGGGTCCTGCGCCGCAAGTTGTGATGACTTGCAATTGACTTGAATGAAAGGGAATGGACGCTAAGCAAAAGCCGCGCACAGCAGCGAAACCTAAACTGTGCATCCTGAGCAAAGCGAAGGATCCTTGCTGGCGAGTTATAAACACACGCTACTTTGGAAGACGTGCTTATAAGGATTCCTCCCTTAAGCGGGTTCGGCGTGCGGGTGATGATTTCAGCACCCGGTCGGAATGACACATGGACAAAACTAACTGTGCATCCTGAGTGAAGCGAAGGATCCTTGTGGGTCCTGTTAAAAATGATGCTGTTTCGGAAGACAGGCCTATAAGGATTCCTCCCTAGTCTGGGTTCGGCGGTCTGGTGTTGGTTTTAATACCCAGTCGGAATGACACATGGGTACAGCCTGACATTGTGTCATCCTGAGCGAAGCAAGGAATCCTTGTGGGGCCTGTTAAAAATGCACACATTTTGGAAGATATGCCTATAAGGATTCCTCCCTGAAGCGGGTTCGGCGTGCGGGTGGTGACTTAGGCACCCGGTCGGAATGACACGTGGCATAGCCTACCATTGTGTCATCCTGAGCGAAGCGAAGGATCCTCTGCGGGCCAGTTTAAAAATGGCGCTATTTCCGAAGATAAGCCAATAAGGATTCCTCCCTGATGTGGGTTCGGCGTGCGGGCGGTGATCTAGGCACCCGGTCGGAATGACACATGGTGTAAAAAGAGCCGCCCGTAGGGCGGCTCTTTTGGTTTACACAAAAAGTGAGGGGACGGCCGCATACCATCCCCCTACTGTTGGCTAATGCCCGCCACTTGCCGAAGGCGTCTTCGCCTTGGTGACCCAGGCTTCCTCGGCCTGCAGGGCGCGTACGGAGCCGGGCTGAATCTTACGGTAGACCTCGTGCGGGGCACGGGGCGTGCCGTCCACTTCCAGCAGGCGAGCGAGCGGGATGCCAAACAGGCGCTCATTCTCCTCGAGATAGGGCAGGATCAGCGCCCAGTCCGCTTCACTGAGCGGCACGAACTCGCCGCCGTTGAGCTGCTCGGCCACCACGCGCTGGTGCGGGTCACGCACGTAGATGGCACCGCCGGAGGCCAGCGAGAACAGGTTGCTGCCCGGGTACGGCGTCTCCAGCTCAGCGATTTGGCCGTCTTCGTCAAATAGGATGCCGTTGAGCACCACGAAGCCGCCGCCGTTGAGCGGGTCACCCGCCATGAACGACTCAGCCAGATAGTCAAGGCAAGTGCCATTGATGACGACGCGTGGCTTGCCGACTGCGTTGATGAGCGGGCGGCCAGCGGCGTTACCCAGGATCAAGGCGCTGCCGCCCTTGGCGCCGTACATAAACGTTTGGCCAACATCGCCATGCACGACCAGGCGGCCCGCTTTCATGATTTGCGCCAACTGGTCTTGCCCATTGTTGTGCACAGTGATGGTGGCGCCATCCAGGCCGGAAGCGAGATAGTCGCCCGCCGAACCGTAAGTGTGAATGTGCACATCCTGCGTGTTGGTGCCGATGCCGTTGCCGATGAAGCGCTGGCCGCGCAGGTGAATGACGATGATGTGGCGGAAGCCAGCTTCGACGATGCGCTGCACTTCACGGCCCACCGAGTCTTCGCCTTGCGGCGGGTAGCCTTGCGCGTCGAGGATGAGCGTTTGCGTCAGGCTGGCGGCTTTGGGCAGGCTGGCCCCATAGACATGATAGACAAAGCCTGCACTGGGTGCGGCTTTGATGGCTGCCATCACGCGCTCCAGGCTGGCGTCCACTAGCGAGACCAGGCTGCTACGGCGCAAGCTGCCGGTGGGATAGCGACGGTCCATGAGCAGCGAGAGCAACTCGATGGCACGGGCGCGGCCAGCATCGTCGCTGGCGCTAGCCTCGATGCCGGCCAGGAAGTCTTGTGCCTGCTGGTAGCTCCAGCCCGGCAGCTGGCTCAGCGCCCAGGCGTACTGCGTCATAGCGTCACCTTGCGGTACCGCCATGGCGCGGGGCGTGTACGCGGCGCGGTCGTAAGCCGTGCGGCTGGTGGGCTGCTTCACGGGCTGGCCAAATTTGTTGGTGAGCACCAGTTTGGGCTTGGTCTTATAGTCGTCATGCACGCTGAACAAGAACGCGCCGCCATCGGTGTGGCTGCCGCCGCGGGCGTTCCAGTAACGGTCCGCACGTGACCAGAAGCGCGAGTCCTCAGCGGCCAGGCTAATCATGGCGGCGTCAATACCCTGCTTCTCGGAGGCGGCCATCGCAATCGAGACGGTTTCGCCGTCTACCGTACTCTCCTGCCAGGCGAAGACTTGCGGGCGCAGCATGCTGGTATCGGTGATGCCGGTGAGGCGGTAGACGGCCTCGCCCTGCGTGCCTTCATCAGACTGAGCGATGAGGAAGAACCACGGCCCATCTGGCGAGGAGTGGATGTGGCTGCTCTGCAGCATGGAGTAGATGCGCTGCTTGTCTGCCGGCAGCAAGGTGTAGTCACGCTCGGTAGTGGGAGCCAGCGCCTCGATGACGTACTCCAGCGGATAGTTGTAGGTGCGATACAGCAGGTCAAAGACCTGCACCGCTACCTCGGTATCCGTGAGATACAGCGGGTAGATGTTGCGCTGCGCCAAATACTCGCTGATGGAGGCATGGTTGGCAAAATCGCCATTGTGTACCAGGGCCTCGTTCATGCCGATGAAGGGATGGGCGCCACCCGGGTGCCACACGCGGCCCTTGGTGGGATAGCGATGATGCCCAATCCAGACATGGGCGTGCATGTCTTCCAGTTGGTAGTAGCGAATGACATCATCGCCATAGCCCACCATCTTGAGCACGAGCAGGTTCTTGGCATGCGAGAGCACAAAGGCGCGCTTCTCACCCAGTGAGGCGTAGTAGGTAGTGTTGATTTTGAAGCTGTTTTGGTAGACGTACTCATCTTCGACGGCACGCTCGGGCAGATTCATGAAATCATGTTCGGCGCGGAAGGCGGCCAGCGCGGCGGCTTTGGGGCGCACGAAGTACTGCACCACATCCGGCGGGCGCACATCCAGGCCGGCAATCTGGGTGTAGTCCGCCATCTGCGGCTGTTCGCGCGTGTGGTCAATCTCAAACATGGGGTGGATGTATTGCGCTTCCACCTCGGCGCGCGCCGCCGGGTCCATGTAAGCCATGGCCAGCAAGTAGTCATTGTGCAGCACGTCTGGGCTGACACCGAATTCAGCTGCGTCCAGGCCAACGGCCGCAATGCCGCCGCCCTTGCCGTTGCCGCGGTTGCTCATCTGCGCCAAGGCGGCCAGCATGTGGCGGGCGGCGATGCGCTCGCTACTGGCCATGCCGATGACGCCGCAGCCACCCTCGGCGGCTTCGTCGCGGTTGAATTGGGTCAGGTCCGTGCGCGGCAGTTTGCCGCGGCTGGTGAGCATGCGAGTTAGTTCGTTTTTCATCTCAGTCTCCTAGCCCACATACTTCAGCAGATCACGGCGGCCGCGCAGCTCACGAATGCTGCGCAAACCCAGCTTGCGCAACAAATCACGCAATTGGATGGCGTAGGCGTTGTACATGTTGATGATGCGCTGCTGGCCCCAGTCAGCGGGCATAAGTTGCTGCAGCAACGGGTCGGTAGTGGTCAGGCCGAAGGGGCAACCGCGGCCGCGCTCGCAGTTGCTGCAGCGCGTGCAACCGATGGCGATGAGTTCGGCGGTGCCCATCACGCAGCCATCCGCGCCGAGGGCAATGGCCTTGGCGACATCATAGGCAGTGCGCACACCGCCGCTGGCCATCAGGGTCACTTCTTCACGCACGTTCTCGCTCACCAGGTACTTGTGCACCTTGGGGATGGCGAACTCGATCGGCATGGCGATGTTCTTCTTGGCAATTTCAGGGGCGGCACCCGTACCGCCGTACGAGCCATCCAGATGCACAATGTGCGCTCCGGCAAAGTATGAGCCCACCGCCACCATGTCCACATCCGTAGGCGTGGACACTTTGACCGAGACCAGCGCACGCGGGTTGGTGGTGCGGATCCAATCCACATGCTTGCGGTGGTCTTCCACCGAATACACCGAGTGGAAGGGGAACGGCGAGAACAGGCTGACCCAGGGCACGCTCTCACGCATGGCGGCGACGGCGCTGGTGGCCTTGTCACCCAGCAAGTGGCCGCCCAGGCCGGGTTTGGCACCCTGGGCGTACTTGAACTCCACAATCGGCGCGTACTGGATGGTCTCCTCGCGCACGCCAAACATGCCCGTGGCTACCTGGGTGATGATGTGGTCTTTGTAGGGCACCAGCGATGGCGGGTAACCACCCTCCCCCGTGCTGGTGAAGGTGCCCAAATGTTGGGCGGCGCGAGCACGGGCTTGCATGACATGCTCGCTGATCGAGCCGTAGGACATGCCGCCGCCATACATGGGAATGTTGATCTTGAGTTGGGCGCCGTCATCGCGGCGGTTGAGCGGCAACGAGAGGTCAATCTCGGTGTCCTCAGACAGCCATTGGTCTTGGTTGGGAATGTTGAAATCAAGCACATCAAAACCGCCGCCGGAGGCGCCGATTTTGTACTCCAGGCCGTTGTCCGGCACCTGACCCGTTTCGGCCATCAGCCAGGTAGCGAGGATGAGGTCTTGCGTCCAGCGGCTGTCGCCCAGGGCGGGCGGCGCCTCTTCGGCGCGCGGCCAGTGGGCGAAGCCGTTGTGCAGATTGCTAATGTGCTTCTCGACGATGAGTTGTTCGTCGGTCTTGTTGGCGATGCTAGCCATTCTTGGCCTCCGTGTAGCCCAGCAGGCCGGCAAAGGCATCTGCTTCCAAAGTCTTCATGAACATGGCGCGGCCCATCTCGCCGCGCAGGCGGCGCACTTCACGCAGCCCCATCGCGCCGAGGATTTCAAGCAGCTGATCGCGCCACGAGGCGCACAGGTTCTTGAGGCGTTGCACGCCCCAGGTTGCATTGAGGTTACCGGGCAGGCGGAAGCTGCTGGCGCCGCGGGCGCTGCACTCGCCACCGAAGCGGGCTTGCAAGGCCACGAGCAGTGGCGTATCCACGGCTACCGCGTCCAGCCCGCAAATCATCGCCTTGGGCAGGTGCTCAGCGGCAATCATGCCGCCGCTGGCTAACAGGGTCACTTCTTCACGGATGCCTGCGTCTACAAAGGCTTTGTGCGCCTCACGGATCAGGTCAAGCACAAAGGATCCATCCGCGCTGCGGCCGTGGAAATCGGCCAGCAGGTGGAAAACTTTGATGCCGCGTTGGGCATAGCTAACCAGCGCACCCGTCTCTTCAAAGCCGGTGCGCAGCGCCACGATGGCATCAGGGAAAGTGGCGGTGATGGCGCTGTACAACGCCTCGTCCCAACCTTGCATCTCCACCATGCGCGGCGTAAAGCCGAGCTGGCTGAGGCGGCGGGCGTGCTCAGGGCGCAGCACAGGCACCACTGCTGCGCCGTATGCGGCCAGACCCACAGCGTAATCGAAGGGCAGCACGGCCAGCGTGTCGAGCTCGGCGGCGGCACGCGCGTACATCTGGGCTACGCCTGCGGCCAGCTCATTCTGTGGGCCATCCAGCACGATGGGCAACTGGATCGAGAGGGTGTGCGGCGTGTTGCCAATGGGCTGGCCAGCGGCGTCAAATTGCAGGAAGTTGGGGGTGTAGCCAATATCCACCACGGTGGAGATGGTCTCACGGCCGTGGATGCCGTCACGCGTGGGGCGCACGATCTCAGACATGTCGGTCCACATGCCATCCCAGCCCTCGCCGCCAAACTTGCCGCGGTAGCCGGCGCCGCGCACCGGCACCAGGCCGCTGGAAGCCTCGTAGGCGATTTGGTCTACATAGTTGAACGTGAAGTAGGAGTCGCCCAGGCTGCGGCGCTCAGGGTTGTGCTCAATGCGCACGAACTCGGGAAACTCGGTGGTGCAGCGCAGGCAGCCTACGCAGTGCTCCTCGCGCGGCATGAAGCCGCCCACCGGGCCGGAGAAGACGCCATACATGCACGGGCGGCTGAGGATGACATCCTTGCGCGGGCCGTAGTGCAGTACTTCAGAAATCAGGAGCTTGGCCAGGCCGGCACGGCGCACCTTGACCTTGAAGCGGCTGGGCCACTTCTCAATGTCCGGCGCCGGCTGCGTGGGAATGTGATAGCGATGATAGGTAGCGGCTGTGTCTCGGTGTTCAGGCATAGCAAAGAACCTTTCTGCCCAAATAAAAATGGGCACGCAGGGCGTGCCCATTAAATCCATCGAGGTCACACCCTTCCATAGGGAAACTACGCAACACACCCGCGCGGGCGGGTTGCACCAGTGCGCCGCGCTCTGTGCCACCTGTCACCAGGCAGTTTTCTTGCGTCGCTTGTGTTGGAAGGGAGAAACGAAGCCCGTGGTAGGGCTTCAGAGGCATCCGCTGATTTGTGCCGTTGTGCTTGGCGAAGCCAAGTCACAACAACATCGCTCGATGTTCGCTGGCACGGCTGCCAGCTTAGCTCCGGACTTTCACCGGTGGCATTGTTTGCACAACACCAGCGCCTTTCGGGCGCAAGAACCTCCACCTCGTAGCCTTAAACGCTCCAGGGGGACGTAGTCACCCGCAGAGCGTAAGGCCCAGCCGCTTGTTCTCTCTATTCAGTTGTTAACAGGCAAGACTATACCCGTGGGCGGGAAAGGTTGTCAAGTCAGTGGGCGGCCGGCGCCGGAGCAGGCGGCACGGCGCCCTTCTCCACCGCTGCCTGCAGCGCCTGGAAGGCGCGCGGATCGATGCCGGTGCCCACTTGGCCGCGCAGCAGCGCCAGCGCCTCTTGCGGGGTGAGCGGCTGGCGATAGGGGCGCGCCGCGGTGAGCGCTTCGTACTGGTCCGCCACGGCCAGCAGGCGTGCGCCGGCCGAGACTTCGCCGCCGGGCAGGCCGCGGTGGTAGCCGCGGCCATCCAGGCGCTCATGATGGGCACTGGCTACCGCGGCCAGCTCGCTGAAGCCACGCACGCGTTGCAGAATGCGATAGGTGTATTCGGTGTGCGAGCGCATCTGCGCCCACTCGGCATCGTTGAGCTGCTCGGGCTTATCCAAGATCGTATTGGAGACGGCCAGCTTGCCAATATCATGCAGCAGAGCCGCCCGCGAGAGGTCACGGCGTTCTTCCGGCGGCAGATTGAGTTCCGCCGCCATCAGGCGCACGATCTCGGCCACGCGCGCCGAGTGGCGGCTGGTATAGGGCGACTTGGCGTCGATCACGCGCGCAAACGCCTCGGCGATCTGATCCAACTTGTCCTGATCGGCATGCAGAATGCGATCGGTGGGTTCGTAGGCACCGATATCGGTGATCAGCTCTTTGGAGGCGAGCTTCTGCCAAAACGTATCGTCATAAGCGAAGGTGTCAAAGAACAGATCCACCAGCGAGGGGTCAAACCAGCTACCGCGGCGTTTGCGCGCCACGCGGCGCGCCTCTTCAGGCCCATAGGCACTGTAGAAGATCTCCACCGTTTGGGCAAAGCCGAGCACCCGGCCAAGCAGTGAGATCTGCTGGCCCTTCTTGCCCAGCGGGTTGCCCTTGCCGTTCCACAGCTCGTCAAGATCCAGGATCGCCTGGGCGGTATCTTCGGGGAAGCCGAGTTGGCGGGCGATCTCAGCGCCGCGCTCACAGCGCGTGCGGATCAGGCCGCTGGAGAGCGTGGTGGCTTGCAGGCTGAGCCCCAGCAGGCGGCGCAGGCGCTGGAAGAACGGCTCGCCGCGCCCGGCGCTGCGCAACAGGTACAGGCCGCTTTGCAGCAGGCTGGAAGAGTCGATGCGTTTGAGTTCCAGTTTGGTGGTGCGATCATCCGCCCCGAAGAGCTGCGTAACTGTGGCGGCGTTGCTGGAGCAGCCCAGATCGCTGAGCAGCAGCGCGTAGAACAGGGCGGAGCGCTGGGCAGAGGAGAGGCGCATATGGTCCGCCAGGGCCATGCCGATCATACAGTTGCGTATCGCATGGCCTTCGGGCTGGTCCTCGGTGAGGTCCAGCGCATAGGTAAGGGCAGAAAGCACTTCCGACAGGCGAATATCTACGGTGTTTTGTTTAGCGTCGGCCATATTGATTCAAACGATGCAAAGTACTCGGATAGTACTCCAATTTTACGGCTGGGTAAGCCATGCTATGTGTCGTTCGCCGAAGGCACCACGCCCGTGCCTGGGATTGAGCTGCTGGGCAGTTATGCGTTCGTTTTGGATGCGGTGCTGCCTTAACGTTTGAAGGCGCTGCGCAGGCGCTGCAGCAGGCGGCCAGACAGCCAGGTCAGCTCGGGCACGCGCAGCAGCCAGGCAGTGAGCGCATAGCCCGCCGCCCCCACCACGATGCCGCCCAAGGCCTGTAGCCACACCGGCTGCAGGTTAGCCGCGCCCAGCCAGGCCCACAGCGCACCGAGCATGATCAGGCTGGAAAGTAGCGATTGGCCCAGGCCGCGCAGCAGGCGCCCCGCTTCCAGCCCGCGCAGGCGGCTGCGCAGCAGCCACAGCAGCACCAGCATCTCGATAGCAGTGGCGATGGAGTTGGCCAGCGCCAGGCCGCCGTGCGGCATCCAGCCGGTGCGGGCAAACGCGCCGGGCAGCAGCAAGCTGAACACCACGTTGAGGCCCATGGCGCCCATGCCCACCAGCACCGGGGTGCGCGTATCTTGCAGGGCGTAAAACGCACGCGAGGCAATCTCCACCATGCAGTGGCCCACCAAACCCGCCGCGTACCACAGCAGCGCCCAGGCCACCAACTGCGTATCGTGGGAGCCAAAGGCGCCGCGCTGGAACAGCAGCGCCACGACCGGCACACGCAGCACGATGAGGCCAATGCTGGCCGGCAGAGCCAGAAAGAGCATGCTGCGCAGGGCGCTGGCCAGGGCACTCCGCAGCCCGGCCATATCGCCGCGCGCATACTGGGCCGAGAAGGTGGGCAAGGCGGCGATGGCGATCGCCTGGCCAATGGCTTGCTGCGGCATCAGCATCACCGAGAAAGCCACGGTGATCGCCGCCAGGCTGCCGGCAGCCATCCCCGAGGCCATGATCGTATTCACCAGGAAATTGAGCTGCACCACCGCCACGCCGAGCAGGCGCGGCGCCATCAGGCGGCCCACCTGGCGCACCTGCGCCAAGTGCAGCCCCAGTTGGGGGGAGTAGCTCGGTTTGAGGCGCAGCAAGGCCGGCAGCTGCACGCCCAGGTGCAGCAGCGCGCCGAGCACCGCACCCCAGGCCAGGCCGTGAATGCCCAGGCGCGGCACGAAAGCAAAAATGCTGACGATAATGCCCAGCCACAGCATGCTGGGGGCGATGGTGGGTAGGAAGAAGCTTTGATGGGCGTTGAGCACCCCCATCAACAAGCCACTCAGGCCGAAGATCACCGGGGTAAGCAGCTGGATGCGCAAAAGCTGGACGGTGAGCGCTTGCTGGGCCGGGTCAAAACTGGGCACCAACACCTGGCTGACCAGTTGAGGGGCGAACAGCCAGGCCAACAGCGAGAGGGCTACCATCACCAGCAAGAGCAGGTTGGCAATTGCCGAGGCCAGTTGCCAGGCTTCGGCTTGCTTTTTATTCTCGAGCAAGCCGGTGAAGGTAGGGATGAAAGCCGAAGCCAGCGCCCCGCCGGCAACGAGGTTGAACAAGATCTCGGGCAGGCGCGAGGCGGCGTAAAAAGCATCCAGGGCGGCATCGGTGCCAAAGGCGCGGGTGATAAGCACCTGGCGCAGCAAGCCCATCAGGCTATTGAGCACAAACGCCGCCATGACGCTGGCGGCGCCGCGAGCGATCTGGCGCGTGGCGTTGGACATGGGCAGGATTATACGGCGCGCCGCAAAAAGCGCGAACCACAAAGGCACAAAGGACACAAAGTTTGAGAGATAAAGATTTCTACGATTGGGGTTTCTTTGTGATCTTCGTGTCTTTGTGGTTGGTCTTGTGGATTATGATTCAAGCCATGACTACAGGCAGTGTTTTCGTCTTCGTATGGAGCCAGGCGGAAGCCGAGGCCACCGCTCAGACCATCAGCGATTGGGGCTGGGATGTGGCGCTGGAATGGCTGGACGGCGGGCGCGGCAGCCAGGCGGTCAAGGCCGCGCCGCCGCATGTGCTCGTCTTCGATCTGGAGCACAAGCCCTCCCACAGCCGCGCCACCGCCGAATACCTGGCGCAGATCAAGGCCACGCGCTACATCCCCATGGTGTTCGTGGGCGGGAGCGAGGACCTGCGCCACAAGCTGCGCAGCCAGTTCCCCACCGCCTCCTTTGTGCGCCAAGACGAGTTGCAGGTCACGCTAGACGAGTTGCGCCCCAAGTGAGCGCGCAGACGCGCTGTGGCTGGCACGGCGATGACCCGCAGTATATCCAGTACCATGACGAAGAATGGGGCGCTCCCCTGCACGACGAGCGCCGCCTGTTCGAGATGCTCATCCTCGAAGGCGCCCAGGCCGGGTTGAGCTGGATCACAGTATTGCGCAAGCGCGAAGCCTACCGCGCCGCCTTTGACAACTTTGACGCCAAGAAGGTGGCCGCCTACGGCGAAGCCAAAGTAGCCGAGCTGCTGGCCAACCCAGGCATCATCCGCAACCGGGCCAAGATCAACGCGGCGATCGGCAACGCCCAGGCCTTCCTGGCTGTGCAGGATGAATTCGGCAGCTTTGATGAGTACATCTGGCAATTTGTGGGCGGCGAGCCACTACAAAACCAACGCAAGACGCTCAAGGATATTCCCGCCGAAACGGCACAATCGCAAGCGATGAGCAAGGACCTCAAAACACGCGGCTTTCGCTTTGTTGGCCCCACGATCTGCTATGCCTATATGCAGGCCACCGGCATGGTGAACGATCATTTGGTGGATTGTTTTCGGTACGGGGAAGTGGGGAAGGTCAAGTGAGGGGTGAGGAAGTGAGGAGTGACCAGTCACCAGTGATGAGTGATCAGGGATTAGGGATCAGGGATTAGGGATTAGGGATTAGGGACTAGTGATTACTCGATTACTGGTTGCTGGTCACTGCTCCCTGCTCCCTGCCCACTCTGCCTTTAAAAGTGAAAGAGCCGGGTACGCCGCCCGGCTCTCACTAAGGAGGAGAAGAAGAGAGAAAATCGCCCTTACGCCCTACATGATAGATAATCACGCGCGGCCGTGCTTGACGCTTACCCTACGATTACCCTACTCCCACTGCGCACTTGGCGCTAGTACCCTGGGGCTAGATAGCCCTTCACAAATTTGCCGCTAGCGAGTTAACTACTACATATGCAGACTTCGACACCTGGCCCGCTGGTGTATTACGCCGCCCGCCCCCATCGCCGGTTCGGCCTGCTGTGGGCCGCGGCCAGCGTCAGCGGGGTGTGGGCCGCCGCCTACGGGATGGACGAAGCTGAGTTTTGCGCCCATGCCGTGGAGCGCGGGCCGGCCCACCTGGTGCCCGATGCGGCGGCGGTGGCGGCGGTGCTGCAACAAATCGCCGAATTCCTGGATGGCCAGCGCCAGCAATTTGAGCTGGCGGTGGACTGGCACGGCATGAGCGCCTTTCAGATCGCGGTGCGCCAAGCGGTGATGACGGTGCCGTTTGGCCAGACCGCGTCCTATGGCGAGATTGCCGCGGCGGTGGGCCGGCCCCTGGCCGCCCGCGCCGTGGGCGGCGTGCAGGCCCGCAACCCAATCTCGTTCATCATCCCCTGCCATCGCATCATCGGCAGCGATGGCCGCCTGGCGGGCTACGGTGGCTTTGGCGGGCTGGAGACGAAACGCTGGTTGTTGAAGTTAGAGGGAACAAAAATTGACTAGCCGATTGGTCACCCAGCGAGTCGCTTCGACTGTTCGACTAGCTGAGAAACTGACCGGGTTAGAATCTCTGTGATGAAAGTATTCGTGGGCAGTGACGAAGCCAGCCCGCTGCTGGCGCATCTGGCGGCGTGGTTGCAGCAACACGGCCACCAGGCCGAGCTGCTGCCGGCGGCGTTGTGGCCGCAGGCTGCCCGCCGGGTAGCCGAAGCGGTAGCCAGCGGCCAGGCCGATGAGGGCATTCTGCTGTGCTGGACGGGCACCGGGGTGAGTATCGCCGCCAACAAAGTAGCCGGCATCCGGGCCGCTTTGTGTGCGGATGCCGAGACGGCCCGCGGGGCGCGGCTGTGGAACGATGCCAATATCCTCTGCCTGGCGCTGCGCACCACCACGCCGGCGCTGGCCAGCGAAATTCTGCACATCTGGTATGGCACGCGCTACCAACCAAACCCCAATGATGATGCCTGCCTGGCCGAAGTACGTGCGCTGGACGCGGGCCTCGCTGCGGGCCGCAGCAAATAAAAAGAGCGGCTATGCCGCTCTTTTGTTATCGCGCTTAGCGTTGTAGCGCTTCGATGCCCGCTTCCAGCACGGGGTCACCCGTGCTGAACAGTGTGGCCTCATCGACTGGCACCAGCACATCCGGCACCACGCCCACATTCTCGATGATGACATGGCCATCCAAATCCAGCGGGCGGGCGATGGGGAAGCGCACGGTCATATTGCCGGGCATTTCAAAATCTTTCACGCCGCCGCCAAGCCCGGCGGTGGGGTACTGGCCCACAATGACAGCACGCTGCTGCAGGGTCATGTTGTGGGCAAAGAATTCGCAGGCGCTGGCACAGTTGGGTGAGACCAGCACGGCGATGCGGCCGTCGTATTGCATATCTGCACTGGGCGGATAGAGCATCTGCGGCGTATTCGGGTCGGTGTAAAAATCACCCAGGCTCTCATCCCAGGCGGCGCCGTAGCCAATCGCCATCTCCTCACGGAAGAAGTAAGCCGACATTTGATCAGCCAGGAAGCCGAAACCGCCACCGTTATTGCGCAGATCGATGATCAAGCCGGGCACGGCATTGGCATTGAGCACGTTGATCATGCGCTCCCATAACTGTACGGTGAGCAGCTCATTATCGAAGAAGGAGTAAATCGCCACATAGCCATAGCCATTCTCCAGTATGGTGAATTCGACCGGCAATTCAAAACCGCTGAGCTGGCTGCTGAGCGAGGATTGGTTGAAGCTGGTGTACTCCTGCATGGTGCGCAGGGTGGTGGTTTCCGGCTGCCCGCCGGGGTTCTGGTAGCCCAGCTCAACATCCATGATGTCTGGAAAGCGCACGGCATAGCGCAGCTGCTGCAGGCGCTGGGTGTGCGGCGTGCTGAACGGGGCCGACCAGGCAACCGCCTGGTCAATCGCCTCGTCGATCGGCAGGCCATTCAGGCGGGTGACCTCTGCGCCGAGCTGAATGCCGGCCTGCTCAGCCGGCCCGCCGGGGGTTAGATAGGTCACCAGCACGCGGCCATCGCTGGTGTCACGCAGCGAGAGGCCCAGCCCGGTAGCGATCTCACGGTTGAACTGGCGGTTCAGCGTATCCGGGAACGTGAAGCCGATGTGGCCATCGGGGATCGACCAAAGAAAATCGCGCATGGCGAAGTAGTAAGCATCCAGGTCATTGGCTTGCTGGGCCTGTTCAAAGCGCGGCCGGAAGCTGGCGTTGAGCGCGTCCCAATCCAGGCCCTTGAGCTCGGTGAAAGCATACTCCTGGCGCATCATCAGCAGCATTTCATCGAAGGCATCCAGAAAGCCCAGATCCGAGAAATCGTCCAGGGCGGCACCGGCCGGTTCGAGCAGGTCCATCACCACCGCACGCGAACGGTCAAACGTAAACGGCGCCGTATCCATATCCACCAGGGTATAGCCCCGCGGCAGGCCTACGATCGGGTCATCGGCAGTGAACAGCTTGCCATCCGCGCCGAAGCCTGCGGGGAAGCCCTGCTGATCATCGCCGGCGTACACCAATAGCTTGCCGCCAATGTATTCGCGTTCGGTGGCGGCCTCTTCGCTGGTGCGCGTGGAGGCGTAGGCGGTGGACCAGCCGCCGCCTGCCAGATCGCGCTTCTCCAGAAACGGATCGCCAAAACTATTGGTCCAGTAGGCGGTGGCGAAGACCAGCACGCCCGGGTCGGCTTCGCCGTCCTGGTCCACATCGCGCCAACCGCCTTGCGGCTCGATGGGCAGCGAGAGGCTGTAGGTGAACGGGGAGGCGTAAAAATCGGAGGTGATCTGGCCCATCACTTGTGAGGCCACCGGCATCAGGTAGCCGCGGTCGCGATCAATGAAGCCTGCCTGGTCTTCGAGGATCACCAGTGGCTCGGCCACGCCATCGGTAAAGAAGGGGTACGAGTAGGCCAGCGAGCCGCTGATCGTCACCACGCCGCCCTCGTCGTTTTGCAGCGGCGCCGGGCTGAAGGCGGAGGCGGCGCTGGGGGCCGGGGTGCTTTGCGCCGCGGCACTGGGCAGCACGCCGCCCAGCGAACAGGCCAAAACCGCCAGGGCGAGCACCAACAAAGCAGAGTGAAGTGAGCGTGGCATAGAACTCCAGAGATGAGCGAAGTGCGCTGATTCTACACTGAGCCTGCGCCAAACAAGCCCGCCGCTAAACGCGCTTACAATCCCTCTATCTTCGCCACTATTCAAGGAAGTGTATGGTTATGAAAGTACTCATCGCCGATTCACTCGCCCCGCAAGCACTGGCGCGCCTGGAGGCCGCCGGCCTGCAGGCGGATGACCGGGCGGGCATCTCCGCCGAGGAGTTGCAAGCACTCCTGCCGCAGTATGCCGGGCTGATCGTGCGCAGCCGCACCAAGGTCACCGCGGCCCTGCTGGCCGCCGCCCCGGCGCTCAAAGTGGTAGGCCGTGCCGGCGTAGGCGTAGACAATATCGATCTGGCGGCTGCCAAGGCGCAGGGCGTGGTGGTGGTGAATACGCCGGTTTCCACCAGCGTGGCGGTAGCCGAGCTGACCCTGGCGCTGATGCTGGCGCTGCTGCGCAGCATCCCGCGCGCCGATGCCAGCATGAAGGCCGGGGCCTGGGATAAAAAATCCTTTGAGGGCGCCGAGCTGGCGGGCAAGACGCTGGGCGTGCTGGGCATGGGCAACATCGGGGCCCAGGTGGCGCGGCGTGCCGCGGCGTTTGATATGCGCGTGATGGCCTACGACCCCTTTTTGGATGACGCCACGATCACGACGCGCGGTGCCCTGGCCGCCAAGCTGGAGGCGGTGTATGCCGAGAGCGATGTGCTCACCCTGCACCTGCCACTGCTGCCTGAAACGCGCGGCATGCTAAACGAAAGCACCTTCGCACAGATGAAGCGCGGCGTGTACCTGATCTGCGCGGCGCGCGGCGGCGTGATCGACGAGGACGCGCTGCTGAACGCGCTGGCGCGCGGCCAGGTGGCCGGAGCGGCGCTGGATGTGTTTGCCACCGAGCCGCCGGGCGCCAGCGCCCTGGTCACCCACCCGCAAGTGATCGCCACGCCCCACATGGGCGCCCAAACCGCCGAGGCGCAGACCCGCGCCGCCGCAGATGTGGCTGACGAAGTAGCCAATGTGCTGCTGGGCCAGCCGATCCGCTGGCAAGTGCACTGATTCCCCTACCGGGGTTACGGAGAGAACGATGAGCAAAGAATTGCAAGCGTTGAAAGATATTCTGGCCGAGGTCAATGATCTGCAAAATGCCAGCGCCGTGCTGAGCTGGGACCAGCAGACCTATATGCCGCCCAAGGGCGCCGAAGCACGCGGCCAGGCGCAGGGCACGCTGGACAAGCTGGCCCATGAAAAGTTCACCGCCGCACAGGTGGGCACGCTGCTGGAGGCGCTGGAGAAGCAAGCCGGCAGTTGGGACCCGGATTCAGATGAAGCGCGCCTGGTGAAGGTGACGCGGCGCAGCTTCGACAAGGCCACCAAGCTGCCGTCAGCGATGGTGGTGGAACGCGCCGAGCTGACCACGATGGGCAACCAGGCCTGGATGGAAGCGCGCAGCACATCGCAATTCGCCATCTTTGAGCCGCACCTGGAGAAGCTGGTCGATTGGTCACGGCGCTACGCCGAGCTGTTCGCCCCCTACGAGCACGTCTATGACCCGGTGCTGGATGAATACGAGCCGGGGATGAAGACGGCTGACGTCAAGGCAATCTTCAGCGATATCCGCCCCAAGCAGGTTGAGCTGATCAAGCGCATCGCCGCGGCCCAGCAGGTGGATGACTCCGTGTTGCACCAACCCTTCGCCGAGCCTGACCAGTGGGCGTTTGGCGTCAACGTCATCACCGATTTCGGTTACGACTGGGCGCAGGGCAATCTCTCCAAAACCACCCACCCCTTCCAAACCACGCTGGGCTGGGGCGATCACCGCATCACCACGCGGGTGTATCCCGATTTCTTCAATCCCTTTTTCTTCGGCACCCTGCACGAAGCGGGGCACGCCATGCACGCCCAAGGCATGGCAGAGAGCCTGAAGCGCACGCCGCTGTACAACAGCCCCTCGCTGGCGATCGGCGAATCACAATCGCGCCTGTGGGAGAACCTGGTGGGCCGTTCCAAACCCTTCTGGGAGCACTACTTCCCCAAACTGCAGCAGGTCTTCCCGCAGCAGCTTAAGGGGGTGCAGATGGAAAGCTTCTACAAGGCGATCAACAAAGTGGCGCCTTCGTATATTCGCGTCGAGGCCGACGAAGCCACCTACAACCTGCACATCATGCTGCGCCTCGAGCTGGAGATCGCCTTGATGGAAGGCGAAGCCGAAGTGCACAAGCTGCCGATGTACTGGAACGAAATGTTCCAGCAGTATCTGGGGGTGACCCCGCCGAATGACCGGGAAGGCGTGCTGCAAGACGTGCACTGGTCGTTCGGGCTGATGGGCTATTTCTCCACCTATGCGCTGGGCAACCTTGTCTCGGCGCAACTGTGGGAAGTAGCCCATCGCGACATCCCCGGCCTGGACGACAAGATTCGCAGCGCCGAGTTTGCCCCCCTGCTGCACTGGCTCAACCAGCACATCCACGCCCCGGGGGCCAAGTTTGAACCGCAAGAGATGGTGCAGCGCATCACCGGCGAGAAGATCAACGGCGATACCTACATTCGCTATCTGGAAAGCAAGTTCAGCGACATCTACGGCCTATAGCGCACCAGCATACAAAAAAGAGCCGGCAAAATGCCGGCTCTTTTTGTTGCCGGCGGCCAGCGGGCTGGCCCTATCAGGTATCATTGGTGCCTTATGGCAAATATCCTCTTCGTTGACGATGAGCCGTTGACACGTAAGCTGCTCACCCAGGCAGCTACCATCATGGGCCACCAGGCGATTACCGCCGCCAGCGAAGAGGAGGCCCTGCGCCTGGCGCAGGAGGCGCGCCCGGATCTGATCGTTACCGATGTGAATCTGAACGGCCGGCGCAGCCTGGAAATGATCCAGCAGCTGCACACGGCGCCCGATACGCGTAACATTCCGATCGTTACGCTTTCGGCCCTGAATTTAAGCGAAATCCAGTCCGAGGCACGCGCCAGTGGCGCGGTGGCCTCGCTGGAAAAACCCATTCGTCTGCAAGCATTGTTAGAGGTAATTGGTGAGTACGCTCCAAAAAAATGAACCCCTCCCCTTGGTTGTCATGCATGGGGACCAGACTGGCGAGGAATTATTGCAAGAAACCCTGCGCGTAGCCGATGCGCTGGGCGTCACCTTTGATTTTCAACATTTCGATCTGAGCCTGCAGAACCGCGAAGCCACGCAGAACGCAGTGGTGCACGCCGCCGGAGAAGCGATGGTGGCGGGCCGCTACGGCCTCAAGGCTGCGACGATCACCCCGGAGAGCGGCAGCCTGGGCAGCCCGAATGCGATCCTGCGCAACACGATGAAGGCACAGGTGATCCTGCGCACCGGCCGGCGCATCCCCAATGTGCTGCCGGTGGCCGGTGTGCACGCCCCGATCGCCGTGGCGCGCATGGCGGTGGAAGATGCCTATGGCGCCAAAGAATGGCGCGAGAGCGTGGATGGTGACGAGGTGGCCTACCGCACTTCGCAGATCCACCGCTCCACCTGCCAGGCGGTGGCCGAGTTTGCCTTCTTGTACGCCAAGAAGAACGGCGCCACCGTGTTCGGCGGGCCGAAGTTTACCGTCAGCCCGATCTATGAAGGCATGTTCAAAGAAGAGATGGACGCCGCCGCCCAGCGCCATCCAGAGGTGGAGTACCGCCCCTTGCTGATCGACGCCACGCTGGCCTTGCTGTTGCAGGCCAACGGCCAGGCGCTGGTGATCCCGGCGCTCAACCGCGATGGCGATCTGCTCTCCGATCTGATCCTGCAGATGTTTGGCAGCATTGCCGGCTCAGAGAGCCTGGTGCTGGCGGTGGATAGCGCGACACAGAGTGTGAAAGCGGTGATGGCCGAAGCGCCGCACGGCACCGCCCCTGCGCTGGAAGGCAAAGACATCGCCAACCCGATGGGCATGATCCTGGCGCTGGGCGCGCTGCTCAGCTATGCGCCGGGCAAGGCCTACGAACAAGCCTCACGGGCGATCTACGAAGCCGTCTTCGAAGCGATCCACAGCGGGCACGCCACCACCGATCTGGGCGGGCACCTGGGCACCAAAGCCTTCACCGATGAGATCATCCAACGCGTCGGCACCAAACTCGAAGTGTGGTCTGCCCTCGCCTAG
The DNA here is from genome assembly GCA_019637755.1 of Anaerolineales bacterium. Lineage (NCBI taxonomy): Bacteria > Bacillati > Chloroflexota > Anaerolineae > Anaerolineales > Anaerolineales bacterium. The sequence continues at coordinate 726,978 of JAHBVC010000001.1, forward strand.
CGTCACGGCCCGGCCCGCTATGCGCATTTTTCTGGCTGCCCTCAGTCTGCTGTTGGTAGCACGCTGCGGGCAGCCAGCCGCGTTAACACCGCCCGCCGCGCTACCCACGGCCAGCCTGGCACCGGCCGTCGCTGCCACGCAAACAATTTTTATTGCAAAAACAGGAACTATTGCAATAGATATTGATACTATCGATGTACGCAGCCCGGGGCCGGATTCGGTGCTCACCTCCCCCATCCAACTGCACGCTACGCTGGCCGGCGGGGCAATGGACCATGCCGAAGTGAGCCTGCTGGACGCCAGCGGCCGCATTCTGGCACGCCAGGTGCTGCCAGTGGTGGATAGCTCCCTACATGTGAGCCTGCCGTTTGAGATCAGCCGCAGCCCGCAGCCGGCACGCCTGGTGCTGCGCACACAAGACGCCTACGGCCGCACCCAGGCGCTGCGCTCGCTGGCGGTGACCCTGCTGGCCGAAGGCAGCCCCAGCCTGCACGCGCCGGAAGAGCGCCCCGCGCTGCAACTGAGCCAGCCCAGCGCAGGCCAAAGCCTGAGCAGTGGGCGCATCCTAATCCAGGGCGATAGCGCCGGCACGCAGCCACTGAGCATCACGGCGATTGGGCGCAATGGCCGCGTGCTGGCGGCCGGCAGCGTCTACCCGCAGCCCACGGCCAGCGGCGCGAATGCCTTCGCAACCAGCCTGGCCCTGACGGTAAGCGAGCCTACCTGGGTGCAAATTGCGCTCAGTGAGTACGCCGCTGCAGGGGAAATGCCGACCCGTTTTATTGCAGTGGAAGTGCTGCTACTGCCCTAGCGGGCTAGCCGCCCATTAGCACGCGGTAGAGCTGGATCATCGGCTGCCACACCAAATAGCCCAGCACATCGATGCCCAAGCGCGGCAACAGGAAGATCGCCGCCAACAAGATCAGCGAGCCATAGGGGCGGATGCGTTCCATGAAGGCTTTGCCGCTGGGCGGCAGAAAGAAGGTGAAGATCTTCTCGCCATCCAGAGGAAACACCGGGATCAGGTTGAACAGCATCAACAGCAAGTTGATATAGACGAACGCATCGAGCAACTGGAAGGCCGTAGGCAGCAACGCGCCGGCACGCAGATCCATCACCACCCAATTCATCTGAAAAGGAATCGCCGCCAGCAGCGCCAGCAGGAAGTTGCTCAGCGGGCCGGCCAGCGCCACCAGCATCGGCGCGGCGGGGTGGCGGCGCTCGAGGGCGGCGGGGTTGACCATCACCGGCTTGGCCCAGCCGATGCCGGCGATCAATAGTAACAGCGAGCCGATCGGATCAAGGTGCGCCAGCGGGTTGAGCGTCAGACGCCCTTGCGAGCGCGGGGTATCGTCGCCGAGGCGATCTGCGGCAAAGGCGTGCGCAAATTCATGCACAGTGAAGGCCACCACCAATACGATGGCCCGCGCGATCAATTCTGAGGGGCTGAGACCGAACATGGCAGGATTATAACCAGCCCGCACGCCGTGATACCATACCCCGCACACCATGCTGCCGGAACTCAAGCTCGACGATGTAGTACGTTTGCACAAAGTACACCCGTGCGGCAGCACCGATTGGAAGGTGGTGCGCCTGGGTGCAGATATTGGCCTGGTGTGCCTGGGCTGTGGCCGCCGCGTCCTGCTGGAGCGGCGCAAACTGGCCCACCGTATGAAAAAGATCCTCAGCGAAGAAGAAAAGTGATCCATCGATCGATCGGTCAGCCCCTCGTCAGACGAAAGTGCTTGACCGAATCGGTAGTGGTTTCGATCTATGTCGATTTTATTTCTTGTCGCCACGCCCATCGGCAACCTTGAAGATATGAGCCCGCGGGCGATACGTGTGCTGCGCGAAGTGCAACTCATCGCCGCCGAAGATACCCGCCATAGCCGCAAGCTACTGACCCATTTTGAGATCCACACCCCGCTGACCAGCTATTACGAGCACAACCAGCTTAGCAAGCTGGAGCGCGTGCTGGCCGCGCTGGCCGCCGGCGATGTAGCCCTGATCTCCGATGCGGGCATGCCCGGCATCAACGACCCCGGCTACCTGCTGGTGCGGGCGGCCTTGCAGGCCGGGCACCAGGTCAGCCCGGTGCCCGGGCCCAGCGCCCCGGTGGCGGCGCTGGCGGCCAGCGGCCTGCCCAGCGATCACTTCGTATATCTCGGCTACCTGCCGGCCAAAGCCAGCGAGCGCCGCGCCGCGATCGAGCAGGTGGCCGCCCTGCCCTACACGCTGATCTGGCTGGAGAGCCCGCACCGCTTGAGCGCCGCATTGGCCGACCTGCAGCGCGTGCTGGGTGAACGCCACGTGGCGGTGGCCGCCGAACTCACCAAGCTATACGAGCGCTTCTTCCGCGGCACGCTGAGCGAAGCCGCGGCATTCTACGCCAAGCAGCCGGCCCGCGGCGAATTCACCCTGGTGGTGGCAGGCGCCGAAACGCAGCCACAAGCCTGGGGCGAAGAGCAAGTAAAATCACTGCTGCAGGCCGGGCTGGCCACTACGCCGCCCTCCCAATTGGCCAAGCAGGTGGCCGCCGAGAGCGGTTGGCCGCGCAGCCAGGTGTATACCCTCCTCGAACAACTCCGCAAGGAACGTATTGACGATGAATCTGAATGACCTTGACTTGATGAAGCAGCAAGACCCCGAGAACATGATCGGCCATATCAACGGCCTGCCCGAGCAGTTGGCGGCCGCCTGGGCGCTGGGCCAACGCCTGGCCCTGCCGGCGTGGGCGGGCATCCGCCAGATCGTGGTGGCAGGCATGGGTGGCTCGGCCATCGGCGCCGATCTGCTGGCGGCCTACGCCGAGCCGCAGTTGCAGGCCAGCCTGGTCACCCATCGTGACTATGGCCTGCCGGCCTGGGTGAACGCCGATACGTTGGTGGTGTGCTCTTCACACTCCGGCAACACCGAGGAAACCTTGGCTGCCTACACGGCCGCCAAGGCCGCCGGCAGCAAAATTCTGGTGGTGTGCACCGGCGGCAAGTTAGCTGCCCTGGCCCAGCAAGATGGCCACCCCCTGTGGCAGTTCGAGCACAAGGGCCAGCCGCGCACCGCCGTGGGCTACTCGTTCGGCTTGCTGCTGGCGCTGGTGGCGCGGCTGGGCCTGTTGCCTGACCCAGGCGCCGAGCTGGCTGGCGCGGTGGCGGCGATGCAGGCGCAACAGGCCGCCTTCCTCCCCGAGGTGCCCGACACGCAAAACCCTGCAAAACGCATGGGCGGCCAACTGATCGGCCGCTGGGTCACGATATACGGCGCCGGCCTGATGGCGCCGGTGGCGCGCCGCTGGAAGGCGCAGCTCAACGAGAATTCAAAGGCCGCCGCCAGCTTTGAAGTCATTCCTGAGACCAATCACAACGCTTTGCAAGGGCTAATGCAGCCCGAAGCGCAATTCAACGCCAGCATGGCGCTGTTCCTGCTGGCCGCGCAGGATGATGCACGCAACCGCAAGCGCACCGAGCTTACCCGCAACGCGGTGATGGTGGAGGGCCAGAACACCGACATGATCCGCGCACAAGGGGACACGCGCATGGCCAACCTGTGGACGGCGCTGCACTATGGCGATTACGTCAGCTTCTATCTGGCGATGGGCTATGGCTACGACCCCACCCCGGTGCCGGCCCTGGCGGCGTTCAAGCAAGCGATGGCCGGTTAAAAGTACATGCAGTTTGCTTCACTGCAGTTCGCCGTCTTCATACCGCTGTTAGCGCTGGTCTACTTTGCATTGCCCCCGCGCCATCGCTGGGCGGCCCTGCTGCTGGCGAGCGTGTATTTTTACATGAGCTTTATCCCAGTGTATGTGTTGCTGGCGCTAGCGCTCAGCCTGCTGGACTATTGGGGTGCGCTGGCGCTGGAACGCAGCCCGGTGGCCAAGCGGCGCGGGCTGTACCTGAGCCTGATCGCGATACACCTGCTGGCCTTACTGTGGCTCAAGTACAACAACTTCCTCGGTGAAAATCTGAGCAGCCTGCTGGGCCGCGACTTCACGGCGTCCGGCTGGCTGGCGCCGGTGGGCCTCTCGTACCAGACGCTGATGTCGATCAGCTATCTGAGCGAAGTGCATGCGGGGCGCTTCCCGGCGGCGCGCAAGCTGCACACTGTGGCGCTGTACCTGTTGTTCTTCCCGCAGCTACTGGCCGGGCCGATCGAGCGCCCGCAGCACACCATGCCGCAGTTCGAAGCCGGGCAAGGTTTTGACTACGCCCGCGTGACAGACGGTTTAAAGCGCATGGCGTTTGGTTTCTTCAAGAAGCTGGTGGTTGCCGACCGCCTGGCCGTGATCGTGGGCACGGTGTATGGCAATGTGCGCGCCTTTGACGGGCCGCAGTTGATGCTGGCCACGCTGCTGTACGCCTGGCAAATTTATTACGACTTCTCCGGCTATACGGATATTGCCCTCGGCACGGCGCAGCTCTTTGGCATCCGCCTGAGCGAGAATTTCAAACAGCCGTACTTCTCACGTTCAGTGACCGAGTTCTGGCAACGCTGGCACATCTCGCTCTCCACCTGGCTACGCGATTATTTATATTTCCCACTGGCGCGCAAACTGCGCTCGCCGCGCTGGCGCTGGCTAGCGCTCTTCACCACCTTCGCGATCAGCGGGCTGTGGCATGGCGCGGCGTGGACCTTTGCGGTGTGGGGTGCTTTGCATGGCCTATTCATGATCGTGGAATTGTGGCTCAAGCGCCCTGGGGCGCCGGCGCCTTCCTCGCCCTGGCTGGAGGCAGCCAAGACCATCGCCACCTTCACCGCGGTGAGCTTTGCGTGGATCTTCTTCCGTGCCGCTGATCTGAACGACGCCGGATATATCGTCACCCATCTGTTCAGCAACCTGCCAGCCTGGGCCGCCAACCTCACCTCGCCGGCCTTTTTCAAAGACGCGTTGGTGCACATGGGCTTTAGCCTCTCCAGCCTGGTGATCGTGCTGATCAGCCTGCCCTTACTTTGGCTGCTGGATCGCATGCAAAGCCAGCAGGATCTGTTGGAGCGCCTGAACCGGCTCGGCCGGGTGCCGCGCTGGGCAGTGTATTACTTGCTGGTGGTGGCGATTGCCTTTTTGGGCATGTACGGCGCATCCGGATTCATTTACTTTCAGTTTTAGCCATGAAACGTCTGCTCAGCAAACTCGCCTTGTTATTTGTGCCCGTCTTCCTGTTGGTAGGCCTGGTGAATTATGTAGTGGACCCCTCGCTGCTGTTTGGCACCGGCCGCGTGGAGCGCGAGATGGCGCAGGCCATGCTCAACGAGCAAAACATTGCCAATATCTTGAATTATGATCATCGCTTGTTGCAAAAATTCTACTTTGCCGGCCTGCAACAAACGCCGGACATGGTTGTCTTAGGCTCCAGCCGCAGCATGCTGGTGCGGGCAAGCTATTTCCCCGGCCAGCGCCTGTACAACGCCGCGGTGGCCGGAGGCAGCGTGGAAGATTTCCTCGCCATCGATCAAGTGATGCGCAACAATGGGCACAGGCCGAAAACAGTGATCCTGGATATCAGCCCCTGGGTGTTTAACCGCCAGAATGGGCAAACACGCTGGCGCAGCCTGGCCAGCGAATACTTCCAAGCGCTAGACCGCCTGGGGATCGACCATGGCCTGGACGAGTACTGGCGCAGCCTGGACGTGGAGAAATACTCCGCCTTGTTTTCGCTGCCGTATTTGCAAGAGTCGCTTCGCTGGGCCAATCGAGAAAACAGCTATTACTTCACCGAGCGCAGCCATACCGGCGAGGTGCTCAAGCTTAGCGATGGCTCGCGCGTCTATGGAGACGAAGAAGAGAAGCGCAGCGCGGCTGAACTGCAGAAGCTAGTGAGCACGGCGGTAGATAATCTGAGCCCATTCAACCAGCTCGATCCGTTCTTTATGCAGGTGTTCGAAACTTTTGTGGCCGGCTTGCAAGCCGAAGGCGTGGAGGTGGTGTTCTTCTTAGCCCCCTATCCGCCTGCGATGTACGCAGCAGACGCCATGCAGCCCGGCGCACAAGCAGTTGAGCAATACTTGCATAGCTTCGCGGCTCGACACGGCATCACGGTGGTGGGTTCGTATGACCCAGCGGCGCTGGGTTGCGATGCCAGCGAATTCTACGACGCGGTGCACCCGCGCCCCAGCTGCATTGCCAAGCTGGGCCTCGAGGCGCTGGCCGGCGGGCACTAGCCCGGCTTAGGGCCGCGCGCCCAACTGGGGGGCGCGCTGCAGCAGGTTCAAGTAGAAGCGGCTGGCAGGTTTCGGCCCCGGCACGATGTGCTCGCGGTTGGTGCGGATCGGCGTGGGGTCCTCCCAGGTGATCTGCAGGCCACGGTCAGCACCTGGGGTCAGTTGCTCTACTACATAGGGCAGGCCCTGCGCATCCAATGCGATCAGGATCCAATTGTCTTTGCGCAGATTGCCACCGCGGTTGGCTTCCAAATAGCCTTCATGGCGGATGGCCCAGTATTCTGCCAGATCGGTACTGAGAAACGCGCACAGCAGATCAGGCTGGCCATACAGCATTTCGAGGCTGGGGCCACAGCCCGAATTGCTCAGCACGCGATCGATAAAGATGAACACCGTGCCCGGCTGCACCTGCGGCACAACCTCCAGCAGGCCGCGATAGAGCACATTTTCCGGCAGCTCGCGCTCGGCCAGAAACTGGTAACGAGCCGTGCTCTCTACGCCGCTATATGAAACCAGCACGGCGAGTACGGCCGCGGCTAGCACCCGCCAAACCCCCGGCTTCGCCAGATGATAGGCCAGCACCCCTAAGGGCATCAACCCAAAGACGGAGGAGGAGAACACGCGCCCCACCGGGCCGTAGCCCGCCGCGGCGTAAGGAACAAAGCCAAAAATAAAGAACCAAATCAGCGCCGCGGCGAGGAAGAAGCGCCGTGGCTGAGGCACGCCGCGCCGGGCTTGGCTGAGCAGCAACCCCAGGCCAAACAGTTGCAGCAGGATCACCGCAGCGAGCATCAGCGCCAACCAGATAGCCTGCGGTGCTGACCACGAGGGAGTGCGGATACCGAAGAAATAGCCGGGCAGCCGCTCGGCAATGCGCTGCACAATCTCCCAGGCTGCGCCCAAATTCACGGCCGGGTGGGCCATTGCCTCACTGGCCTGGGCCGCCTGGGCGGCGTAGAAGCGAAACAGCAGCAGCCCGAAGACGCCCGAGAACACGGCCAAACCCAGATATTGCCAGGCACGGCCGCGGCGCTTGTCGCGCTCCAGCGGCCAAGCGAGCAAGAGCAGGCCGGGGAAGAGCAACAAGGCATTCTCGTAGGTGATGATCGAAAGCACGAAGAGCAAGAAGCTGGCAATCAGCCAGCGCACTTTTTTGCCGGCCGCCCAGTTTTGCAGCGCCAAGCCCGCCAAAAAGAAGAAGATCAGCGAGATGCGCCCATTATCGGTGGACACCTTGAAGGCCAAGGGGAGCGAGATCCAATTGGTGAACAACACAAAAGCCAGCAATGCGAATAGGTACTTCGGGCGACGCTCATTGGGCCAGACGCGGCTCAGCAGCCGGGTGGCCAGCAAAGCCACCACCAGCAGCAGTACGAAGGACAGTGTATGGATGAGCAAAGGCTGGTAGCCGACCAGCTTATAGAGATAGTTCCAATACAGGGCTTCGATGGCGCGCCCGTTGTCTTGATAATACATTTGCCAGGCAAGCTCGTGATTGTAGCCATCGGCATAGCGGAAGAGCAGAAATTCTTCGCCAAACAGATAGCGCGGCACGATGCCGAGAGCCGCTGCCAGGCCAATCAACCCCAAACCGGTCAAGCCTGCCCGAAACCAAAATGAATCTCGCAGCTTGAACACAGCCGCCATTAGCTCTCGAGCCACTCCACGATCGTGGCTTCGCCCTGCCCCACGCCGACGCACAACGTAGCCAGGCCATAGAAGGGCCGCGGCATGCTGGGGGCACGGCGGCGCATTTCGTGCAGCAAGGTGGTGAGAATGCGCGCCCCGGAGCAGCCCAGTGGATGTCCGAGGGCGATCGCGCCGCCATTCACGTTAGTGATCTCTTCGCTGATGCCCAGTTCGCGCAACACGGCCAGCGATTGCACCGCGAACGCTTCGTTGAGCTCAACCAGGCCGATGTCGCTGACGGTCAGGCCGGCGCGAGCCAGCGCCTTGCGCACGGCGGGCACCGGGCCCATGCCCATGGTGCGCGGCGGCACGCCAGCGGCGGCCGAGGCGACGATGCGTGCCATCGGCTTGAGCCCGAGGGCGGCGGCCTTCTCAGCGCTGGTGAGCAAGAGAGCCGAAGCGCCATCGTTCAGGCCGGAGGAGTTGCCTGCGGTGACCGTGCCATCTTTGCGGAAGGCCGGGCGCAGCTTGGCCAGGCTCTCCAGGCTGGTATCGCGGCGTGGGCGCTCGTCGGTAGCCACCAGAATCGGATCGCCCTTACGCTGCGGCACCGGCACGGGCACAATTTCATCTGTGAAGCGCCCGGCATCCATCGCGGCGATGGCGCGCTGGTGGCTTTGCAAGGCGAAGCGATCCTGCTCTTCACGCGAGATCGGCGTGGCATCGTAGATATTTTCGGCCGTCTCCCCCATCGAGTCGTTGCCGAACATCTCTTTGAGTTTGGCATTGGGGAAACGCCAGCCCAGCGTGGTATCCCACATGGTCACATTGCCATATTCGTAGCCTTGGGCGGCCTTGGCCACCGCATAGGGTGAGCGCGTCATGCTTTCCACGCCGGCGGCGATGTACATATCGCCATCGCCGGCTTTGATGGCGCGTGCCGCGGCGTTGACTGCGCTCAGGCCGGAGGCGCACAGGCGGTTAAGCGTCACCGCAGGCACCTCTACCGGGAAGTTAGCCAGGAGCACCGCCATGCGGGCCACGTTGCGGTTGTCTTCGCCGGCCTGGTTGGCGCAGCCCATATAGACTTCTTCCACTTCAGCGGGGTTCACCCCGGTGCGCGCCACCAAGGCTTGTAATACCAAGGCAGCCATATCATCGGGGCGCACCGCAGCCAGCACGCCGCCGAGCGCGCCAATAGGGGTGCGCACGCCGTCAATGATCACTGCTTCATTTTGGTGGGTCATAGGGCAATTCTAACGGCTAATTGATGGTGCACTATGCTAGCGGGTTTTCTGTGCCAGTACGCCAATAAATGTACCGAACAGGTACGAGGTGTGGCGCACCGGCTGCAGCCCGGCGCCGGCCAGCAGGCTGCGCAATTGTGCCAGGCTGTACACGCGCCCCAGCCAGGCGCGCGTGCGCGCAGAGGGCAGCAGGCGCAGCAGCCCGGCCAGCCCGTACCGGCTAGGCACCCCGACGAAGACCATGCCGCCAGGCTTGGCCAGGCGCGCCATGCAGGCCACGGCCTGCTCGGGGTTATCAATCTCCTCGATCGAAGAGGAGTTCCACACTAAATCCAACGACTCGGGTTGAATCGCCGGGCGGAATAGATCGGTCAGCAGGAAGGCGGCCTGAAACGCGGGAATGTGTGCCTGGCGGTAATCCTCAAGGTTTAGATCGGCGGCGATGCTCAGGCCCACCTGCGGAAACTGGCTGAGCAAGTGCGCGGCAAAGCCGCTGCCGCAGGCTACTTCGGCCAGGCGCAACCCCTGGCGCCCTTCCAGCACGGCGCGCTGCAGGAAGCTCACCAGACCACGGTTCATTTGCAAACGCAGCCATTGGTAGGGGCGCGTAGCTTCCAGGGCATCCAACCAGATTCGTTCAGTCATTTTTTCTCACCACCACCAATACGGAAGTGCCGATGGGTAAGTTTACCCAGCGCAGCACTTGCATTTCCAACCACGAGAGCCAGTATAAGGGTTCATTGATTAGGCCAGGGAAAAGGCGCACATCGGAGCGACTGACGCCTTGACCGGGTTTGTTAAACAGCTTGCGCAGGGCCATCAAAGGAAATAAAAGGAAGAAGAGATAGCTGCCCCGCAGAAACTGCACCGGCTGGCCGGCGAACAGGCTGCGCAGTTGCGTGAGATTGAAGCGGCGTACGGAGTTGACCGCGCGGTCGTGCTCACTGTAGAGCCACTGGTGGGCGGCCATCAGGAACAGGGCCTGGCCGCCGGGGCGTAGCACGCGCAGAGCATTCGCAACCAACTCGTGCGGATTCACCGAACCGACCTCGAGCACATCAATGCAAGTGAGCAGATCGAAGCTATTGGCGGCAAAGGGCAACTGGTTGCCGCTGGCGCGCAGCACTGGGCCAACCTGGCGCGCCTGGCTGAAGCGCACGGCTTCGCTGGCGTAATCCAAGCCGGTGACCTGGTAGCCGGCACGCTGCAGCGCGCTGAGCAGGCCGCCGGTGCCACAGCCCAGCTCCAGCAGGCGCTGGCCGGAAGGCGTGGGCAGCAAGCGCCGCACCGCCAAGTGAACCGCGCGCAGCCACCACAAGCGCTGCTCGGCAGCATGCAGATACTGGTATTCAGCCGCCTGCATTAATCTCGCCCGGTGAGGAAACGCAGGCGCAGGCTAAAGATCCGCAGGATATAGCGCAACCCGGTGATAAAAAAGCTGATCAGCGAAGGGGCCGATTTGGACACACCCACGCTGCGATCGCGAAAGGCATAGCCGACCTCTTTGATGCGCAGGCCGGCGCGATGGGCATCGTAGATAAACTCAATGAAATAATCGCCGTACCCAAAAGGAATCAAGGTGACGTAATCGAACACTTCTCGGCGAATGGCAATGAAACCGCTGTCGTAATCGCGCACCGCATTGTTGAGCACGATACGCGCCAAGGCGTTGATCGCGCGGCTGGCCAGGGTGCGCACGGGGTGGCGGTTATCGCTGCCGCCTTCCACATAGCGCGAGCCGATAGCAATGTGATCGTGATCCAACTGCTCGATCAGCTGGTTCATCACCGCCGCGGGCATGGTCATGTCGGCATCCATCCAGCCGAGAATATCGCCACGCGCCTCAAGGATGCCGCGATGGAAAGCGGCGGCCAGGCCGCGCGCTTTGCGGCGGATCAGGCGCAGGTTGGGATGCTGCAGCGCCGCCACCAGATCGGCAGTGCCATCCGGTGAGGCATCATCCACCACGATGACTTCCAGCGGGGCCGGGATGGCGGCATACAACGCTTCGATCAGGGCAGTGATGTGCTCTTTCTCGTTATAGGTAGGGACAATGATGGAAACCAGGCTATCTTTGGGGCGCATAGACCCCCAAGTATAAATTATCCCTAGCGTATACTTGCAGCTTCGGAGATTTCTATGCCCATGCGATTCATTGGTGAGTTGGCCGGGCTGGCGACGGCGATTTTCTTTGCTGGTGGCGCCAGCTTCTTTACATTGAGCTCGCGCCTGGCGGGCTCACAAGTGGTCAACCGCACGCGCTTGCTGGCGGCCACCCTGATCCTGCTAATGATCCACTCCCTGCTGTATGGTGGCCCGATCCCGCAGGCGGAGGACACGCGCTGGATCTGGCTGGGCCTCTCCGGTGTGATCGGCCTGACCTTGGGCGATGCGGCGTTGTTCCAGGCCTTCGTGCAGTTGGGAGCGCGCCTCACCATGCTGGTCTTCAGCACCGCCCCTGTAGTGGCGGCCATCCTGGGCTATTTCCTCTTCGGCGAAACCCTCGGCGCGCTGCAATTGCTGGGCATGCTGCTGAGTCTGGGCGGTGTACTGTGGGTCGTCTCGGAGCAAGAAGGCGGCGAGCGCGGCCATGCCGAGCGGCGTGTGTATCTGGCCGGGCTCGGCTTCGCCTTCCTGGCGGCGCTGGGGCAGGCGCTGGGCACGATCACAGCCAAGTTTGGCCTGGCGGGTGAGTTCCCGGCGCTTTCGGCACAAGTGATGCGCATGCTGGCGGCCACGGGCAGCATTTGGCTGTTTGCCATCCTGCGCCGCCAAGTTAGGCCTACGCTGCGCACACTGCGCAGCCAGCCCAAAGCTTTGGGGCTGCTGCTGATCGGTGCGCTGTTCGGCCCGATCAGCGGGGTATGGCTCTCCTTGGTTTCGATCCAGAATACGGAGGTGGGCGTTGCCAGCACGCTGATCGCCATGGTGCCGATCTTCCTGCTGCCGATCGGCTATTTCGTCTTCAAGGAGAAGCTGAGCGTGCGCGGGATTGCTGGCACGCTGCTGGCATTGGCGGGAGTAGGCATCTTGTTCCTCGCATGACCTTATAATCAGGCCATGCCCTCCCCAAACCTCACCCATCCATTATCCGGCGTGTACGCCGCGGCGGTCACTCCACTGCACCCTGACGATACGCCGGATCTGGCCGCCTGGCCAGCGCTGCTAGGCTTCTTGGCCGAGCGCGGCGCCCACGGAGCGCTGCTGCTCGGCACCACCGGCGAGGGCACCAGCTTCTCGGCCGCGGAGCGCGTGGCGATCTTCAAGGCGGCCGCGGCGGCCCGCCCCGAGGAGTTTCGCCTGCTAGCGGGCACGGGCACGCCTAGCCTGAGTGAGACGATTGCGCTCAACCAGACGGCCTACGAACTAGGCTTTGAGGCGACGGTAGTGCTGCCGCCCTATTTTGTGCGCAACGCCAGCGAAGACGGCTTGTTTGATTGGTATAGCCAAGTGATCGAACGCAGTGTGCCTGAGGGCCGCTGGCTGCTGGGTTATCACATCCCTGCGCTGAGCGGCGTGCCGCTGCCGCTCAGCCTGCTGCAGCGCCTGCACGCCGCCTACCCTACGCGCTTTGCCGGCTTGAAAGACTCCACAGGCGATCTGGCTTCCGCCGCGGCGTATGCCGCGGGGCTGCCGGGCTGCGCGGTGCTGGTGGGCAACGACAAGCTGATGACCAGCGGCCTGCAAGCCGGTGCGGCCGGGGCGATCACGGCGCTGGCCAACCTGCGCTGCGGTGAACTGCGCGCGGTTTACGAGGGCTTCTTGTGGAACACGGATGCCAGCGAGCACCAGGCCACGCTGGACGCGGCGCGTGCGGCGATGGACGCCATGCCGCCAGCGCCGGCCTACCTCAAGGCGATGCTGCACACGCAACACGGCCTGCCGCACTGGCCAGTGCGCAGCCCGCTGCGTAACTTCTCTGCCGAGCAGGTGCAATAGCCCCGCGCGCTAGGCAGATTCGCGGATCACCAGTTCGGAAGGAAGTATCTTTGAGAGCGGCTGTGTTGGCTGGCGCCCGATCAGCTGCATGAGCATATCCACCGCGTGGCGCCCCAACTCAGCAATCGGCTGCGCAATGGTGGTGAGCGCTGGCTTGTGGTTGGCTGCAAAGGGCGCGTCATCAAAACCCACGATGGCCACATCCTGTGGCACACGCATGCCCTGCTCGTGTAGGTAACGGATGGCTCCGGCGGCCATGGCATCGTTAGTGGCAAAGACCGCATCTGGCCTGTAGGGCGCGATCTTTTGCATGGCCGTATACCCGCCCTCTTCTACAAAACCACCCGCGGCAATCAGGTTCTCGTCCACCGTTATGCCTGCCTCGCCCAGCGCGGCACGGTAAGCCTCGAGGCGCTGGCGCTGAACCAGAGTGCCCTCCACGCCGGTGATGGTGGCAATCCGCTTATGGCCAGTTGCGATGAGGTAGTTGATGGCCCGGCGGGTGCCCTCTTCATTATCAATATCCACATAGTTAACCGGCAGTGTGCCCGGATAACGGCCAATGAGGACAAAAGGGATCTGCGACTGGTGCAGTGCGGCGACGATCGGATCACGGTCTTGTAGGGAGGAGACAATCACCCCGTCAAGAAGGTCGTTGCTCAGGATCTGGGTAATGCTTCTGCGTTCGTGTTCTGGCTCGCCCAACCAAAGCATCACCGAGTGATTGAGCTGATTGCTGTGATGGGTGACACTTTGCACCAGAATTGGGAAGAAGGGCTCGCCGAACAGGCTGGAGACGCGAATGGGAATCACCAGGCCAATTACGCTGGTGCGGCCGCCAGCCAGCTTGCGGGCGGCGCGATTGGGCACGTAGTTATTTGAAGAAACTACCTCGAGCACACGCTGGCGCGTACTGTCCTTGACATTGGGGTCATTGTTGATCACCCGAGAAACGGTGGAACGCGAAACCCCTGCTTGTCTGGCGATTTCTTCAATCCTGCTCATTGCCTCCCCAGCCAAGGTACATAGTGATGATCGGGTGTGCACAAAAATTATAACGCTTACACCCCCGGCAACTTGTGGTTGAATCGTCCAATGAGCAAACAATCTGCCGAGATCGTGATTTGTGGCGCCGGGATTTTGGGCGTTAGCACGGCCTATGCCCTGGCACAGCAGGGCATAAAAGATATCGTCATGATCGACGAGCGCCCGCCACTGACGCTCACCTCGGATAAATCCAGCGAGTGCTACCGCAACTGGTGGCCTGGCCCGGGCGATGCGATGGTGCAGTTGATGAACCGCAGCATCACACTGATGGAAGCACGCGCCGCGGCCTGCAACAACATGTTCAAGCTCAACCGGCGCGGTTACCTCTACGTCACCACCGATGCGCAGCAGATCGCGGGTTTGCGCGCCGCGGCCGCGGAGGCCGCGCAATTGGGCGCCGGCGCCCTGCGTGAGCACGCCGCGGGCAGCGCCAGCTACCAGCCGCAGCATGCCGAGGGCTATGAAGGGCCTGACGGCTCAGACCTGATCACAGACCCGGCACTGATCCAGCAACACTTTCCCTACCTGGCACCGGAGACGGCAGGCGTGTTGCATGTGCGCCGGGCTGGCTGGCTGAGCGCGCAGAGTTATGGCATGTGGATGTGGGAGCAAGCGCGTGCGGCTGGCGTTAAGCTGATCACAGGCTGCGTGGTGGGCGTAGACATCCAAAACGGTGCGGTGAGTGCGGTGCGTTTGGCCGATGGCACCGTCATTGAGACCAGCACCTTTGTAAATGCCGCCGGGCCGCACATTGCCTCAGTGGGCAAGCTGCTGGGTATTGAAGTGCCCGTCTATAACGAACTGCACCTCAAGGCGGCCTTTAACGACAACTTGGCGGCGGTGGGGCGAGATGCGCCGCTGGTGATCTGTGCCGATGAGCAGGAGTTGCCCTGGGGCGAGGACGAGCGCGCCATGCTGGCCGAGGATCCTGAGACGGCCTGGCTGCTCGGCCGCTTGCCTTCCGGCGCCCACACGCGCCCAGAAGGCGATGCCGCCGCACAAAGTATCCTGATCCTGTGGGATGTGCACAACGAGAAAGTAGAGCCCAGCTTCCCGATCGCAGACGACCCGCTGTACGCCGAAACGGCGATCCGCGGCCTAGGGCGCATTCTGCCCGGCATGCGCGGCTACCTGGAGCGCATGCCGCGCCCCAGCGTGGATGGCGGCTACTACACCAAAACGCAGGAGAACCGCCCGCTGGCCGGGCCGCTGGGCGTGCAGGGCGCCTATATCATCGGCGCGGCGTCTGGCTACGGCATCATGGCCGCCGCCGGCCTGGCGGAGCTGGTGGCTGGGCACATTAGCGGGGGCGAGCTACCCGGCTATGCCCCGCTATTTAGCCTGCAACGTTATGAGGATGCTAGCTACCAAGCGTTACTAGCCAACTGGGGCGAGAGCTGGCAGTTGTAGATAGCAAGTGATCAACGACAGGCAGGAGGGAGAGTATGCCTAGGCGAAAACGCAACACATCTGACGCAGCTGAGCTTGTTTGGAACATGGCATGGCTTATCTTGCTGGGTTTGTTTGGCACCCTGCCCTGGCTGCGTTCCCTGGCCTATGTCTTGATCGGCGCTGGGGTAGTGGTAGTAATTTGGCGGCTGGTACGCTACTTCAAGTTCACCCGTCCATTGAACATCGCCCAGGTCGACGAGATGAGCGGGCCAGAATTTGAGCGCTTTATTGCAAAGTTATTAGCCTACCAAGGATATGAGGTTAGGTGCATTGGTGGGCTTGATGATTATGGTGTTGACCTGATCGCCAGCCGCGGTGGCCGCAAACACGCCATACAAGCCAAACGTTGGAAGCAACCGGTAAGCATAGAGGCGGTGCGCGCCGCCATTGCAGGCATGGCTTATCACCACTGTGATCGCGCCGTAGTGATTACGAGTAGCCACTTCACTAGACCCGCCAAAGAGTTGGCGAGGGGGACCCAGTGTTTACTGATTGACCGCCAGCAGCTCGCCTTAGAGATTGGCAAATGGCAGCAGGCACAAAAACCTAGCTCCTAGACTATGCCCTAGCGCGCTACCAAGATGCTAGCTACCAGCGGCGCGGCTAACTGGGGCGAGAGCTGGCAGTTGTAAACACCAGTGATCAGTGATGAGTAATCAGTAATAAGGAACCGGTAACTCAGTAACTGATTGGTTCCTAGCAGTTACCTATCCCGCCCACATATCAAAGCTAAACAGCGCTGCCATGATGCTCATCAAGAGCAGGCTAACCATGCTCCAGGAGCGGTCAAAGGCGGCATGCTTGCCGGCACGCGCCAACAACAGGAATACCGAAGGCGCCACGAGAATGTAACGATACATCCCCTGCGCCTGACCACTGGTGAAGGAGACGAACACCACCGCCAGGCCGAACAAAGCCAGATCCGGATGGCGGCGCAAACCGAGCAGGCAGGCCACAAAGCCGGAGAGGATGCCGGCTAGCTCCAGCGCGTAGTACGCCGAGGATTGCGACACGCCGGCACGCAGAGTCTCGAGCACCACGCCCCAGTTGTAAACGGTCTTACCCCATTCCAGCAAACCGCGGCCAAACCACACATCTTCCACAATGGTGAAGGCCTGCCCATAGTACGAGATACGCCACAGGCCAAAGGCCAGCACGGGTGCAGAGACCGTCAGCAGGCCAGCTAGCGCCCGCCAGGAGAATTGCTTAGGCTGCAACTGTTTCCATGCCCCACTTTGCACCCAGTGATACAGCAGCGGCAGCACCAGCAAAACGCCCACCGCACGCGCATAGGTAGCCAGCACAGCCAGTGCAGCCGCCCAGGCGAACCGCTTGCGCCGCGCCATCACGAGCGACCAGAAGGCCAGCCCCACAAACAAGCCCTCGGTATACACCTGTGCGAGGAAGAACCCGCTGGGGAAGATGACCAAATAGAAAGCCGCCCGCAACCCACCCTCTTCGCCCAGCTCATCTTTGGCCAACTGATACAAGGCCAGCATGCCCGCCAGCGCGCCCAGCAGCGAGATGGTGACGCCGGCCAGGCTGGCGGTGGCGACCGGGTTCATACCCAGCAAACTAAGCGGCGCGCTAAGGGCGCGCATGCTCAGCGGGTACAAGGGGAAGAAGGCCAGGCTCATCGAGAGGCGTTCGCCAGGCGCCACGCTGGCCGGCGGGCTGAAGGGCCAGAATGGCAGTTGTGCATTGGCGCTATCAAAGTAGCCATCCACCTGGCGGATATTGCTGGAATGGTAGCCCTCGTTGGCAATCGCCAGATAAAACTCTGAATCCCAGGATACATGGGTATTCAGAAAAGGTTCGTTCAGGTAGAGCTTATCAGCCTGGGCACCGGCGCGCGTCTCTTGCGGCGTCCATTCAATAGCATAGTCCGGCCGCGCCAGCTCCAGCCGGGCGGGCAGATAGGCCTGGAAGGCGAGCATTGCAAAAACCCAACCGGCCCAGATCCAGGCCACGGTGCGATGAGCGGGAGTATTGAAAAATGAGCGCATGATGATTCCTTGCTAAAAGATGGCGAACTATACACCAGTCTGCTTGACATTCGGGCACTTCCCCTGTATGCTCTCACGGTCTTATTCAACTATCGTTATTCGGCAGTCGCTGCTGTTCTGCGCCAACACCTGGCAACGTTGTCTTTGAACTCAGTCTGGAAGCCGCCACGTCCGTGGCGGGACACCCCATAGACTTCTGAATACACAAAGGAATACTGTGAAATTTTCTGAGTTCAACCTTGATTCGCGCCTGTCGAAGGGCATTCAACGCGCCGGCTACACGCAGCCCACGCCGATCCAGGAACAGGCCATCCCCGTAGCGCTTGAAGGCTACGACATCATCGGCACGGCGCAAACCGGCACCGGCAAGACCGCAGCCTTCGTGCTGCCGATCCTGAACAAGCTGCTGGATGGGCCGCGCAACCAATCGCGCGCCCTGATCGTGACGCCGACGCGTGAGCTGGCCGAACAAATTCGCGAAACCATCGTCACCCTGGCCAGCGGCACCAGCCTGCGCTGCGTCACGGTGTATGGCGGCGTGGGTTCGCGCCCACAGATCGAAGCGCTGCGCCGCGGCGCTGAGATCATCGTGGCCTGCCCCGGCCGCCTGCTCGATCTGGCCAACCAGAACGCGGCGCGCCTGAACCGCATCGAGATGCTGGTGCTGGATGAAGCCGATCGCATGTTTGATATGGGCTTTCTACCAGATGTGAAGCGCATCATCCAGCTCTTGCCACCCAAGCGCCAGAACATGCTGTTCTCGGCCACCTTCCCCAAAGAGGTCGAGGACCTGGCAAAGAGCTTGCTGCACAATCCCAAGCGTGTGGCTGTGGGCATCAGTGCCCCGGCCAACACGGTAGCCCATTCGCTGTACCCGCTGCCGCGCCACTTGAAGACGCAAATGCTGCTGGAGATGCTCAAGCGCTCGGATGCCGAGTCAGTGCTGGTATTCACGCGCACCAAGCACCGCGCACAGAAAGTAACGCGCCAACTGGAGCGCGAAGGCTTCATGGCCACCGCGCTGCACGGTAACCGCACGCAGAGCCAGCGCCAGTCAGCGCTTAAGGGCTTCCGCGATGGCCGCTACCAGGTAATGGTAGCGACTGATATTGCCGCCCGCGGCCTGGATATCGAGAGCATCAAGCTGGTGGTCAATTATGACATGCCGGATACTACGGATGCCTACATCCACCGTATCGGCCGCACCGGCCGCGCTCAGCGCACCGGCGAAGCCTTTACGCTGGTAGTAAATGAGGATGACCGTGACATGCTGCGCGCCCTGGAGCGCGTGATGGGCAAGATCGAGACCCGCAAGCTGGATGGCTTCGATTACAGCGCCAAGGCCGCCCCCGAAGTGGTGGCCGCCAATCAGCCGCGCGTCAAGCCCAGCGCCGCCCCGCAAGGCCGCCGGCCCAGCCCGGCGCCACAGGGACGCAAGCCGAGCCCCGCCCCGCAGAACCGCCCGGGCCGTTCACGCTCGGCGCGCAAACACCGCGAGAACGACCAGTACGCCAAGCGGCTGGCTTCCTACAAGTAAAAAACGGCTCCCATACGGGAGCCGTTTTTCTTTTACGTCTGCGCCTTGCGAACCACATACATCATCATGTGGCCGTTGTGGGCATTGAGCCATTTGGAGTTCATCAGCCATTTGCGTAGGCGCCAGCCCTGCGGCCATTCAAAAACTTTACTGAGCCAAGACAGCTCATCCTTGACGCCCTTGTAGCCGCCATACTGGTATCGGGCAATCACTTCAAAGCTGTGTTGCTTGAGCAGCTGGGTGAACTCTTTGGCGGAGTAGACGTACTGATAGAACGGCATGTTCTCGCTACCCGGGCGGCCGTAAAGACCCAAGCGCACCTTCAGGCGGCGCAGGAAGTTGAGATAGGGCACGGAAATGCACGCCACGCCATCCTGGGCGAGGATGCGATGACATTCTTTCAAAAAGAGCTGCGGCCCTTCAGGCAGGTGCTCCATTACGCCGAGTGAGATATAGCCGCGGTAATAGCCATCCGGCACGTCCATGGCGGTAACATCGGCCACGCGAAAGGGCTACTCTGGGAAGCGTTCGTTGAGGAAACGAATCGTATCTTCGGCATAATCGACCCCTTCGGCATCGAAGCCACGCTGACGCAGGGCGATGACATATTGGCCCAGGCCACAGCCTGCCTCCAGAATTTTGCCGTTTTTGGGCAAGTGGCGCGGGAAGATCTCAGTGTAATAGTCGAGCTCGCCCTTAGCGGCTCCAGCAAACAAGCGCTCGGTATCCTGGGTCTTCCATACGGCATCCCAGTGCTGCGCGGTAGCCGCCTGGCGGTAATAGACCAGGCGGCCCTTGATAAAGATGCGTTGCACCGCAGGCATTATTTCGGTTCCGCGGGTACGAACTTCATTGAGATGGAGTTGACGCAGTGGCGCGTGTTGGTGGGCGTGAAGCCCTCGCCTTCGAAGACGTGGCCTAGGTGGCCGCCGCAGTTGGCGCAGGTGATCTCGACACGGTAGCCATCTGGGTCTGGGTGGCGGGCCACGGCGCCGGGGATCTCCGCGTCGAAGGCGGGCCAGCCGCAGTGAGCGTCAAACTTGGTTTCCGAGCCAAACAGCGGCGCGTCACACTGGCGGCAGACGTAGGTGCCGGCGGCGTAGTGGCGGTCGTACTCGCCGGTGAAGGGCATCTCGGTGCCCTTGCGGAGGATGATGCGCTGCTCTTCGGGCGTAAGTGGATTCAGTTTCATCTTTCACCTCAGGCTTTCACTACCGCCAAGGTTACCGTAGCGCCATCCACTTTGTGCTCCTCAGTGTAGGCACCCGCCGGTGCCGGGCCGGCGGTCAGCTCCAGGCTGAGCGTCTCAGACTTGATCGTCTCGGCCCAATCGGCCAGCACAGTTGCCAGCTCGCCATCCACGCTGTAGTAGGTGCGGATACGGTCTTCGATGTTGAAGTCCGCCTTCTTGCGCATGTCTTGAATGCGGCGCACCAGCTCGCGGGCGGTGCCTTCGGCGCGCAGCTCCGGCGTGAGGGCGGTATCCAGCCCCACTGTTACGCCCTTGTCAGCGGCAACGGCCAAGCCCTCGGCGGGCTGGCTGTTGACAATGACCTCGTCGGCGGCGAGCTCAATCTCGCTGCCGTCCAGCATGAGTTGCACAGGTTCGCCAGCCGCCACGCGGGCGGCGACGGCCGCCGCGTCGAGCGCGTTCAGCGCGCCGCGCAGCTTGGGGAAATCTGCCCCAAAGCGTGGGCCGAGCTTGGCGTTGTTGGGCTGCAAGCTGTAGGTAACCAGCTGGCCGGCTTGTTCAACGAATGTGATTTCTTTGACATTGAGCTCGTCTTTGACAATCTCAATCAAATAATCTGTTAATCGATTAATCCCGCTGGACGAGTGTACAAGCGCGGCAGACAGCGGCTGGCGCACTTTCAAATTCGCGGCGCCGCGGGCGCTGAGGCCGAGGCTGGCCACCTGGCGGGCGAGACCCATCTCAGTGATGAGAGTCTCGTCGATGGCGGCGGTGTCGGCCTGCGGATACAGGGTCATGTGCACACTGCTGTAGGCGGCCTCGGTGTGGGCGGCGACCAGGTTCTGGTACATCTCCTCCACCACGAAGGGGGTCAGCGGCGCGATGGTGCGGATGAGCTTGACCAGCACATGCCACAGGGTGGTGTAGGCAGCCTGCTTGTCACCGTCCTGCTCGCTGCGCCAGAAGCGGCGGCGGCTGCGGCGCACGTACCAGTTGGACATATCATCAATCAGGGATTCGACGGCCAGGGTGACGCCGAAGGCATCCCAGTTGTTTAGTCGATTGGTCGACTGGTCAACGGTCTGATTGAGGCGGGCCAAAATCCATTTATCCAATGGGTTATCGGACGCGGGCGTGGGCCCTTCGGGGTGATTGGGGTCGAAGGCGGCGAAGCTCGGCGTCCAGCCATCCAGGCGGGCGTAGGTGACGAAGAAGCTGTAGATGTTCCACAGTGGGATCAGGAAGCGGCGGCGCACATCGTCGGCCTTGTTGTAGCCAAAGAGCAGGTTGTTCTCCGGCTTCTGGGCGCAGTACATCCAGCGCATCACATCCACGCCCATGATGTCGGCGGCCTGGCTGAACTCAATAGAGTTGCCCTTGCTCTTGTGCATCGACTCGCCCTGCTCATCCAGCAAGGTGCTGTAGCTGAACAGATTCTTGAACGGCGCGGTCTCGGCCACCACGGTACCCATGGCGAGCATGCTGTAGAACCAGTTGCGGAACTGGCCAGGGAAGCTCTCGCTGATCCAATCGGCGGGGAACCACTGCTGCCAGTACTCAGGCTCGCTGCGGTAGCGCAGGGTGCTCATGCTGACGATGCCGGCATCCAGCCAGGGGTTGCCCACGTCGGGGATGCGGCTCATGCTGCCGCCGCATTCGCAGGTGAGCTTAACGGCATCGATGTACGGGCGGTGCGGCGTGTGCCCGGCGAAGGTTTCGTAGCCGGCGCTGGCGCGCTCGGCCAGCTCATCCTCGCTGCCGACCACGGTGTGCTCTTTGCAGGTATCGCATACCCAGATGGGCAGCGCCAGGCCCCAGTAGCGCTTCTTGCTAATCATCCAGTCGTGCATGTTGCGTAGCCAGTCCATCTCACGCGCGTGGCCGAACTCCGGCACCCAGCGGATCTGGTCGACCACATCCATGATCTGATAGCGCAGATTGTTGGCCTTCTCTTCGGCGGTCAGCTCTTCACGCGGCTTGTCGAAGCTCTGCCCCATGCTGATGAACCACTCGTCTACTACGCGCCAGACCAGCTCGGTCTTGCAACGCCAGCAGGTAGGATAGCGGTGCGTGTATGGCTCGTACTTATATAGAAGGCCCTTTTCTTCAAGCAGCTTGGCAACCGTGTCAGGCACTTCAGCGGTGGTCATTCCGGTGAGCTGACCGAAACCGTCCACGATGCGGGCTTCGTCGTCAATGGGCACGATGATGGGCAGCTTGTTCTGCAGGCCGAGCTGGTAGTCCTCGGCGCCAGCGCCGGGGGCGATGTGCACGATGCCGGTACCCTCAGCCTCGCCGACCTCATCCCAGAGGATGACGCGGTGGGCCTCCTTGGCGGATTGGGTGACGCCCTTCACCAGGTCGCGCAGCTCCAGGTGGCCGCCGGGCTCGTTGGCGGCGGGCAGGTCATCGAAGGGGCCGTCGTAGGCCCAGCCTTCCATGTCGCTGCCCTTGAGCTCTGCGAGGACTTCGTGCTCGCCCTTGAGCATGGACAGCGTGCCCTTGGAGAGATAGTAGACGTCCTCGCCCTGGCGCACCTTCACATAATCCAGTTCCGGGCCGACGGCGGCGGCGACGTTGCTGGTCAGCGTCCACGGAGTGGTGGTCCAAGCCAGCAGGTATTCGCTCTGGCGGCCACGCAGCGGCATGCGGAAGGTGATGGACTTGTGCGTGACTTCTTTGTAGCCATCGCTCTCAATCTCGTGCTGGCTGATGCCGGTGGCGCAACGCGGGCACCACGGCATGGAGTCTGCACCGCGGTAGAGCCAGCCCTTCTCCCAGCACTTCTTGAGGAAGGCCCAGATCATGTAGTTGTTCTCATCGCTGAAGGTGAAGTAGCTGCCGCCGAGCTCAGGCAGGCCGAGGTGGCCGACGACCTGCTCGACGTTGCCGGCCGCTCCACCGGCGGGGCCGGCGTAGGCGATCTCTTGCTTGGGGTCAGCGGCGAGCTGGTCAGCTAACCAGCGCAACTGGTTGGGGTCATCCCACTCCATCCAATAGCCCAGGCGGATGGACTGCTCGGTCTGCACGGCGGCGAAGCGCAGCACGCGTTCTTTGCAACGCAAGACGAACTGGTCGAGCCCGTAGGCCTCGATGTCGCGCTTGCTGGCGAACTTGAGCTCCTTCTCGACCTCGACCTCGACCCACAGGCCCTGGCAGTCAAAGCCCTGCTGGTAACGCAGTTGGCGGCCCTGCATGGCGTAGTAGCGGTTGTAGAGATCCTTATAGGTGCGGCCCCAGCCGTGATGCACGCCCATGGGGTTGTTGGCGGTGATGGGGCCGTCAATGAAGCTCCACGGCTTGGCGCCGGCGCGCAGGGCACGCAGCTTGGTGAGCGAGCGGTCTTGCTGCCAGAAAGCCAGCGTCTCGTGCTCCTGGGCGATGAAATCTACTTTGTTGGGTACTTCTTTGAATGCCATGTTTCTCCTAGATGCAATTGATTAATCGGTTAGTCCATTAATCCGTGTCAATTGCTGCTGAGCGGAAACAAAAAAGCGCTCGCCCCATGTGTTGCCAAGCAACACATGGGACGAGCGCTAGCCCGCGGTACCACCCATGTTCCTGCGCTCAGCTAGCCGCAGGCAACTTAGTCGTCTTGGTAACGGGGTACGAGCCCGGCGCACTTAGTGGTGGACAGCTTACAGTCTACAGTTGACAGAAGCTATCCATGTTCAGGTTGCGTACAACAGAGGGATGTTCGGCCACGTGCGCTGGCCCGGCTTGCACTATCCCGGGCTCGCTAGCAGCAGGTACGTGGCGTACTCGGCTCTGAGGTGTGCAAATTATGCCATAGAGTTAGGAACATAAGGAGCCGGGGCGCGGAGGTAAGCTGCCTTAGGATACAGGGCTTGCACAGTGTTTTATCAGCGCTTTATGTGCTTCACGATCGCACGATCCACAATATCCCCAGTAACATAATTCACCTTTTGAGCACCGAATCTTGCAAATTCTTTATTCCAGTAATCTCGTCGAATCACACAGCCCTTTGTATTGATGTTCTCACAATCTGGAATCACCACAAGCACATCAACACCCACCAGATTGACCTCGTAGTCTTGAGAATCAACCCCAGGCCAGGTATACAAGTCATCTACAATCACCAAAAGGCACGTGTCGTAATCAGGGCAATCTGCTTTGAAATCCAATGATGCATGCCACAGACCTTCATAAACTACATCCGAGGCATAGGGTTGTTCACCTCGTGAATTTGAAGGGCTGTAGTTTGCAATCTGCGCTTGAAGTCGCTCCCTGACACTTTTTGCAACATCTGATCCATTGCGTCCTATGTCAAATCCAATAGGGATTCTGCCACTCTTGCAAAGTTTTTCAGATGTAAACCAGCTAGGCGCAACACTTGCATAGGTATCGTAGGTATATACTCGTGCTACCCTAGCCGACTCATAAGCTCGATATCCCAGCTGGAAAATACTAATCTGATCGCCGGCGTTCATAGTTTCGGGAAGGATATCTATCAAGAAGCCAAGAATGTCCTCCGTCTTGTCTCCATTGACATTGGTAAGCGGCCTGGCACGCGCCGCACCTGGATCAAATAGCACCACAATCATCTTGTACTGGCGCTCAGGGAAAGAGCAGCCAAACACAATTGGGGTTGAAGTGCTCTCTGCAACCTCAGCTATAGGTGCTCCAACACACGAAGCTAAAACCACAGCCAGTAGAGCGCCTAGTAGGCAAACAAAGCGTTTATACATCTTACAGGGCCGGGAATTTGCAGTTCGTAATGGCCCAAAGCGAAATTCCGAACAAAGCAACGCCCATCCCCAAAAAGATTAGTTGGCCCCTTATCCTGGCGGGCTTGGCGGGGTCCGCTATATCAATTTTCCTGAATAACGAACCCACAAGCGCTGCGGTCACAGATTCTGCAGCCACAGATTCTGCAGTTGCAGTTGCAGTTGCTCCTGCCACAGATAGGGTAGCAAGGGGAAGCAGTACATATTCAATAACTGTCCAAGGAAGGTAAGGTAGCAGTACGACTGCCAAAACCTCACTCCATATCGAAAAGACAATAAAAGAGGATCTCACAGAGCCTTTCGCTATTACAACCAAAGCGATAATTGTCACAGCAGCAAGAAGAATCTTGTAAAAACCAGAGTTTTGACAGAGACAATTTATCTGAATAGGTTCATTGTCAGTAGGAAATGAAGGCTGATTCAAAAACACTGTTAGCTGCCCGCGCTCTTCAATGGAACCACAGCTATAAGCCTTGGTAAATTCCCAGCCACTTTCAGTCTGAGCGGTGGCCGTAAATATATCTGAAGGCTGCGCAAGAGACGCGCTACTAGACAAAATATGTAAATGCTCTTCCAATCCACCTCTGACAATCAAGGAGGCCGGATCCTGTTCGGCGGACATGCGAATTGGCACAACCACGTCAAATGTTTGCCCGGGTACGACGTCATACACCGTCTTTAGTTCTTCTGCAAATTCTGCTGGCTGAACTAAAACAAGCGAACAAGGCACCGAATCTAGTAAGGCTCCGTCTTGATAGCGCTGGACTTCAAATTCCAAGCGGTCCCGCCTTGTGAGGTTGGAGGGCACAAATTGTCCTGAAAAAGTATTCCCAGCAGCATCATAGGTCATAAGCCCATTCGGCACCGAGTCGTTATCAAGGTCCTCAGGGGTGAAGTCAATCTCATAGCGCTCATTCATCTTGGGATCAAACCCATCAGGAATAACAGTGACAGTAATCGTTGCCCCAAAATCAAAGGTCAGCGAACTGAGTTTTACATCAAATTCTGTTCGTTCTCCACTGAATAAGTACCTACCTTGTTCCATCACCATTTGCCTCGAAAGGGCCGGTGAAAATGTAATGTTCTTTTCGTCTGGATCTAGTTTCCACACCTCAAAGTAACTTTCATTGCTAGTTGCTTGTGAAGTTAACGAGAAATCCAGTTCGTCCGGATTCAAGCCGAATTTAGGAAGATAAATCCTTGTGCCTATAGGAAGTTGCTCATGAATCTGGGCTTCTTCAGTTAGTGCGTTGAAATTTAACAAGGGGCCATTGAGCCCTAGAAGATGGTATGGGTTCAATCGAAGCCCCTCAGCAATTTTTGCCAAGGTGTCACGCGCCCTGTCCGTAGATACAACGCTTAGATTGGGCTGTGCTTTCAATATGACCAATCCAGGCTCTCTCGAAATCAAAGGAACATGAACTGGTTGGCCAAAGGGAATTGTCTTAACATCTTCAGGTAGTAACGAAAATACGTGGGTAGCAGAGCTGGAATTCTTGGCATCGATCTCAAAAATAGTAGCCAATGGATCGATCTCAAATTCTGAGATAAATGAATCCTGCCACCAGCTCATTACAGTGCTATAGAGTTGATCCCCTACTTGGTCTGAGGAATCTAAGGCAAATAAGAACAATTCAATATCATCTTTAACATTGTTTTCTGGGTTAATCCACGCCGCTTTTATTGCGCTTACCTGCTCCTCGCGATTTGGTGTAGGCAAAAGGTCAGATACTACTATGACTATATTGCGGCTATGTGAGCCATCGACCCGCAAAAACAATTTTGAGTCATTTCTTACATGCTCAAAAAGTCGCTCAAAATCAGTATCCTGTTTCTCTCCTTTAGCTTGAACAATTTCACTCAGGTAGCTGGCTAATTCATGTTCCAAAATCTGAAAACTTTGAAAATCAGAGGTGTTCCACGCTTGAATTTCGTCGCCTATTACTGAAACGTCTGCGTCAAACGACACTACGGTAAAGCGCACATCCATCCCATCGGCCAAAACCCCCACGGCCAGTGTTTCGAGAATCGCACGCGCCTGTTCATTGCGCATTCTTTTCATCTCAGGCGAGTTTTCTATCGATAATGAGGTATCTAAAGCGATAAAGATATTGTAGGCATCATATAGGGGTTTTGACTCATCCGAGTACCCACAGCCCTCTTGTTGATACAGAGCATCTCCGCTCCGGGATCGAGGCAGTGTGAAAGCTGAGATCAAGGTGGCACAAATGAGGAGGGCAAATACAATACGCGTGGTCAGTCGAGACTTAAGCAAATCTGGTTTTTGTGCAACCATCAGATATCCCCTAGGTTACGAAAGTGTAAGTAATTATAATATACATATTGTATATTTTATAGGAGGTCCTGGGAATAACAAAAAACACCGCCCGGCTTGCGCTGGGCGGTGTTTTTGTTTACAGCGTTATAGGTTAACTAATTAACCTACGACGACGACGTCCTGAGCCTGGGGGCCCTTCTGGCCCTGGGTCACGGTGAATTCCACCTTCTGACCTTCTTCCAGGTTACGGAAGCCTTCGCCGCTGATGGCGCTGAAGTGGACGAAGACGTCCGGGCCACCCTCACGGGTGATGAAACCGAAGCCCTTGGTGCCATTGAACCACTTCACGGTGCCTTGAATGCGTTCTGCCATTGCGATCTATTAACTCCTTTCTTGCAGAGTTAGGTAGAGCGTTCTTACGCCATGGCGGCGCGACAGACCGGAACCCAGCATGGCTGAATTCACACCTGTACATTCAAGGACAGTTGTAATGACTGTGGGGGGAAAACCTTGAAAAACCACTGCTAACCTACGCCTGAGAATATATCACGAAATTTGTAAGATGTATATATGAAACTAGCTTTTAGCTATAAGCTATTAGCTGTCAGCTAAAGGCAAAAACAAGGCCAAATCAGGCTTAGGCTATAGACTAATTTCGCTAACGCCCTTATGTTGATAATGGATCAAGCTAATCGCTAAGAGCTAACCGCTTACAGCTTATGGCTTACAGCCCAATAGCTCCGCCTGTATAATCTGGCTATGCGCAAAACAATCTTACTGATTTCATTGCTTACAACCGCCGCCCTGCTGGCCGGCTGCAGCACCCTGGCGCCCGAGCCCACCGCCACGCCCACGCTTACCCCTTCTCTCACCGCCACCGCTACGGCTACGCCCAGCCGCACGCCGACCGCGACGATCACCTTGACACCGAGCGTCACGCCAACCCCCAGCCCCACGCTGCCGCCGACGCCCAGCTTTACCTGGGGCACCATCAACGTCGAGATGGCCAGCTGCCGCTTCGGGCCGGGCGGCGGCTACCTGCTGGCCACTACCCTGTATAAGGGCAATACAGTAGAAGTGCTCGGCCACATGGAGCTGAACGAGAACTGGTGGCTGGTGAACCTGGTGGAATACAAGCCGCAGCGCAAGTGCTGGGTAAGCCAGGAGCTAATCACGCTGGGCGTAGACCGCAGCCTCGTCTACCCGCTAGATAACCCCCATGCCGTGCTGCCCTGGACCACGCAGCCGTACCAACCACTGCAAGGCGTGCGGGCCAGCCGCAACGGCACACTGGTCACGGTATCCTGGCAACCCTTCGATTACCTGCCTGGCGACGATTCGTTGCAAAACAAATACTTGGTCGAAGCCTGGGTATGCCAGGGCGGCCAGTTTGTCTTCCGTGCCTATGGCACCAACAACACGTCAATTGATATTCAAGATGAGCAAACCTGCAGTGAGCCCTCGCACGCCCGCGCCTTCGGCTCGGACAAGCACGGCTACACCGGCTGGGTAGGCGTACCCTGGCCGTAGGGCAAAAAACAATCAACGACATCAAAAAAAGTCGCTTAGTCCTTTAGTCGATTGGTCAGCGTATGCCGACCAGTTTGACCAATAGACCAAGCGACTTTTTGATTAATCGATTAACGATTGGCCTTACAGCCCATATCTCCCAAACGCAAACAAGTGCAGCAGGATCAGCAGCCACAGGTTGCCGGTCTTGCGCCAGAAGTAACCACCGAGCACACCATTGGTGAGCACCAGTACCAACGCGGCAGCGTAGGTCGCCGGGTAGCGGTTGCCGATGAGATACAACGGCAGGAACGAGGCGCTATACAACGCGGCCTGCACCACCACCGCCCACCGGCCGGGCAAGTACGCAGCCAGGCGCGGCTGCAAATAGACACGGAAGAAAATCTCTACCAGAGCCGCGGCCACCACCAGCATGATTGCGTGGTTGCCCATAAAGCTCAGCGCGCCGGCAATGGCGTTCTCGCCCGGAGCACCGGCCAGCTCGCGCGGCGGCAGGATGGCGCTCAGGCCGCGGCTCAGGCCGTAGACCAGCAGGATCACCACCGCCAGTACGCCAATCTCGGCGGGCTTGGGGGTACGCAGGCCCCAGGCGCGCGGGCCGTAGCCCGCCGACACCATGGCGATGACGGGCAGCAGCATGGCGCCCAGCAGCCACGGCCAACTGATGTTGCCGCGGAAGCCCTCGGCAGCGCCGAAGACCAGCAAAGCGTAGCCGATCAAGCCCATGATCAGCTCACGACGCGGGCCCTTAACGCGCTCTTTGGGGGCATCTTTCCAGGGCAGGTATTGGCGTGCCACCGCAAACGTAGCCGCCAGGATGATCGCTTCCGCCAGGAAGCTGCGGGTGGCTTCACCAGGGCCAACAACAATCAGCGTGACCACCAGGCCAATCGCCATCAAAATGCCGATGACTACGCTGCTATCGTAATTATTGAAAAAACCGGGTTCTTTCATGCACGCGCCTCCAAACAATGGGCAATGTCTAGGAAAGTATAATGCAAACACTATGAAACGCTGCGCCGCCCTCACTCTGCTCACCTTGCTGCTCACGGCCTGTGGCACAGCAACCCCAGCCGCCACGCAGACTGCGCCACCAGTACCGGCCAACCCCACTTCCTCACACACGCCGCAGCCCAGCGCTACCACCACCCCTACCGAGACGCCGACACCGGTCCCCAGCACAACCGATACTCCCACTCCCGTGCCCACCTATGTCGCTTCGCTGCGCGCCAAGGTGATCGTGGACGGGCGCCTGGCCTGCCGCTTCGGCCCCGGCCCGGATTATTTATTCAAATTCACTTTTGCCGGCGGCAGCAACATTGAAGTCGTTGGCCGCATGGAACACAGCAACTGGGTGTTGGCGCAAGCCATTGGCGGCAACAACCGCTGCTGGGTCAACGGTGGCGAGGAATTCTTGCAATTCAGCGCCGATCGCAATTCGTTGGCCCCGCTAGACCCGCACATCGTGCTAGCCTGGTCTTACATCTACACCTATGGGCTGAGCGGAGTGAATGCCGTACGCAACGGTGACGTGGTGACGGTAAGCTGGTACGGCATTCAACTTAACGCCGGCGATGACTCGGAGCAGACGCCCTATATAGTCGAAGCTTGGGTGTGCCAGGGCGGCGAATACGTATTCACGGCGGCGGGCGCCTGGGGCACCGCAGTAGACATCCTGGACGATGGCAGTTGTTCTCAAGCCAGCTATGCGCGCATCGCCGCCGCCGAAAAACACGGCTACACCCCCTTCGTAGACGTGCCTTGGCCGCAGCATCCGTAAGAAGTGAGCAGTGATTGGTGAGCAGGAAACTGTTTCCCTGCTCACTGTTTACAGCTCACTGTTTACTCTTCTATGAAACAAAAAATCCGGCTGAGAGCTACTCTCAGCCGGATCTCGTTAGTGCGGTCTGGGATTACAGAGCGATAACGTCTTGAGCCTGGAGGCCCTTATCGCCGTGGACCACGGTGAACTCCACCTTCTGGCCTTCTTCCAAGTTGCGGAAGCCATCGCCACGAATAGCACTGAAATGAACAAACACATCATCAGCGCCGTCGCGGGAGATAAAGCCAAAGCCCTTAGAGCCATTGAACCACTTAACGGTTCCTTGCTCGCGTTCAGCCATTTTGGATTTGGAACTCCTTTCTTGCAGATTTCGGACTACAGGGTCCAAATCTTTGGGGCTGCCCCCTAGTACTTCGGACTACTGCGTACCAGATAAAAATGTTAACACAAATTGTTTGGCGGTGTTATGGGGGTAAAAGTACTACCGGGCAGGCACAAATGCTTATGGATGTGGATACAGCTGGTGCTTTTCGGGCCTCTCGGGCAAATACAGCACCACCGCCGGGCCAGGGGCATGGGTGCTCTGCGGGTCATTCATGGTACTGGCCGTGCCGTAGAAGGATTGGCCATCCAGCACGAACCGATACGAAATCGTCCACGGCATACGCCCATTGACGCGCACGCTGTAATTCGGCTCCAACGCGGTGATCTCGCCTTCGATCGCTTCGCCGCTCTGCAGGATCGCTACAGTTTGTAATGCCTCCTGATAGCGCCAATACAGCACCGCACCCCCTCCTCCCAGGAATAGCAAGCCTAAACCCAGGAAGGGTAGGCCAACGAAGGCCGTAACGATCCCCAACGTGAGCCCGAACCCAGTCAGGGTAAAGATGGCCCCAATCAGCACAAACACCAACATCGCCACCACCCACGCGTCCTCGCGCAGCAGCTTCCACACGTAGGTAGGCGCCACCGTGCGCGGTGCAGGCGGCGGCCAGGCCAAGCGTGCCTGACGCGGCGCCTGCGCTGGGGGCGCCGGCGTGCGCCTGGGCGCCGGCAGAGTGCCCCCGCAATTGCGGCAGTTGGACTGAAACTCCAGGTATTGTGTGCCGCACCAGGGGCAAATGATCGCGTTTTCCATGAGAATGGGTGCAGTATAGTGCATTCATTGACACTTGGATACGCGGCGTATACACTTCCCGTATGCCTAAGCCTGCTGCGCATGCGAAAGAGCCGCTGTCCCAATCGATCGAGGACTATCTCAAGGCAATTTATGAGCTCACCCGCGGCGAGGGCCGCGCCTCCACCAATGCGCTAGCAGAATATCTCAACGTGGCGCCCGCCTCCGTGACCGGCATGTTGCAAAAATTGGCCGGCACCCAGCCCGCCCTGGTGGAGTACCAGAAGCACCGTGGCGTGCTGCTCACCGAGCAAGGCGAACGCGTAGCGCTGGAGACTTTGCGCCACCACCGCCTGCTGGAGCTGTTTTTGCACCAGATGCTGGGCTACGAATGGCATGAGGTGCACGAAGAGGCCGACCGGTTGGAGCATGTGATCAGCGAGCAGTTTGAGCAGCGCATTGCCGAAGCCTTGGGGGACCCCCGCCACGATCCACATGGCGATCCGATCCCGCGCGTCGATCTGAGCCTGCCGGAGAGCGACGAGGTGCCGCTGAGCGCACTGCGCCCGGGGCAGCACGCCCGCGTCACGCGCGTGCGTGATACCCGCTCCGAGCTACTGCTACATCTGAGCGAGCTGGGGCTGGTGCCCGGCGCCGAGCTCAGCGTAAGCGCCTTCTCCGAATTTGATGGCAACCTGCGCCTCAAGCTACGCGGCCGCAGCGAGGAACTGGTACTTGGCCCCAGCATCACCGGCCAGGTATACGTAGAAACGCTCTAGCCCCGCCAGCCAAGCAGGTTAGAATGGGGCCATCCTCCAAGCCGCCCGCGGGCGGCTTCTGCATGAGCCGGCGCGATGCGAATTGCTTACTTTACTGAAACCTTTCTGCCCAAGATTGACGGCATTGTCATTACTCTGACACAACTGTTTGACTATCTGGCCGAGCAGGGCCACGAGAGCCTGCTGTTCGCGCCGCGCGGCTCGATCGAGCATTACGCCGCCACGCCGATCTCGCGCCATCGCAGCGTCAAGACCCCCTTCTACCCGGAGCTGCGCATCGCCACCCCGGTGGCCCGCGTCGAAAAGAAGGTGCTCGACTTCAAGCCCGATCTGATCCATCTGGTCAATCCCACCTCGCTGGGTATCGCCGGCTTGCGCGTGGCGTTGCGTCACTCCATCCCGGTGGTGGCCTCGTACCAAACCGATGTTTCCGGCTTTGCGCGGCGTTGGAAAATGGGCGTAGTGTCTGAGCCGGTGTTTCACTTCTATCGCTTCATCCATAACCGCGCCGATATCAACTTGGTGCCTTCCAATTTCACGCGTAAGCAATTGCTGGCCAAGGGCTTCAAGCGCCTCACCGTATGGCCGGGCGGGGTGGATCTGGAGCGCTTCTCACCCAAGAAGCGCAGCAGTGAATGGCGCCAGAAGCTGACCAACGGCGCCTCCGGCGAAGTATTGGCGCTCTTCGTCAGCCGTCTGTCGCGCGAAAAGCGCGTGGAGCTGCTCCTGCCGATCGCCCGCGACATTCCTGGCTTGCGCCTGGCCATCGTAGGCGACGGGCCAGACCGCAAGCGCTTAGAGCGCATCTTCAAAAATACGCCAACCGTGTTTACTGGCTACCTCAAAGGTGAAGCGCTGGCCCAAGCCTATGCCTCCGGCGATTTGTTTGTTTTTACCGGCGCCGAGGAAACCTACGGCAACGTGGTGGTGGAAGCGATGGCCTCCGGCCTGCCGGTGATCGCCCCCAACTCCGGCGGCGTGGTGGATTTGGTGGAGAATGGCAAGACCGGCCTGCGCTACCCCTCCGAAAGCCCGGAGAAGCTCTTCCAAGCGGTGCGCAAGCTAGCCAGTGATCCGCGCCTGCTCAAGCAAATGGGCAAGGCCGGCTACCAGAAGGCGCAGACGCAAAGCTGGCAGAATTCATTCGATACTTTGTTTGCTCAATACGAGCGCGCCTTGAAAATGCCGCGCCGTGCCCCGCGCGACATGGTGGAGCTTCACCTGCCCAGCGTAAAAACCACGCGCAAAACAACGCGCAAGTAACCCTGCCTGCATGATTCGCACGATCTTCTTTGATCTGGATGACACGCTATACCCCAAAGACAGCGGGGTCTGGCAGGCAATGCGCGCCCGCATAGGCGCGTATATGCAGCAAGTCGTCGGCATTCCTGCCGCCGAGGCAGCCCAAGTGCGCGAGGGCTACCTAAAGAAGTACGGCACGACTTTGCGCGGCTTGCAGCATGATTTCGCCATCGATGCCGATGACTATTTGCGCTATGTGCACGATGTGCCCATCGAAAGCCTGATCGCCCCCAACCCGGCCTTGGCTGCCATGCTGGCCGCCCTGCCGCAGGAGAAGTTTATCTTTACCAACTCGGTCAGCTTTCATGCCGAGCGCGTCCTGGCGGCGCTAGGGGTGCAGGCGGCCTTTGCAGGCATCATTGACGTGCGCGCCATGGAGTTTCGCAGCAAGCCGGACCCGTTTGCCTACCAGGTGGCCCTGGCACGCGGCCAGGTGGCCGCACCCGCCGCGCTGTTTGTGGACGATATGCCCGCCAACCTGCGCCCGGCACACGCTCTGGGCGCCCAAACCGCCCTGCTGGGCACGCTGGCCGAGCCTGACCCGGCGGTGAGCGTGTGCATTGCGCGCCCCGAGCAGCTGATCGAAGCCATGCCCGCGCTGGTAGAATTTGCACATGAGTGAGAAGGCAATCCTGATCATTTGCCTCACCGTGTTGGGCGCGGGCGGCCTTTTATTGGTGATCTACGCCGGCGCCCGGCGCCGTGGCGCGCTGGGGGAACAAATTGATATGGCGCGGCGCATGCTGAAGAACAGCAAAAACCCCTGGAAGCGCGAAGACGAGCAAGTGGAAGAGCTGGCCAAGAAGGTGGAAGCACTCACCAAGCCCAAGTGAAATGTTTATACCGCTCTAATCCGCCCGTGATACGCTAGACGAAATTAATCCTATTGACCCCGCTAGAACGGATACGACAATGAAATCAAATAAACCCCTGGTTGCCATACTTGTGGCTTTGATTCTGGTTGCCCTGTGCGCCTGTGTAGCCACGGTGGCCTTGTTCGGCTTCACCCTGCGCGACGAGATCAGCGAGGTCTTGCGTGACCCCGCCGCCTTCATCGATTCGAGCCGCCCCACCAGCACCCCGGAGGTACTCACCCCGGTAGGTCAAGCCGTGGAGTTGGAGCGCCTGTTCGCCCCGATGTGGGAGACCAACGAGATCCTGCATGAGGAGTTTTACGATCAGCCAGTCAACGATGCCGCGTTTGCCAGTGGGGCCCAGGAAGGGCTGCTGGCTGAGCTGGAGCGCCTGGGCGTAGACCCGGCAGAGTTGCACACGGCGGCCGATGCCCCCAGCGCCAGCCAACTGGCCGAGGCGGCACGCACCCCGGATCGCCTGGCGGATGCCATGCAACCCTTCTGGGAAACCTGGCGCGCGGTGCAATACAGCCGCCCGGCACTGGATACTAGCTACGAAACGCTGATGCGCTCCGCCCTGCATAACGCGGTGAGCGCCCTGGGCGACAAGCACACCAGCTTCATGGACCCGGTGCAGATGCGCCAAGCCGATGTAGAGCTGCAAGGAAACTACGAAGGTATTGGCGCCTGGGTGGATACTGGCGGCGACTATGTGGTCATCATCGCCCCGATGCAAGGCTCACCGGCCGAGGCGGCTGGCCTGCGTGCCGGTGACACGGTGCTGGCCATCGATGGGGAAGACATGACCGGCATCAACGGCGATCTGGTGCTCAACCGCATCCTCGGGCCAGCCGGCACCCCGGTCACTATCACGATCGGGCGCGAGGGCGAGGAGCCCTTTGATGTCACTATCGTGCGCAGCCGCATTGTGGTGCCGAGCGTCGAAAGCGAAATGCTGCCCGAAGGCATTGCCTATATTCAACTGTTCAACTTTGGTGCGGATACCAGTGAAGACTTGCACGCCGCATTGCAAAACCTGCTGGCGGAGAACCCGCGCGGCCTGATCCTCGATCTGCGTAACAACGGCGGCGGCTACCTGGATACTGCCGTAGACATCACCTCTGAATTTTTGAAGGAGGGTGTCGTACTCTACGAAGATTACAACGACGGCTCGCGCTATACCTATGACGTCAAATCCGGCGGGCTGGCCACTGAGCTCCCCATGATCGTGCTGGTGAACGAAGGCTCGGCCTCCGCGTCGGAGATCCTCGCCGGTGCCCTGCAAGATTATGGCCGCGCCGCGCTGGTGGGCCAAACCACCTACGGCAAAGGGTCCGTGCAGATCACGCGCCTGCTTAGCAATGGCCAGGGTGCCCTGCGCGTCACCATCGCCCGCTGGCTCACCCCAGAAGAACGCCAGATCCACGGCATCGGCCTGGAGCCGGATTACGCCGTGCCTTTCACCCAAGCCGATGCCGATGCACAGCAAGACCCACAGTTGGATGAAGCCATTCGCCTGCTGAGCGCCAACTAAGGAGGAGAGAATGTACTTTAACTCAGGCTACCTGATTTTCATGCTGCCAGCCTTCCTGGTGATGATGCTGGCTCAATGGTATGTCAACTCGGCCTACAATCGCTGGAGCCGCGTGCCCAGCCGCAGCGGGCTCACCGGGGCGCAGGCCGCCGAGAAACTGGCGCAGCGCGGTGGGCTGAACGTTCGCGTAGAGCAGGTGGCTGGCCGCCTGAGCGACCACTACGACCCGCGCAGCAAGACGCTGCGCCTCTCGCAGGGCGTGGCGCAGAGCACTTCGGTGGCAGCGCTGGCAATCGCCGCCCACGAGCTCGGCCATGCGGTGCAAGACCAGGAAGACTATACCCCGCTGCGCCTACGCGCCGCCCTCGTGCCCATGGTCAACATCGGCTCGTGGCTGGGCTGGATCCTGCTGATGATCGGTTTTGCGCTCAACTTTACTGAGCTGGCCTGGCTGGGCGTGATCGTGTTTGCCGGCGGGGCGCTGTTCGCCCTGGCCACCCTGCCGGTCGAGCTCAACGCCTCGGCGCGTGCCCGTCAGTTGCTCACCACGGCCGGCATTATCACCAGCGCCGACGAGCAAGGCGGCGTGAACAATGTGCTCAACGCCGCAGCACTTACCTACGTTGCCGCGCTGTTCTCTGCCGTGATGCAATTGCTGTATTACGCATCGCTGGTGATGGGCATGGGCAACCGGCGCCGTTAGCCAAAGCAAGCCTGCAAAACAAAAAAGCCGCCAGCAATGCTGGCGGCTTTTTTTTATGTGCGTATACGTTTAGATGCCAAACTCGGCGATCACCTGCGGCACCCAGGCAGCAATGCGCCCTTCAGTTTGCTCACGCTGATTGTCATCATCCAGCGAGAGGCCCATGAACTTGCCATCCTCCACGCCGAGCGATTCGTCGAAATCAAAGCCCTCGGTAGAAGTGAAGCCCACCAGGGTCGCGCCGCGCTCGCGCACCTTGCGGCCCAGCAGGCCGATGCAGTCTTGGAAGGTAGCCGGGTAGCCGCGCTGGTCCCCCTGGCCGAAGCAGGCCACTTTCTTGCCGGCCAGGTTGAGCGCATCGAGCTCATCCCAGACGTTCTTCCAATCCTCTTGAATTTCGCCGATATCCCAGGTGGGGATGCCCAGCACGAGATAATCGAACTGCTCCATGCTGCTAACGGCTTCAGAGTACACGTTGAACAGATTCACTTCGTGCCCGGCGGCCTGCAAAAGCTGTTGAATGCGCTCTGCGGCAGTTTCGGTGTTGCCGGTGGAAGAACCAAAAAACAAACCAATCGTAGCCATGCTGCTCCTGTATGTTGTGAAGAATCACGCATAGTGTAGAAGCCGCGCGGACAATAATCTAGGACAGCAGGCGAACCCCATCTTCAACGTGTATCAACAATTCGTCTGATTAGTGAGCCAGTCAAAGCAGCTCAGGCCAACAAGTCACGCAAGGCGGGCTCAAGCTCGGCATAGCGAAATTCGAAGCCGGCCGCCTGCAAACGTGCCGGCACGGCGCGCTGCCCATCCAGCACGACCGTCGCCACTTCGCCGAGCGCCAATTGCATGGCGATGCGCGGCGTGGGCAGCCAAGTGGGGCGGCGCAGCACGCGGCCGAGCGCGGCAGCGAACAGGCGGTTGGGCAGCGGGTGCGGCGCACTGAGATTGTAGACACCCTGGGCGTGCGGATCGGTCAGCAAGAAGCTGAGCGCGGCCACATAGTCATCCACATGGATCCACGGATAGTACTGGCGCCCATCGCCAAACCAGCCGCCGGCGAACAGGCGGAAGGGCAAGACCAGCAAGGGCAGCGCGCCACCCTGCATAGTGAGTGGCAAGCCGGTGCGCAACACTACGCGGCGCACACCGAGCGCATCGGCTGGGGTCGTGCTGGCCTCCCACTGCTGGCAAACCTGCGCCAGGAAGTCGTTGCCGGCCGCGGCCTCTTCAGTAATGGGCTCATCGCCGCGCGGGCCGTAGTAGCCCACTGCCGAGGCTTGCAACAGCACGCGTGGTTTGGGCGGGGCGGCCTGCAGCGCCGCCAATACCGCCTGGCCCGCCTGGACGCGGCTGCTCAGGATCAGTTGCTTACGGCGCGGGGTCCAGCGGCTGGGCAGAAAGCCCTCGCCCTTGATGCTGGCGCCGGCCAAATTGACGATAGCATCGGCGGCATCTGCCAAGGGCTGCCAGCCGGCGGCAGTACGCCCGTCCCAGGCGGCAGCTTGCACGCCGGCGGGCAGTTGCTTCAAGCGCTGCGGGGCGCGGCTGAGGATCGTGACGGCATGGCCGCTAGCCGCCAGATGGGCGGCCAGGGCCTGGCCAAGCAGGCCGCTGCCGCCGGGAATGAGGATCTTCATTGCACAAGCTCCTTCTTTTGCAAGAGGCCGGCCTTCTCCTCTGCGGAGAGGAAGGCCAGTTCGAGGGCATTGCGCTGGGCTTGGTGGATCAGCGTATCAGACAGGCCGGCTTGCGGAGCGGCGACCTCGTACTCATACGGCAGGGTAATGGCGCTGATTCCTGGGTCATCCGAATTGATCGTCGCCAGCAGGCCGGCTTCCAACTGGGCTTTCAAGGGGTGCGCTGCATAGCTGGGGACGGTGCTGGTCTGTACGTTGCTGGTGAGGTTGGCCTCGATGCCGATGCGCTGCTCCAGCATGTGAGCCACCAGGGCAGGATCGTCCAGTGTGCGGGCAGCATGCCCGATGCGCGTGGCACCGAGCTGCTGTACGGCCTGCCAGATGCTCTCGGCCCCGGCCGCCTCGCCCGCGTGCACGGTCACCTGCCAGCCGGCCTCACGCGCCAGGCGGAAGTGCTCGCTGAACCACTGGGCCGGGAAATTGGCCTCGTCGCCAGCCAGATCCAAGGCGACGAAATGCTGACGGTGCGCCAGCAGGGCCTGCAGCTCATGCATGCCCTGCTCCACCCCTAAATGACGGCTGATAATGCCGATCAGGTTAGCTTTTACGCCGGTCTCGGCTACGCCGCGCTGCACGCCAGCCGCCACCGCGGCGCACACGCCGGCCGGTTCCAGCGCGTGTGCGCTGGCCATGAAGGCCGGGCTGAAACGCAACTCAATGTAATCAATGCCTTCGGCCTGGGCGTCGAGCACATTCTCATAGGCAATGCGTTCTACGGCGGGGTAATCCACCATCACGCCGATCATCCATTTGAAGCGAGCGATGAATTCCATAATGTCTGGCTGGATATCGGCTACTTGAACATGCAGGCGCAGGCCTTCCAGGGTCCAGGCGGGCAGATCCAGATGGTGCTGCTGGCCGAGCTCGAGGATGGTTTGCAAACGCACACTGCCATCGAGATGGCGGTGCAGATCAATTAACGGGAGATGCGGGTCAATATGGCTCATGCTCGTATTATTACGCATGTTAAACAAAGAAGCGGTGCCTAGGCACCGCTTCTTTGTTCCGTTGAGGAAAGCCTAGCGCTTGGTGGCTTTCTTGACGGCCTTCTTGGCAGTCTTCTTGACGGCCTTCTTGGTCGTCTTCTTTACCGCCTTCTTGGCCGTCTTCTTCATGGTCTTCTTAACGGCCTTCTTGGCAACCTTCTTCTTTGCGACTTTCTTCTTTGCAACAGCCATCGTGTATTTCTCCTTCCACGGTTGCACTAACTGTGTGAACAGTTAGGGTTATAGAGAAAAGTATAGGGTGTTGCATGTATAAATCGTGTGCAAAACTGCGTTCAAAAATGTACGAAAAATGTTTTCAGTGTGCAAAAAATGTCAAAAAGTGCACTGCATTCAAATTTTTTTATTTTTTCTGCGAAAAAATTTAACGCGCAGTGATTTTTTCTTTGTTGCACGCGCGATTAAAAAATTCCAAACATCTCACGCACGATAGGCAGAATCAATTCCCAATTGGGCAGCAATACTTGCGCGCCACCACTGGTAACCCACGGCGTCACTGCTTCACGCGGCAAAGTAACGGCATGCAAGCCATCAAACACGATGGCACGCAAAAACACTACAGCAAGGCGCGGCCACAACCACAGCGGCAGATTGGTATCCACGGCTTGATGCAGCGCCACCAACGCTGCAGGAATACGCAACCACTCCACCGGATTGAGCATCTTCTTACCCATGGCCACAATGAACAATTGTCCGTGCGCCATACGAAAAAAATCATCGCCGCTGCGATCACGCACAAACGCCAGCGCTTGCGTACCATCCAGCACATAGGTGCCGGGCGCATAGCCGGCGGTGGGCGCATCCAGCGTGATCTTGATGCCACCCAAGGCATCGATCACAGCTGGGAAGCCGGCCAGGCGGATGCGTACATAGTGGTTGATGCCTACGCCCAGGTTGGCGCGCAGCGTCTCCAGCGCCAGGCGCGGCCCGCCGCCGGCTGCGGCGCCCTCGCCAAAGGCGTGGGCGGCGTTGACGCGGTTCTCGCCATAGCCGGGGATAGGGACCCACAGATCGCGCGGGATGGACAGCATCTCGATGCGCCCAGAGAGCGGGCGCGCGCTGACCAGGATCATCGTGTCGCTGCGCCCGATGTCAGTACCCTCGGGCGTGCGGTCGATGCCCAGAATCAGCAGGTTGTTGGGCAACGGCACCAACAAGTAGGCGGCCACAGCCACCAGGATCAACAGCAGGCTACGCAGGCCGCGGCGCGGCCGCTCCGGCGCCGGCAAGGGCGCCGGCCGCCGGGCGCCACGCGGCGCATCGGTCAATTGGCGCGAGGTGATGGGTGGCGCCGTTACCACGCGCTGCGGGCGGGTAGGCACCAGGGGAGCCGCCTGCGAGGGGCTGGGTTCAGGCGGTACGGGGGGCTCGTAATTTTCGTAAGGGTCCATATTTTGATGTGAGTGAGCAGGAATTTAGCGACGGGATAGATGATTATTATGCCGTGCGAAGTAACAAAAGCGAATCCAGCAGCTAAATGTTTTGTGAGTTTACCGAGACAATCAAGGCGCTGTAAGCTGCCTCGCGCTAGCCAACAAAAAACGCCGCACCTTCACAGGTGCGGCGTTTTTTGTTCCACTTAGGGTGCTGTTGCCAGCTTACCCGCCAGGAACGGATCTTGCTTGCCCGTCAGCTCCTCGCGGAACTGCTGCGTGTAGAGATTGTAGTAGTGGCCCTTCTGGCGCATTAACTCAGCATGGGTGCCCATCTCCGCAATGTGCCCGCCT
Organism: Anaerolineales bacterium; assembly: GCA_019637755.1. NCBI lineage: Bacteria > Bacillati > Chloroflexota > Anaerolineae > Anaerolineales > Anaerolineales bacterium. The sequence goes on from JAHBVC010000001.1 coordinate 768,242, forward strand.
TCGATCACCAGAATGCGATCTGCACGCTTGATTGTGGAAAGACGGTGGGCGATGATGAAGCTGGTGCGGTCTTTCATCATTGTTTCCATGCCCTGCTGGATCAGCGCTTCGGTGAGCGTATCCACCGAGCTGGTGGCCTCATCCATCACAAAGATCTCGGGATCGGCCAGCACGGCGCGCGCCAGGCTGATGAGCTGCTTCTGCCCCACCGAAAGCAGCGTACCGCCCTCGCCCACCTGGCCGTTGTAGCCGCCGTCCAACTCCATGATGAAGTGGTGCGCGCCGGCCAATGTGGCCGCCGCTTCCACTTCCGCATCGCTGGCCTCCAGGCGCCCATAGCGGATGTTCTCGCGAATGGTGCCCGAGAACAGATGCGGCGTTTGCAGCACGATGCCAATGCGCGACTGGATGCCGTGCAGGCTGAACTCGGTGTAATCACGCCCGGCGATCAGCACGCGGCCCTGCGAGGGCTCGTAGAAGCGGCAGATCAGATTGACGATGGTGCTCTTACCGCCGCCGGTCGGCCCGACGAGGGCAATGTTCTCACCCTGCTTGACGTGCAGGTTGAAGTCGCTCAGCACCGCATCGTCGGGGGCATCGTCGTAGGCGAAGCGCACATTGTCAAAGACAATGTCGCCGCGCAGGCTACCCGGGTCTTGCGCCCCCGGCAGATCCACCACGGTGGGCTGGGCGTCGATCATCGAGAAGATGCGCTCCGCCGAGGCCACGGCCTGCTGCAATTCTGCATAGACGCGCGCCATTTCCTGGATCGGGAACAGCATAAAGGTCATGTAGGCGATGAAGGCCTGGATACCGCCCAGGGTCATGCCGCCAAACTCGGTCTGGATGCCGCCGTACCAGATGATGCTGCCCAGCGAAATGGCAGTGATGATCTGCACCACGGGCAGGAACAAGGCCGAGAGCCAGGCGGCGCGGAAGCCGGCGCGGTACATCTCGCCGGTGGTGCCGCTGAATTCCTGCAGGTTGGCTACCTCACGCCCCAGCGATTTCACCACACGCACACCGGTGATGTTCTCGTTATAGGCGCCGGTGATGCGCGAGTTGATCTTGCGCACCTCACGGTACTCCTTGATGATGCGCTTCTGGAACCAGGAGGCCACCACCAGCAACACAGGGATGCAGGCAAACACGATCAGCGCCAACTGCCAGTTGATAACCATCATGAAGTACGTGGCGGTGATGATGTTCATGATGCCCCAGGTGGTATCCAGCATGCCCCAGGTCACCAATTCGGCCACACGGTCCGAATCCGAGGTGACGCGTGAGATGATCCAGCCCACCGGGGTACGGTTGTAGTAGGAGAGCGAGAGGTTCTGCAAGTGCTCGAACATCTTCTTGCGCAGGTCATAGCGCACGCGCTCCCCCAGCACGCCGGTGAGGTAGACGAAGCTAAACACCCCGGCCGCCTGCACCAGCAGCAACGCTGCGTAAGGCTTCATCAGCTCGATGACGATGCCAATGTTCTTCTGTGCCACACCCTCATCGATGATGCGCTTGTTGAGGTAGGTGAAGTACGAATCGAGGCCAGAGACCACGCTGATCGCCAGCAGGAAGCCCAGCACCCACGGCCAGTGCGGTTTCAACTGGCCGAGGATGCGTAGGATCGTGCTCCCGTTGAAACGGGTTGAAAATTCTTCTTCTTGAAATTCTGTGTAATCTTCCATACGATTTCCTACTCAGTTGCCGAAGCAACTTCCCGTTGGACTTCTTCTTCGATTTGGGTCTGAATGTCAAAGACCTTGCGGTAGATACCGTCTTGGGCCAGCAATTCTGCATGTTGGCCCTGCTGTACGATCTTGCCCTCATCAAACACCAGGATCAGGTCAGCGGTCATCACGCTCTGGATGCGATGCGCGATCAGGAACGTGGTGCGGTTTTCCATCAGTTGCTTGAGCGCCGCCCGGATCTCCGCTTCGGTTTCGGTATCCACCGAGGAGGTGGCATCATCCAAAACGAGGATGGAGGGGTTCTTCAGCAAGGTGCGCGCCAAGGTGATGCGCTGCTTCTGCCCACCGGAGAGGGTCACGCCGCGCTCGCCCACCAGCGTCTCATACTGCTTGGGGAAGGTTTGGATCACGTCGTGCACTGCGGCGGCGCGGGCGGCCTGCTCGATCTCCGTATCAGGGATATCGTCTGAGACGCTGTAGCGAATGTTCTCGCGAATGCTACGCGAGAACAGGAAGGGCTCCTGCAGCACGATGCCGATGTTCTCGCGCAGGTAGCGGCGCGGGTAGCGCTTGAGCTCCACGCCATCCAGCAGGATGCGCCCGCTGGTGTAATCGTAAAAGCGCGGCAGCAGGCTGACCAGGCTGGATTTGCCCGACCCGGTGGAGCCCAACAGTGCCACGGTTTGGCCGGGCTGCACGCGGAAACTCACGCCGCTCAGCACCGGTTGGCCTGGCTCGTATTCAAAGCCCACATTGTCGAAGACGATCTCGCCGCGCGGCCGCGCCTCAGGCTGGTAATCGCCCTCATCCAACGGCTCGCGATCCTCTTTGATGATGCCGGCCAGGCGGTCAAACGACACCAGGCCCTGGCTCATCTGTACGATCACGCGGCCCAGGTTGCGGATGGGCCACAGCAGCCAGACCAGCACGCTGACGTAGGCAATGTAATCGCCCAGCGTCAAAATGCCCTCGATCGTCATCTGTGCGCCAAGGTAAAAGCCAAATAGCATCTGCGCGCCGGTGATGATGTCAGAGATCGGCCAGAAGACCGAGTGCCAGACCAACAGCTTGCGGCCCAACAGGTATTTGCTCCAGTTCTCTTTCTCAAACTTGTCGATCTCATAGTGCTGGCGGGCAAAGGCCTTCACCACACGCACACCGCTGAGGTTCTCCTGCAGCACGGCCGAGAGCACCCCATCCTGATTTTGGAAGGCTTCATAGGCCTGCGAGATGCGCCCAAAGAAGTAGATCGACATGCCCACCGTAATCGGCACGCACAGGATCGAAAGCCAGGCCAGGCGCGTGTTGATGTACAGCAGCAACGCAAAGTTCACCACAAACAGGCTGACGATGCGCCCAAACTGGATGGTTTCCTGGGCGATAAAGCGCCGCACCGCATCCACATCTGAGGTGACCTTTTGGATCAGCTCACCGGTCTTGGTGCGATCGTGAAAGCCAAAGCTCAGGCGCTGCAACTGATCATACAAAAAGTTGCGGATGCGCTGGGCCACATGCTCACCCGTGCGCCCAGACAGCGTGCCGCTGACATAGGTAAAGAAGCCCTGCACCAAAGCCAGGCCCAGAAAGCCCAAGGCCACCAGGGGCACCTGGCGCTCAAAGCCGGGCTTGCCGAGCACATCATCTACAAAGTAGGCCAAAAGTAAGTACACGCCAGAGCGGCCAATGGCTGAGATCGCCAGGCTGACCACCGCAACGGCGTAGGCCCCATAATTGCCTTGCAACAGGCCAATCACGCCCTGGAGGCGCTTCTGGCTGACCACTTGCTTGAGGTCTAACGAATTGTCGGGATTAACTTGTGTAACCACGCATATAGCTCCTGATGCAGCGAGTCACGAAAACTGCATCCGTGTATAGGATGAACGAAAACAACTATCGAATGGATAGGGTTAGGTGGGGGCGAGCCGCAGCCAGAAGCCGCCAAGTGGCAGAGCCACCGGCAGAACCAACGCTGACAAGTCTATACCAAACAAAAGGTTTCGTCAAATTCTTCATGCGATACAATCCATTTTGAGCCCCTATGAACCGAAAACTCAGCCACTTTGCCCGCTCCACCCTGCTGATCGCCGCCTTTTTTGGGGTGGATAAGCTGCTGGCCTTCGTGCGCCAGTTGATCGTCAACAACCAGTTTGGCCTCTCGTATGAACTGGATGTGTTCAATGCGGCCAACAACATTCCTGATCTGCTCTCGGCGCTGATCAGCGGCGGCGCCTTGGGCGTGGCGCTGATCCCCGTGCTGGCCGAATACCTGGAAACCCGCGGCCGCTCTGGCGCCTGGGAGCTGTTTGTACGTATCCTCAACCTGGCATTTTTGGTCACCGCCGGCCTGGCGGTCGTCATCGCCCTGCTGGCGCCCTGGCTGATCGATATGCTGATCGCACCGGGCTTTCCCGCCGAGCAAAAGACCCTGGCGGTCGAGCTGATGCGGCTTGACCTGATCGCCATCATTATTTTTTCGATCAGTGGGCTGGCCATGGCCGGCTTGCAGGCCAATAAGCATTTCCTGCTGCCCGCGTTGGCGCCTGGCCTGTACAACATCGGGCAGATCATCGGCGCCCTGATCCTGGCGCCCAGCAGCTCCTTCCATGTTGGCGGGCTGGCCTTGCCGCATTTCAACATGGGCATTCACGGCTTGGTATGGGGCGTGATCCTGGGAGCGCTGCTACACCTGGGCATTCAGGTGCCCGGCTTGCTGCGCTACGGCTTTCGCTGGCGCCCCATCGTGGGGTTGCGCAACGAGGGTGTGCGCAAGGTGCTGGTGCTGATGGCGCCGCGCGTACTGACCATGCTGTTCATCCATGTCTATTTCGTCGCCCGCGACAACCTGGCCTCTGGCCTGGCCGAAGGCTCGATCACCGCGCTCAACCTGGGCTGGTTTATCATGCAGGTGCCAGAAACGCTGATCGGCAGCGCGCTGGCGATCGCCCTGCTGCCCAGTATCGCCGAGCTGTTTTCGCGTGGCGATAAGGCGGGCTTCACCCACACGGTCAACGGCGCAGTGCGCACCATCTTGGCCCTCACCCTTCCGGCGGCGCTGCTGCTGGGCATCGGCCTGCGCCCGCTGCTGCAGCGCGCCTTTCCGGTCTACACCCCGGCCGAGCTTGATCTGATCGTATGGATCACGCGCCTCTACCTGGCGGGGATCAGCGGCCACGCCCTGCTGGAGATTGGCTCACGAGCCTTCTACGCCCAACAAGAAGCACGCACGCCGATGTGGGCCGCGGGGATCAACTCGCTCGTCTTCGTGGGTTTGGCCGCGCTGCTCACCGGGCGCATGGGCGCCGGCGGCATTGCGCTGGCGGGCACGGTCGCCTTCACGCTTGAAGCGCTGGTGCTGCTGTGGCTACTGGCACGGCAGTACCCCGGCCTGGGCGAGACGCGCAGCACGCTGCTGCGCACCGCAGCCGGCAGCCTGCTGGGCGCCGCCGCGCTATATGCGGTGATGCAATGGGCGCCGCTGCCCGGCTTCCTGGCGGCGCTGGCAGGGATGCTGCTGGGCATGCTGCTGGCGTTGGCGGTACTGTGGCCGGATCTCAAGCTATTCGCCCAGCTCGCCAGCAGCACAGACACGAAGAAGCCACAGATAAACACAGATGCCTAACTGCTGATAAAAGCAGATTTCTTATCCTATTTATCCCTTAAATATCTGTGTGCATCAGTGGAGATTGGGTGTGCTTTGGATTCACCCCGCTTGCATAACTGCAAGAAAATGTCTAGCAGCAGGATACAAAGAAGAAACCACATACTATCCAAACAATCGTCATTGCGAGTGCAGCGAAGCAATCTGCTTTTTTTAAAACCAGATTGCCACGCTCGCTGCACTCGCTCGCAATGACGGGTTGACTACAATTCCAGCTTGGCTTTGGCCGCCTGGTAATCGCTATAGCCGCCCGGATATTCCACCAGCTTGCCATCTTCCAGCTCAACGATGCGCGTGGCCACCCGATCCAGAAAATAGCGATCATGTGAGATGGCCAGTACGCTGCCGCCAAACTCGGCCAGCGCGTCTTCGAGTACTTCGGCCGAGCGAATGTCCAGATTGTTGGTAGGCTCATCCAGCAGCAGAAAATTGGCCCCGCTGAGCATGATCAGGATGAGCTGCAAGCGGCTGCGCTCGCCGCCCGAAAGCGTGCCCACCGGGTTGTTCATACGCTGGTAGTCATACACGAACTTATCCAGCAGCTTGACCGCGTTGGCCTCCGAGAGGTTGGCGGCGCGCCGCACCGTCTCCATCAGGCTCATCGAATGGTCGAGCACTTCGTGCTCCTGTGCGTAGTAACCGGTCTGGATGCTGGGGCCGAGCTTGATCTCGCCGGCATCTTGAGCCTCGCGGCCCAGCAGCAAACGAAACAGCACCGATTTGCCCGCCCCGTTCGGCCCCACCAGCCCCACGCGCTCGCCATGCCACAGGGTCAGGTCCAAGCCTTGCAGCACCTGGTTCCAGCCCCCCGGGCCATCAAAGCCCTTGGCGATGGCGTTAAGCTCCAACACTTTGTTGCTGCCGCGCCAGCCTTTGAGCTGCAAGTTCATTGCACGTGGATCCGCCTTGGGCTTCTCCACCTTCTCCATCTTCTCGATGCGCTTCATCATCGATTTGGCGCGGCGGATGAGCTTCTCGTTGTCGTGCGAGCGCCCCCAAATCAACATACGCTTGGCCGATTGCTCCAGGCGGCCGATCTCGTTCTGCTGCACTTTGAACTGGCGCTGCTGTTCCAGCAGCTTGGCCTCTTTGAGGGCCACATATTCCGAGTAGTTACCTTCGTAGACCGTTACCTTGCCATCGCGCAGCTCGGCAATTTCATCGGCCACCACGTCGAGCATAAAGCGATCATGCGAGATCAACACCACGCCGCCGGGATAGCTGCGGATGTATTGCTCCAAAAATTCCTTGCCGGCCATATCCAGGTGATTATCCGGCTCATCCAAGAGCAAAATATCCGGCCGGGTCACCAGCAGCTTGGTGAGGCCGAGCAATTTCTTCTGGCCGCCGCTCAGATTGCTGACCGGCAGGTCAAGCTCGTGCTCGGCAAAGCCCAGGCTCAGCAAGGTGGCACGCACCTGGCCGGCATAGCCGGGACCACCGATGCGCGTGTGCTCCTCGAGCAGTTGGGCATGCTCTTCCAGCTTGCGGCTCAGGCGCTTCTCGTCACCATACACCTCCGGCTGGCCGAGTTGCTCCTCCACCAGGGCCAGCGAGCGCTCCAGCGCGAACAGGCGCGTGTGTGCGGTCAGCGCTTCCTGCAGCAGGGTGTGCTGCGGGTCGAAACGCGGCTCCTGCGGCAGGTAGCCAATGCTCAGCTTGCCGCGCATGTTGGCATAGCCCGTCTCGGTGGTCAGCTCTCCGGCGATCAGGCGTAACAGGGTACTTTTACCGCTGCCATTGATGCCGATCAGGCCCACACAGCGATCTTTGTGGATCTCCCACGAGAGGTTGCTAAAGACCGGCTCGGCATTGTAGGTAACCGTCACCTGGTCAAGACTGAAACCGATTATGGCTGCCTCCGCGTGCCGGCCTGGCCGCCGATCCACCCCAGGTGCGTATTTTGAAAGGAATCCGGATACTTGAGCCCGTACCCCAGCACGCGATCCAGGCTGGCATGCCCAAACAGGATCAGCCCGGCCAGGCGCAGCGGCAGCGAGTCCAGCGGCACACTCAGCATCAACAGCAACACGGCCAGCGCACGATGATGGAACAGGTTATAGGCAAAAGCGCCGATGCGCGGCCCGGCCAGGTAGGCGATCGCCGAAAGATCCGGCACGAAAAGTAAGGCGCCAAACCACCACCACGGCAAACCCATGCCAGCATAGACGAACAGCATCAATGCAAAAAGTGCCGCTTCTTCAAGTTTAAGTAGGTATCGCATGGCAACCTCAGCGGGGGATTATATCTGGCCTATGCGCTGCAAAAAAAGAGAGGCGCCGTAGCGCCTCTCTTCGTTTCGAGTGCAAGGCAGCGGCTATTCTTTGTCGTACGGTTTGCCGTCGGCGGCGGGCGCCTGGCTGCGGCCAACCACGCCGGCCAGCACCACCATGGTGGCGATGTAGGGAGCCATCAGCATAAATTCGGACGGAATGCGCACCCCCAAAATGGCCAGACGTGAGGCGAGCATATCGGCAAAGCCAAACAGCAGCCCGGCGCCAAACGCGCCGAACGGGTTCCAGTTGCCGAAGATCATCGCCGCCAGGCCAATGAACCCGCGCCCGGCGGTCATCACTTCGTCAAAGCGCCCCACCGAGCCGAGCGTGAAGTAGGCACCGGCGAAACCTGCCATCAAGCCGCCCAGCAATACCGCCATGTAGCGCGTGCGAATCACATTGATGCCCAGCGTGTCTGCCGCCTTGGGGTGCTCACCCACCGAGCGCATGCGCAAGCCCCAGCGCGTGTAAAACAGGGCAAATTGCAATACGAACAGGAAAATGAACATGGCGTACATGAACATGTTGTGCGTGAACAGGATCGGCCCAATGAAGGGGATCTTGGACAGCAGCGGAATTTCGATCGGCTTGAAGATCGCCGGGTTGTTCAGATCCTGATACTTTTGCAAGAACTTGGCCGAAATGAACGAGGTCATGCCGGTGGAGAAGATGTTGATCACCGTGCCGGAGACGATCTGATCGGTTTTGTATTTGATGGAAAGCACGCCATGGATCAGGGCCAGGAAGGCGCCAGTGAGCATGCCAGCGGCCAGGCCGGCCCAGTTGTTGGCCAGGCTGCCCACCAGGGCGCCCATCATGGCCCCGGCCAACATCATGCCTTCGATGGCGATGTTGACCACGCCGGCGCGCTCACACAGAATGCCCGAGAGGGCGCCCAGCGTGATCGGCACGGCGCGCTGCAAAGTAGTGCGCAGCAGCCCGGCCAGGTTGAGCGAAGCGCCGGCGGCCGCCCAGGAGAGGAAGGCGAACAGGAACAGGCCCACCACCAGGCCGAGCACCAGGTTGGTGCGCTTGCCGAACCCACGCGCCAACTGGAAGGCGCCAATCGCGGCGCTTACGCCGGCCAGCACATGCAGCGTGCCCAGGGTGTTGAACACCCAATCAGGCAATTGGGCCGTGGCACCGCCGGAGTTGAGCCCGAAGGTGGTCACCGTATCTGTATCCAGCCCGCTGCCAAAGAAAAACCAAATGATCGCCGCCAGCCCGAGGAAGATCAGGCCCATCACGATGCGGCGGGTGTTGGAGACATGCACTCCGCTTTTATTCATGGTTGCAGTTTGCGCCGTCACGTTAACCTCCCCAGCCGCGTACCCGCAGGCTCTGGTCAGCCTCGCTGGGTTGGCGTAGGCGATACACAGTGCGGATGATGGCCGGTGCCGCGATGAAGGCCAGAATGATGGCCTGCATCACCGAAATAATATCGATGGGAATGCCTGCGAATAGCTGCATCTGGATGGCGCCATTGCGCAGAGTACCAAACAGCAGGGCTGCCAGCACTACGCCCAGGGGGTGGCTCTTGCCGAGCAGCGCCAGGGCGATACTATCGAAGCCGTAGCCTGAGGAAAATGCGGCGGCCAGGTTGTAGTTGACGCCCAGCACCTCGTTGGCGCCTGCCAGTCCAGCCAGGCCCCCTGCCAGGCTCATGGCGGCGATGGTGACCCATACGATGTTCATACCAGCATAGCGCGCCGCATCCGGATTGGCGCCCACCGTGCGCAGATCGAAGCCCCAGCGGGTCTTGAACAGCAAGACCCACACAAGGTAGGCAACGCCCAGGGCGACAAAGAAGCCGAGATGGAAGCGAATGGGGCTCTCAAACAAACGCGGCAGCTTAGCCGTATCGAGAATGAAGGGGCTGATCGGGTTGGATGAATCGGGGCGTTGCAATGGGCCACGCAGCAAATAATCGCTCAGACGAAAAGCGATGTAGTTCATCATGATCGTGTTGATGACTTCATGCCCACCGGTCTTGGCCTTAAGCAAGCCGGGGATAAAGCCCCACAACGCGCCGCCCAGGGCACCAGCCACCAATGCGAGCGGCAGGTGAATATAGGCCGGCAGCCCAGTCACGCCAAAGCCGACCCACACCGCGGCAGCCGCGCCGATGAACAACTGCCCTTCGGCGCCGATGTTGAACAACCCGGCCCGGAAGCCGAGCGCTACAGAGAGGCCAGCAAAAATGTACGGTACTGACTTGGTGAGGCTCTCCAGCAGCGGGCGCAACGAGACCATCAGGGCCGCACCGTCGCCACTGAACAACGCCTGCAGCATGGCCTTGGGGCTGCCGATGGCGCCGCTGAACAGGGCGGCATATGAGCTCCAGGCCGCCTGCCAGCCGACCTTGATCGCTTCGATCGGGGAACTGGCCCAGGCGGTATACATCGCCTCAGTGGTCAGCGCCACGATCAGGCCGCCCAGCAGCAAGCCAGTGATGATCGCCAGGGCGGTCACCAGCCAGGACGATGCGCTGAGCTCCTGCAGGAAGATGGCAAAGCCACCTGGTTTGGGCTGCGGGCTGACCGCTGCCGGCGGGGTAGTTTGAGGGCGGCCGGGCGTCTGCTTGACGGCTTTGCCCTTGGCCGCCGCGGCTTGCTTGGCGGTCTTCTTCACCGCTTTGCCCTTGGCCGCCGCGGATTGCTTGGCGGTCTTCTTCACCGCTTTGCCTTTAGCCGCCGCGGTTTGCTTGGCCGTCTTCGAGGTACGCGTGGTTTTCTTCTTCTGTGCCATGCCTGTGTTTAGCTCCTGGCCTGCGCGCGCACGCCAGCCATCAACAAGCCAATGTGGGTCTTGTCAGTGGTCTTGGCGTCAACAATATCAACGATCTTGCCGCGGTACATCACCGCGATACGGTCAGATAACTGCATGATCTCATCCAACTCCGAGGAGACCAACAGCACGGCCGCGCCGGCATCACGCTTCTCGAGCAGCTTGCCGTGAATGTACTCGATCGAGCCAACATCCAAGCCGCGGGTGGGCTGTGAGGCCACTACCAGGCTAACCGGGCGAGAGAGTTCACGCGCCACGATCACCTTCTGCTGGTTGCCGCCGGAAAGCGAGCCCACCGAAGTTTGCGCACCGGGGGTGCGGATGTCGAAATCGGCGATCATCTGCTCGGCATTGGCCTGCATGGGCTTCTCCTGCAGCATGATGCCCTTGGCATACGGGGGCTGGTAGTAGGTGTTGAGCACCAGATTATCGGCCACCGAGAAATCCAGCACCAGGCCATCCTGCTGGCGGTCTTCGGGGATGTGGGCGCTGCCCATCTCGGTGAATTGGCGCGGCGTGGCACGCGTAATGTCGTGCTCGCCGGCAAAGGTGATCTGCCCGGAAAGCGCAGGGCGCAAGCCGGTGATCGCTTCCACCAGCTCGGTCTGGCCATTGCCCTGTACGCCGGCAATACCCAGCACCTCACCCTGGTGCAATTCAAAGCTGACGCCATCCACCATCAGGTGGTTGCGGTCATCCTGCACTTGCAGATCAGCCACCTTGAGCTGCACCGGGCCGGGTTTGGCCGGCCGTTTATCGAGCTGCAAATCCACCGCGCGGCCCACCATCATCGCCGCCAGTTTGGCCTCATCCGCCTGCTTGGGGGTGGTGGCGCCCACCACTTTGCCGAGGCGGATGACGGTGATGCGGTCAGCGGTTTGCAGCACTTCACGCAGCTTGTGCGAGATAAAGATGATCGATTTGCCACGTTCGGTCAGCGTTTTGAGGATCTTGAACAGCTCGTCCGCTTCTTGCGGCGTGAGCACCGCGGTGGGCTCATCCAAAATCAGGATATCGGCGTTGCGGTAGAGCAGCTTGATGATCTCCACACGCTGCTGCACACCCACCGAGAGATCCGCCACATAGGCATCGGGGTCAACGGCCAGTTGGTAGGTCTCGGAGATCTCGCGGATACGTTGCGCCGCGGCCTCACGGTCCAGCACGCCGCCGTAGCGCGTGGTTTCGTCTCCCAGCATCACATTCTCGGTGACGGTGAAGACGGGGATGAGCATAAAGTGCTGGTGCACCATGCCCACCCCGGCGCGAATGGCATCCGTGGGTGAATGAAGCGCCAATTGCTGGCCGCGGATGAAGATTTCGCCTTCATCCGGCTGATACAGACCATAGAGGATGTTCATCAGGGTCGATTTACCGGCCCCGTTTTCGCCCAACAAGGCGTGGATCTCCCCGGCGTTCAGGGAAAGGTCAATCCGATCGTTTGCCAATACTCCGGGAAAGCGTTTGGTAATCCCGCGCAGCTCTAGCACTGGAGTCATGCATACCTCAACGTTTGGATGGGCTGGGAAAAGCGCCGCGATTCTAACATGCTTCCTTTGGTGGCCCGCGGCTAATAAAAAAGCCCCGGCAGTTGCCGGGGCTTTTTTATTACTTGCGTTAGGCTCGCGAATTACTGAGCGGCCGGGGCGGTCTGAATGCTGCCGTCGTTGATACCAGCAACAATCGCATCCAGCTCAGCCTGCAGGTCAGTGAAGCTGCCAGCAATGCCGACGCCTTCATTGGCCAGCGTACCGATGTAGTTGGAACCACCGGCGAAGGTGCCATTGAGCACAGCCTCAACCTGGCCATACACCGCCACGTCCATGTTCTTCAACACAGAGGTGAGGATGATGTCAGTGTAGTTGGCGGCGCTGACGGTCCAGTCGGTGTCCACGCCGACGATCCAGGCGTTGCCACGTTCCTGCACGGCAGCGGCGGTGCCCAGACCCACGGGGCCAGCCACGGGCATGATGATGTCCGCGCCTTCGTCCAGGTAGGTCTCACCACGGGTGCGGCCGTCATCGGTGCTTTCGAAGTTGCCCACGAAGTCACCGGTCTGGGTGGTGGCGTCCCAACCCAAAACCTGCACGCTGGTGCCGTGCTGTTCGTTGTAGTACTGCACACCGTACCAGAAACCGTCCATGAACGCAGTCACCGAGGGGATCTGCAGACCACCGAAGGTAGCAACCTTGCCGGTCTGGCTGTTGGCCGCGGCGACGTAGCCCGCCAAGAAGGCGGCCTGGTCAGTGGCGAACAGCAGGCCCGACAGGTTCGGGCGAGCGGACTCGTCCACAGTGTAGGGGTAGTCCACGATGGTGAACTTCTGCTCGGGGTTGGCATCGGCAGCGGCGTAGGTGGCATCACCCAGCAGGAAACCAACGCTGACGATTAAGTCACAACCACGCTCAATGAACGCGTTGAGGTTGGTCTCGTAGTCAGACTGCTCCTGCGATTCGAGGTAGGCACCTTCGACACCCAGGCCAGTGACCGCATCGGTAACACCCTTGTACGCCGTGGCGTTGAAGGACTTGTCATCAATGCCGCCCGTGTCAGTTACCTGACAGATCAGGGCCGTGGTCTCAGCCGGGGCTTCAGTGTCCGCCGGGGCTTCGGTGTCAGCCGGAGCTTCCACCATCGGAGCTTCGGTAGCCGCCGGGGCGCCAGCGCCACAGGCAGCCAACACGAGGGCGGCCACGGTCAGCAGGCCGAACAAAGAATAAAGCTTCTTGTTCATATACTCTCTTCCTCCTGGAAGGGTCTAGCGAGGCATTGGCGCGTGAGCGCAACACCTCAGTTCTTAGGGTTGCGCGCGAGTCTATCATTAAGCAAATCGAGTGTAAATGACGAGCGGAAGGGCGCGGAATTTTTTAACCTTTTAGGGTAGCCCTTCCCAGCGAATCGCCCCACTGAGCAGGTCGGCGATCACCGTTTGCACCGTCTCAAGGCGGGCGGTGCTGAACAGGCTGGTGTTGAGCTGCTCCACGGTTACGCCCGCCGGCGCGCTGGGCACCTGCCCGGCCAGGGCTTGCTCCACCTGGGTTTGCAGGCTGGCGCCGCTCTGGGCGTTCAGCGAAGCGATCCAACTGCCCGCCACTTCGGGCGGCGGGGCGCCGCTGCCCAGCAGCGTGACCCCATAGGTGGCCAGATACTGAGCCGCGCCGCTGTTTTCCATCTCAGGCGCCAGGTACACCACGCGCACAAACTCGATCATCAATTGGTCCACCGCCGCCTGCCAGTTATCCGCTGCGGCAGCCTGGGCGGCGATCGGATAGCGGCTGTTAGGCGGGCCGGAAGGTACACAGGCGCCACAGAAGTAAGTGGCGCCGGCGCGGTACGCGTCGACAAGGTCGCTGCTGGCTGCGCTATACAAGATGCCGCTGCGCCAATCCGGCGCGCTGAGCGCCGCCATGTAACCGGCAATGAACGCCGCATCCTGGCTGCCGGCCGTGCCACCAGCGGTCACACTGGCCAGGTTGGCCAGTGCCGTCTGCGGGCTAAAGCCAATCGCCACCACGCGCGCCTGGGGCGCCGCGGCGGCCAGCGCCTCTGCCCCCGGGTCCGGCGCCATCAGCAGCAGGGCCACCAGGTTGGCCGGCAGCTCGGCGGCGGTAATGGCGCTGCGCGTCTCCACCACCAGACCCTGCGCGGCGGCAAAGCTGGCCGCGGCCTGATTCACTTCGGCCAAGTTGGCGTCAGCTGCATCCGGGGCCACCAGTAAGACGATGCCGGGTGGCGGCGTAGGGCTGGCGGGCAGCGCAGTGGGCAAAGCCAGCGTGGGGGTGGGCTGCGCCCCACCAAACGAACAGGCGCTTAACAGCAACGCCAGGAAAACAATCCGAATTTTCACTCCTGTATAATAACCGCCAGATGCAGTTTGACGCAAAACAATGACCCTGCCTCCAACGCAAACACAACCCGAAGACGATCCGCAACTGCCGGCGGCGCGCCGCCGCCATGCGCGCCGCAGCCTGTTCGGCCCGCTGGGCGTGGATGAACGCAGCCAGGCACTGGAAGCGCTGGCGCGTAAAACCACGCCCACCTTTGATTTCTTTCTGTACTCATTGCTGGCCGGGCTGCTGATCGGCCTCGGCGTGGTGCTTGATTCGCCTTACCTGCTGGTGCTGGCCGCCTTGCTAGCCCCGCTGATGGCGCCGGCTGCCGGGGTGGCGCTGGGCGCGGCGCTCGGTTCAAGCAAACATTTCGTGCGCAATCTGAGCGCGCTCCTGATCGCCGGTAGCTTTGTCTTCCTGGCCGGCCTGCTGGCGGGCTGGCTGCCGGCTGCGGGCAATGGGCACAACGTGGCCGGCCTGCATGCCCTACTCAGTTGGCCGGGCGTGCTAAGCATGGCCCTGGCAGGCGCGTTCACTACCGCGTTGCTGATTCGCCAGCAGCCCGCCCAGGCGCCCAGCCTGCTGCTCAGTTATGGCTTGTACATCCCGCTGGCGGTGGCTGGCTTCGGCCTGAGCAGTGGGCAGCCAGGTCTGTGGCCGCACGGCCTGGTGGTGTTTGCCATTCACCTGGCCGTGGCTACGCTTAGCGGGGCGATTGCCCTGGCGGCGGCCGGCTTCCGCCCGCCGGCTTGGTATGGCTATTCGTTCAGTGCGGCCTTGCTGCTGGTGGGCGTGCTGGCCTTCATCGGCTTCACCGGGGCGGGCGCAGCCTTTGGGGCGCGCATCGGCCTGCCGACGCTGACGCCGAGCGCCACGCTCACCGCCAGTGCCACGCTGACCGCTTCGGTCACCCCCACGCCCCGGCCCAGCCTCACCCCCTCGCGCACTCCCACGCGCACCGCTACGCTAACCCCCAGCCCCAGCCCCACGCCGGTGCTGGTGATCATCAAAGCCGAAGGCAGTGGCGTGTTCATTCGTGAGGAGCCGGCCGGCTTGGCGATCACGACGATCTTGAACGGCCAGGCGGTGGAGCTGCTGCCCGAAGCGCCCCGCGAAGCCGGCGGGCAGCTATGGCTGCATGTGCGCCTGCCCGGCCGCGAGTTGAGCGGCTGGATCCTGCAGAACCTGCTAGCCACACCCACGCCGCGCCCTTAGCCTGCGTTGTTCTGGTACAATGCGCCTCTGCCCGGTAACCTTGCCGGGCAGAATTCTGCCCTACTATATATAAGGATGTGAAGTATGCAAGTTTTACTGTTGCAAGATGTCTACAAGCTCGGCCGCGCCGGCCAGATCAAGAAGGTAGCCAACGGCTATGGCCGCAACTATCTGATTCCGCAGGGCTTGGCCATCCCGGCCACTGCCAACGCCATCAAGATGGCAGAGAAGATCGCCGCCAATGCCGACAAAGAGCGCAACACGCGCAACACGGAGGCACACGCCCTGGCCGAGAAGCTCAAAGGCATGCAACTGCTCTTCCCGGCCCGCGCCGGTGAGACCGGTAAGCTGTACGGCTCGATCACGACCCAGATGATCGCTGACCAGCTCAGCGAGAAGCTGGGCGCCACGCTGGATCGCCGCCAGATCCACGTGCAGCCGCTGCGCTTGCTGGGTATGCACAAGATCGCCGTGCGCCTGACCCTGGACGTCATCCCTGAACTGGATGCGGTGGTGTATCGCGAAGGCGAGAACCCCGAGAACTACATGGTGGATGCCAGCCAACTGGCCGCTGCCGCGGAAGGCGTGCAGCCCAAGCCGGTAGACGAGATCGCCGCCGCGGAACCCGAGTTGGACGAAGGCGCCGGAGAGGCTGGCGATGCCGGAGAAGCTGACGATGCCGAAGAGACCGGCAGCGCTGAAGACGTGGACGACAGCGAAGAGGCTGGCGACGCCGAATAAACCCCCTGCAGAAAGCATCAGCCTGCCGATACAATAGGCAGGCTGATTTTTTTAACTGATGACACCGCAAACCGTCGGCCACGCGCTGAGCCAACAACGCCAGCAACGCGGCCTCACCCTTGAACAGGCTTCCGAAGCCACTCACATCCGCAGGCATTATTTGCAGGCGCTGGAAGCAGGCGACTTTGGCGCCCTGCCCTCCGCCGCCCAGGTGCGCGGCTTCCTGCGCGCCTATGCCAGCTACCTCGATCTGGATGGCGAAGCCTTGCTGGCGCAATTACGCCAGCCCAGCGCCAGTGACCCGGCGCCCGCGGCAGGCGCCCCGCCCGCCGCGGCGCAGCCCACCCGCCCAGCCCCAGAGCCGGCGGCCGCCCGCGCCGAGCCCGCCCCCCCTGCGGCCAGTGGTGATTTTGCGCATATTGCCGAACAGTTGCGCGGGCGGCGTGAGCAGGTGCAGCTCACCCTGGCGGAAGTGGAGCAAAACACCCACATCCCTGAGCACTATTTGCGCCGCCTCGAAGCCGGCGACTATGACAGCTTCCCCTCGCCCACCCAGGCGCGCGGCATGCTGGGCAATTACGCCGAATTTCTCGGGCTGGAAAGCGAAGCCCTGTTGCTGCAATATGCCGAAGTGCTGCAAGCACGCTTCCAACAGCGCGCCGCAGAACAGGCCGCCAAGACCAAACCCGCCAAGCCTAAGCCCGCCCGCCCCAGCTTGCCGCCACTGAAGTTTCGCCTGCCCGAGTGGGCGCAACCTTTGCTGACGCGGGATATTGCCTTCGGCGCTCTGATGGGCCTGGTCTTGCTGACCTTCATTACATTCAGCATCAGCCGGGTGCTCTCCACGCGGGCCAACCAAAGCATCGAGCCCACCGCCCCACCGCTGGGCAGCCTGGGCTTGCCCAGCGCCACGCCTGATCTGGGGGCCGTAGCCAGCGGCAACGAATCGATCAACCTGCTGGGCAGCCCCACCGCCACGCTCACGCCGGGCATGCTTGGCCAGGCCACGGTGCAGGCCAACGCAGGCAACATCAACCTGCGCCTGCTGGCCACCCAGCGGGTGTGGATGCGCGTTACCGTCGACGGGCAGATCCAGTTCGAGGGGCGCACAGTACCCGGCCAGAACTATTCCTACAGCGCCAACGGCCAGATCGTAGTGCTGACGGGTAACGCCGCTGGACTGCGCGCCTTCTTCAACGAGCAGGATCTGGGCAGCATTGGCCTGCTGGGCGAAGTCTCCAGCGTAGTGTTCAGCGCCGAGGGCGCGGTGACGCCAACCCCCTCGCCCACGCCGACCACGGACCCGGCGCAACTGACCGCCACGGCGCAGGCCACACCCAGCCCCACGCCCACCGAAACGCCTGACGCGCCCTAAGCACGAAGCCAGCGCCAGCGTTACAATCCTCTTTCGCTATGGATACTAAAAACTTCCATCTGGTTTCATTAGGCTGCGCCAAGAACACCGTCGATTCCGAATCGATGGCGCAACTGTTACAGCGCGAGGGCTACCAACCCAGCCTCTCGCCCGAGGCGGCCGAGGTGCTGATCGTTAACACCTGTGGCTTCATCGGCCCGGCCAAGGAGGAGTCGTACCAGGTGCTCAGCGAACTGGCCGCCAACAAGCGCGACGGCCAATGGCTGATCGCCGCCGGCTGCCTGAGCCAACGTTACGGCGCGGAGGTGATCGAGCAGGTGCCGGGCATCGATGCCTTGCTGGGCACGCGGCGCTGGATGGATGTGCTGCAACTGATCGACAAGCTGCGCCGCCGTACCAGCCCGGAGCCGCTCTATCACCTGCCGGATGAGGCGCTCACTGTGGGCCGCGATGAGCATGACGTGCTGCGCGTCTCCAAGCAGGGCTATAGCGCCTACCTGAAGATTGCCGATGGTTGCCGCCGCCCGTGTGCGTTCTGCGCCATCCCGCTGATCAAGGGTACGCTGGTCAGCCGCCCGCTCGACGCCATCGTGACCGAGGCCCAGGCGCTGCAAGCCGCCGGCGTGCGCGAGATCAATCTGATCGCCCAAGACATCACCGATTGGGGCCACGAGCTGGGCGTCAAGGATGGTCTGGCCACTCTGCTGGAAACACTGGTCAACGCCGTGCCGCACGTGGACTGGATTCGGATCCTCTACAACTTCCCCGGCTCAGTGACCGATCGCCAGATCGAGACGATGGCGGCGCACAAGCAGCTCATCCCGTATTTGGATATGCCGCTGCAACACGCCCACCCGGCCACCCTCAAACGCATGCGCCGCCCGGCCAATATGGACTGGGTGCACCGCACGTTGGCCAAGATGCGCGCCAACTTGCCCGGCCTGGCGCTGCGCTCCACCTTCATTGTGGGCTACCCGGGCGAGACCGAAGAAGAGTTCCAAGCCCTGATGGACTTCGTGGAAGAGATTCGTTTTGACCGCGTGGGCGTGTTCACCTTTTCGTTCGAGCCGGGCACCAGCAGCGAACCACTCGGCGACCCGATACCCGAAGAAGTGAAAGAAGAACGCAAGGGCCGCCTGATGGAGCTGCAACAGCGCATCTCACTCGAGAATAACCAGGCGCTGGTGGGCCAGACGCTGGATGTGCTGGTTGAGGGCACAGGCGAAGTGGACGGCAGCGATGAGCCGATTGCCGTGGGGCGCAGCTACCGCGATGCGCCCGAGATTGACGGGCTGGTCTTCGTAGAAGGCGGCGCCCCGGTGGGCGAGATCGTGCCGGTGCGGATTACTGGGGCGATGCCGTATGACTTGAGCGGCGTGGTGGATACCAGCCGCAACATCATCACGCTGGACGGGCTTTCTGTTAAATAATTTTCAGCAAATCTTGTTGCAAGATATAAATAAATCGCAATTCCTGTTGCATCGAGCCAAGAAAAAAAAAGCCCCGCAGTTGCGAGGCTTTTTTTGTACTCGGGGTCAAAGCAGCGCTTACTTGATGGCGAAGGTGATGCTGACATCCGCGCCGACGGTGATTTGGCCAGGCACGATGCTGGTGCTGGCATCCGCCGCGGCACCGCCGCCACCCATCGCATACATCGGGCCGTAGTAGTAGCCGGTGGGCGCATAGTTGATCGCCACAATGTCGCCCAGTTGCACGCCAGCCGCGGTAGCCAGTGCCTTGGCCTGTTCGATGGCGTTCTGCACGGCCAGATCGCGCGCCTGATTCTGCGCATCGCTCTTGTCGTCCACATCAAAGGTAACACCCCAGATGGAGTTGGCCCCGGCCGAAACGGCCTGGTCCAGCAGCTGGCCGAGCTTGGCCAGATCACGCGCGATCACGGTAACGGTGTTCTCCACCGAGTAGCTGCTGATCTCGCTGGGCAGGCCGGTCACCGGGTCATAGCTCTGGTTGGCGTACACATTGAAATTGGCGGTCTGCATGTCCTCGGCAGCAATGCCCAGGGAGGCGAGCGCATCCATTACCGAGGCCACCTGGGTGGCATTGGCAGCCACAACTTCGGAGACGTTGGTGCCGGTGGTGCGCACGCCAATCGTTACCGTGGCAATGTTCGGCACCAGGCGGATATCACCGCGGCCGGAGACGGTGAGCCCATTGCTGGGCTGCGCCGGGTTGGCCAGCGGGGCGGGCGCGGTGGCGGCGCCACACGCGGCCAGCAGCAAGCCCGTCAAAGCCAGGAACAAAACACTCTTCTTAACCATTATTCACCATTCCTTTAGTATTCAGGCAGAAATGCCTGCTACTGGGTTAACGAAGTATGGCATGAAAGGTTCCCAGCCAAATTGGGGCAGGATGAGAAAGCGATTGCAAAAGTTACTTAGGGCAGCACGGTTAACGGATCGATAGCTACCCCACCCTGGCGAATCTCAAAATGCACAAATGCGCCTGCGGGGTGGGCACTGTAGCCCGCCACGCCTAGCGGCTCGCCGGCTTGTAGCGAGGCACCGCACAACGCCTGCACCTCGGCCAGGCCCGCGTACAGGCTGAATTGGCCGTTACCGTGATCGAGCATCACCGCGTAGCCATAGCCAAAGTTCGACCAGCCGGAAAATGTAACCACGCCAGCATCGGCGGCCAGCACAGCTTCGCCGGGCTGCGCGGCCAGATCGGCGGCCGGGTGCACGCCGGAGTAACCATCGCCGGCCAGCGTGCCGCCAGCCAGCGGCCAGGCATAGCGGCCCGCGCCCACTGCGCCGCCATCCACGTTGCGCGGGCAGGCGCCGGCACCAAATTCAAGGAAATCAACCGCCATCGCGGCGCGCGGCAGGTCCGGCAGGGTGCGGCGGCGCAAGGCCCGCTGGCCGCCGGGCACCAACAGCCACTGTCCGGGTTGAATGACGGGATTGTTGGCATCGAGCTTGTTGCCGGGCCAATTGAGCATGGCTTGCGGGTCCGCGGCAAAGAAGGCGGCAATGGTATTGACGGTATCGCCGCCGCCCACCTGGTGATAGACGCCATCCACCGGCAGGATAGTGAGCGGCATGCCCTCCAGCAGGAAATCGGCGATATCGGCCAAGGCATCGTAGTTGGCCCACAGCACCGTCTCCGGCTGCAGGTTGTAGGCGGCGGCAATGCGGCTCAGCGTGTCACCGGGTTGCACCGTGTAGGTTTCGATCTCACTGCGCGGTTGCGGGGTAGCGCTCGGTTGCGGCGTGGGCGTCTGTGCGGTTGCGCTGGGCTGGGCAATCTCGCTGGGCACAAGCGTAGCCTGCGGTGCCGGGCTGCTGCAAGCGGCGATAAACAACAGCAGGCCCGTGCTGAGAAGTAGCCGAGCCTGCTGGGTAGAGACGTTCATAGTACGCGCTATAGACGGCTAGGCGTCGATCAGAGTTTCCAGGAATTCCTGATTGCTGTCGGTCTTGGCCATGCGTTGCAACATCGCTTCGGTGGCGTTGGTGGTGTCCATGCCCGCGCCGTGTGGCGGCTCGGCGATCATGGTGCCGTACATACGGCGCATCAGCCAAACACGCTGGGTAATATCCGGCCCGAGCAGCAGCTCTTCACGGCGGGTGGACGAACGCTCGATGTCGATAGCGGGGAAGATACGGCGCTCCTGCATCTTGCGCGAGAGGTGCAGCTCCATATTGCCAGTGCCCTTGAATTCTTCGTAAACGACATCATCCATGCGCGAGCCGGTGTCGACCAGGCAGGTGGCGATGATGGTCAGCGAACCGCCCTCTTCAATGTTGCGCGCCGCGCCGAAGAAGCGCTTGGGCGGATACAAAGCCGAAGGGTCAATACCGCCGGAGAGTGTACGCCCGGAAGGCGTGACGACGAGGTTGTAGGCCCGCGCCAGACGGGTGATCGAGTCCATCAGGATCACCACATCCCGGCCGATCTCGACCAGGCGCTTGGAGCGCTCCAGCACCATTTCAGCGGCGCGCACGTGCGAGGTGACCGGCTCATCAAAGGTGGACGAGATCACTTCGGCGTCCACCGAGCGATCCATATCGGTCACTTCTTCGGGGCGCTCACCAATGAGGGCCACGACAAGATGCACATCTTTGTAATTGGTGGAGATAGAGTTGGCCATCTCTTTGAGGATGGTGGTCTTACCAGACTTTGGCGGCGATACGATCAGACCACGCTGGCCACGGCCCACGGGCGAGACCAGGTTGATCATGCGCATGGCCAGGCCACGCTTGTCGGTCTCGAGGTCAAAACGGCTATCAGGGAAGATGGGGGTCAGGTTTTCGAAACGGGGGCGGGTCTTAGCCTTCTCAGGGTCCATACCATTGACGGACTCGACTTTCACCAGGCCATAGTGCTTCTCGGATTCACGCGGCGGGCGGGCTTCACCGATGATCAGGTCACCGTTACGCAGGCCATAGCGGCGGATCTGGGTCTGCGAGACATACACATCGCCGGGGCCGCCCTGGTAGTGCTCAGAGCGCAGGAAGCCCACGCCCTCGTTCATGATCTCGAGAATGCCGCCGCGCACCTCGCGGCCCTGCTTGCTGGCCATCATCTGCGCAATCGTGATCACCAGATCTTCGCGCTTGAGGCGCGCGGCGCGTTCCACGCCGAGATCTTTCGCTTGCTTGCGCAAATCTGCGAGGGAAGTTTTTTCTAATTCAAGAATGTCCATGGTGTGTGTCTCTATAGAATGGGAGGATATAAGTACGCGGAGGGTGGCTGCCTAACGCCCGGGCAGTACAGGACTAGGTGAGTCTGCAAGTGCAAAGGAATATAAAAGTTGTAACCAAAGAGAGTGCAGGGGAAATTCGCACAGAATTATAACGGAATTCCCCCGCGCTCACAAGCAGGAAATTTGTCCTGCGTACAAGGCTTACTGCGCTGCCAGCACCTGGTGCGCCAGCAAGAG
The DNA here is from genome assembly GCA_019637755.1 of Anaerolineales bacterium. NCBI lineage: Bacteria > Bacillati > Chloroflexota > Anaerolineae > Anaerolineales > Anaerolineales bacterium. The sequence continues at coordinate 790,712 of JAHBVC010000001.1, forward strand.
CCCCAGCATGGTCTTGGCATCTTCGATCTCGCCGCTGCCAATCGCCGCCAGGCACTCTTCCAAACTCAGGCGCACCACTTCCAAATCTTCATCCTGGTCTGGCGGTAGCGCATCCGGCTGCAGGTCCTGCGCCAGGTAGATCCACATACGTTCGGTGGAGTAACCGGGCGCAAGATAAAACTCGGCCAGCAGGGTCAGCGAGCCTGCGCCCATGCCCACTTCCTCGCGCAGCTCACGTTGAGCGGTCACCTCGGTGGCCTCACCCGGCTCCAGCGTCCCGGCAGGCAGCTCCAAGAGCTGCTTGCCGGTGGAGTGGCGGTACTGGCGCACCAGCAGGATCTTGCCATCCGCATCCACCGGCACCATCGACACCGCGCCGATGTGCACGACCGTGTCGTAGATGGCCTCGCGGCCATCACTGGTCTCAAGAATGTCTCGGCGCACCGAGAATTTCTGGCCGCGGTAGGCAAGCTCACTGCTGATGGTTTTGTATGTGGCCATTAGTCTACGATCTTGTAGTCAGCCACGCGCTGCTCCAACGCACGCCAGATATCTGGCGCGGCTTCACCCGCCGCCAGATGCTCGGCAATGAAGCGCCCCATGTCTGCACAGTGGTCGGAATTGTTGTAGTTGTACATACCAATGCGGCCCGTGGTGAGCAGGTTGGGTACTTGGCGCAGCTTATCGCTCACTAGCTTCATGCGCTCAGCATAGCCGAGGTCATAGCGCGGGTAGAAGTTGTGCTTGCGGATCACCAGGCTGTTGGTGACTTCGTCTGCACGGATGAGGCCGGTCTTGACCATGCCATCGATGACCTGCTGAGTGAGCTCAGCATCGCTGGCTTGCCACAAGGCGCTGCCTTCGGCAGCGGTGAAGTCAGCCGTCACCACGGTGCGGTCCGCCGGGCCGAGCGCCGGGTTCATCTGCTTCTGCTCGAACAGGCGGCTGAAGACCACATTGCGCTGCGGGAAGAAGACCCACTGGTCTTCCATCACCAGCGGGCGCTTAACCCACACATACACCATGATGAGATGGCGGAACTGCAGGCCTGTCACAGCCTGGTTGAAGGTTTCGTCTGTGTTGCCAAAGACCATACGGCCGATGAGCGGCAGCGGCAGCGAGGACACCAGGTAGTCGCTGGCAATGGTTTGCGCTGTGCCAGCGATGGCGGTCTTGACGCTGCGCACGCGGCCATCTTGCATCTCCAGCCCTTGCACGTCTACGCCGGTGAGCACGCGGCCGCCGTGGGCCGCAATGCCTTCGGCCAGCGCCTGCGGCCAGTCACCGAAGCCGGCTTTAGGGTAGTAGAAAAACTCGGCGTTGGTGTCTGCGGTCTCCTTTTTCAAGCCGAGCAGCTTGAGCACCAGCTCCATGCCACCCGAGGCGGGCAAGCGCGTGCGCGCCATCTCGGGATGCAAGGTGGCTGGATCGCCCCATACTTTGTCTGCCAGTGGTTCAAAGACCAGCTCGTAGGTTGGGCGGCCAAAGCGGCGAATGATGTAGTCTTTGTAAGAACCCGGCGCCTTGCGGTTGAAGATGCCCTTAAGCACCTCAATGCCATAGCCAAAGCCAATCTGCAGGAAGCGCACCGGGCCTAAAGCCTGAGCGAGATTACCTAGCTTGAGCGGATAATCGAGCAGCTTGCCTTCAAGGTACAAGCGGTTCTTTTTGGGCAGCTGGATCAGTCGGTCACCCATCAAGGATGTGGCTTCGTCCAGCACGCCGGGGATAATGGAGTAGAGCTTATGCGCGCCATAATCGAGCACGAAGCCATCGTGCTCAAAGCTGCCGCACAGGCCGCCGATCACGGCTTCTTTTTCCAGCACAGTGACATCATATTTACCTGTACGCGCCAGGAAGTAACCAGCCGCCAGGCCGCCGACACCGGCGCCCAGCACAACGATCTTTTCTTTATTAGACAAGGTCTTACTCCATAACCTAGACAGCCTGATACGCTGAATTATTTCTTCTCCGCCACAACCAGCATCTGGCCCATCCAATACGGGATCTGCCAGTGCTGCATGCCCAGGCGCTTCACCACCCAACCCGCGGCGCGAGCAACAGGGCGCACATAGGCTTCCATACGGAAGAGGACATAGCCCAGCTCCAGGCTCTGCCAGTGAGCGCGCTGCACGCGCAGCTCCAGGCCGAGCTCATTGAGCAGGCGGGTGAGCGTGGGGATGGTGAAGTAGTACAGGTGCACTGAAAGCAGGAATACCCAGCGGCGGCCCATCAGGCGCGCTACGAGGGAATGAATGTCGGGATAGTTGACCACCAGCAGGCCGCCCGGTTTCAGCACACGGATGCACTCGCGTAGCGTGGCCTTGGGGTCCGGCGTGTGCTCCAGCACATCCCACAGGCTGACGACATCAAAGCTGGCATCGGCCAGTTTCATATCTTCGATCGTGCCGGGCACCACGTCGAGGCTGTAGTGCTGCTTGGCCCAGTCAGACATCCAGCGGTTAGGCTCGCAGCCCGCTACCTGCCAGCCGGCGCGCTGCGCCACGGCCATGAAGGAGCCACCGGCGGTGCCAACATCCAGCAGCGTACCGCGCTGCGGGCGCATGCGCTCAATCAGCTTGAGCGAACCGGCAAAGGTGCGCTCACGGCCGGCGGCCTGTGAGACGAACATCTCATCCGTGCCAGCGCTGTAGCCGTCAATCACCACATCGGCGCGCAGGCGCGGGGTGAGGTACATCAGGCCGCACTGCTTGCAGCGCACCAGTTGGTCCAGCAGCACTTCATCCCCAGAGGAGCGGAAGGTATTGGCAATCTCCTCGGGCTTGGCGTCCTCGTAGCGCGGCGGGTAAACCACTTCGTAATCATCGGCACCGCACAGGTTGCATTTCACATGCTCCAGCAGCGCTTTGTAGGCTTCTACGTTGTTTTGCATTATTTACTTCGCCTTAGGTAGGTCTTGATACCCGCAAAACGGGTGTTGATCGCGTTGAGTGAAAGGCCGATGCCGAGCGCCATCAGGCCGGTGGGTACCCCCAGCAACACCACACCGCCCAGGATGCTGTCAGGCAGGCTGCCCTGCCCCACAAAACTGAACAGGCGCAGGATACCCGCTACCAGCGCCAGCGCCCAGAACAGCAGTGCGATGGCGCCAAAGAGGCGCAGCGGGCGGTGGTCACGCAACAGAATGGCGGCAGTGAGCACGATGCGGTAGCCATCAGCAAACGGGCGCAGCTTGGAGCTGCTATCCGCGGGGCGGCTGCGGTAACGCGTGGGCACTTCGACGATGTGCAGACCCTCGGCTAGGGCTTGGATGGTGATCTCGGTCTCGACTTCGAAACCGCTGGTCAGCACCGGCACTCCTTCAATGAAGCGGCGGTTGAAGGCACGGTAGCCGGAGAGCACATCCTCAAATTTTGTAGCAAAGAGACGGTTGATATAGGCCACGATCATGCGGTTGCCCAGCTGATTGAGGCGTTTCATGTTGGCGTCGCTGGCGCCGTCCATACGGTGGCCCACCGACATATCCGCCGTGCCGTCCAGCACCGGGGCCAGCACAGTATGAACATCTTCGGCGTAATAGGTGTCATCGCCGTCGGCCATGACAATGATGTCTTCATCCAGCTGGTCAAAAATAGCGCGGATGACGTTGCCCTTGCCCAGCTGGCCCACATGGCGCACTTCGGCACGCGCCTTGCGCGCCAGCGCGGCGCTGGTGTCTGTGGAGGCGTTGTCAAACACGTACACCTTGGCGCGCGGCAGATTTTTGCGGAAATCGCCCACCACCTTGGCAATCGTGGCAGCTTCATTGTGGCAGGGAATCGCCACAGCGATGCGAGCAGTACGGGCAGAGGGACGTTTGGTGGGCATGGGTTAGCGTGCAAACCAGCGCAGAGCCAGCGCCCGGTAGGGCACCATCTCCATCTTGGTTTGGAACTTGCGGCGCAAGAAGTTGAACGGCTGCGACAAAAGCTTGAAAGGATGATAACGCAGTTTCCACAGCAGGAAACTAGCATACAGACGGAAGCGGAAGGAGGCCAGCGCCTGATAGTCTTGGCGCCAGGTGGGGCTGAAATTGAGCTCAGACAAATTGCCATAGCCCTGGAACTGGTCATATATAGAAGAGCCCGGTACCGGTGTGACGATGAAGAGCGCCACTTCGTCTACGCCCACGCGGGTGAGATCACGCACCAAGTCCCAGGTCATTTGCAAATCTTCAGGGGTTTCACCCGGGTAGCCGAGCACAAAGCAGGCTTGCGAACGAATGCCCACCTGGTTCATGCGCTTGACCAGGCGCACGGCATGCTTGAGGTTGAACGGCTTACGCATCAGCTTAAGCAGCCGTGGTGAGCCCGTTTCGGGCGAAATCGAAATATAGCGGCAGCCTGCGGCGGCCATCTGGTCAATGGTGTCTTCATCCTGCATCGTCTCGACCTTGGTGCCGGCGGCGATCTTCCAGGTGATCTTGAGGCCGCGGCGCAGGATCTCGGCGCAGATGGCGCGGATACGCTCATCTGAGATGGTGGGGTCAAGGTCCTCGATGTGGAACTCGCTTACACCCAGTGCGCGCTGGAAGTGCTCGATCTCGTCCACCACGTTGAGTGGCGTGCGCGGGCGCCAGCGCTGGCGGTTGGTGGCCGGCACGACGCAGAAACCACACGGGTATGGGCAACCGCGCGAGGTGAGCAGCGGCAGGTAGCGCTCCGCCGAGAGCGGGCCGTGGGCAAAGCCTAGCTGCCAGTAGTTTTGCAGCGGGAACAGATCCCACGCTGGGAAAGGCAATGCGCTCAGCTCGGCTTCATCCATGAAGCCCGCAGGCAAGTTATAGAAATCTGGCCCGCCCACCCCATCGATGGCGCGGATAGCCTGCGCATCGCCCGCTTGCAGCGCTGCCAGCAGGCGCTGGGCGCGGCGCTCCGGTTCCCCGGTGAGGATGTAATGCGCCCCGGCAGCATAAAACTCCGCGGCTACATGCGTGAGCGCGTAGGCCGTCACCGCCTGCGTGTTCTCAACCACGATGACCGTGGCCTGCGGGGCGGCCTGGCGGGCGGCACGCACCATCTCCAACGTGGACATGTGATTGGTGAGATTGATGGCGTAGACGAAGACGGTTTGCGTGTCGGCCGGGATCTGGGCCAGCACTTCAGCCGGGTCGAGCCCGTAGACGTAAAAATTGCCGTCATTGCGTGCTTGGCGCGGCGTGGCGGCATACGCATCCAGCACGCTGACGGCGTGGCCGGCGGCGCGCAAGCTGGCCGCCAAATACGCCAGGCTGATCGGCATGTAGACGATGCCGGTGGTCAGCGGATCGTTGCGTTGGGCAACCAGATTGGGATTGATAAGCAGCACAGACATAAAAGTGCGCCTCTTTCGCGAAGCGCACTCAAATTATACCCAGCCGCCATAGGCGCTCAGGGCAAGGCAGCACACTGCAGGCTGGCTGCGCCTGGCGCCAGGATGGCGGGGCGCGCCGCCTGCAAGTAGACCAGGGCGACGACATGCAAATACTCGCGCTGCTGGCAACCCAGCACGACTACATCGGCGGCATTGGGTAGCGCCCGCACAGGCCCGGGGATGGCCGAGCGCATGTGGCCCACCGGGCCAACCAACTCAAACTGCACGCGCAGGAAATCCAGCGCCTCATTTTCGTTTTCGCCGCCAGGGTAGACACGCGGGTATAACGCACGCCCCCAGTAGACTTCGGCGCCTGGCTGGGCGATGAAAGCGGCCACATCCAGGCCGCTGGCCGCCACCTGCGGCGCCGCCTGGATCTGCTGCAGCGCGCTGGCCTCATCCCAGCCCGCATAGCGTTGCGGCACGGCCAGCTCAGCCAGTGGAATGAACAAGCCCGCCAGCAAGGCCAGGCCGGCAGCGGCCGCCAGGCCGCGCAAGCCCGGCGTCGCCGGCGTGGCCGCGGGCTGCGGCGCAGCCACCGGCGGTGAGTAGCCGAACAGATAGCGCGCCGCCCACACGCTGAACTGGCCGATACCCAGACAATAGAAGAGCAAAATGACCCAATCGGCGGGCAGGATCAACCGCCAGCCGGAGACGCGCGCCAAGGCCGTGCTGGCACTGTACAGAAGATGCATGCCCACCGGCACCAGGCTAAGCCAGCCGAGCTTGCGCCAGGCCGCCCCCAAGCCCAGCGCCACCAGGGCCACGTTCAACGCCAGCGGGGCCACCCAGTCCGGCGGGATCTGCCCATCCCACCCCTGCGCCGCCTGGCCAGTGACCCAATAGGGCGTGCTGGCAATGTACGCATCCAATGAGCAACACTGCGCCCATAGTTGGGCCTGGCGCTGCGGCCAATACGGCTGCAGGTTATAAAACTCCACCAGGCGCGCGGTTAGATCAAAGCGGGCCGGCAATGCCAGAAACGAGGCCACTTCGTTGTGCAAGAAGTGCGCAGTGATGAAGCGCGCCACCTCGCCGGGATGCGCCAACACAAATTGGCGCACATTGGCAAAACCCAACGCCACATAGTCGCTGGCGGGCGTGGTGGCGATATCAAAGCCAGGATCGTTGCTTTCGGGGGCCAGGCTGTATTGGCGCGCCATGTAGAGCGCCTGAAACGGCTGCGAGTAGCCGAACTCGCCGGTGCGCACAGCATTGCGCACCATCCAGGGAAGCGCGGTGAGGGCAAAGCCCAGCAGTACCAGGCCTGCCAGCGGCAGCCGCACCCGCCACGGCCCTTTGGCGCGCAGCAGCACCAACAGCACCAGGAACGGCAAAAAGATCAGCGTTTGTGAACGCAGCAACAGCAAGAGGCCCAGTGCGGCCCCCACCCACAGGGCACGGCGCGGTTGCTCTGCGCGGTGCTGCAACCAATCCAGCACCAGCAGGGTGAAGGCGGCCAGCGCCACAGCGGTGGGCAGATCCGTCATCAATAGTTTGGAATGCGAGACCAGAATGCGGTTGGAGAGCGCCAGCGTATTCAGCTCGCGCAGGATGATCACCAGGGCCAGCAGCAGGCCGGAGAAACGCTGGTGCAAACGGGCCGCCAGGAAGTACAGCACCACCGGAAACAGCGCCAGCAGCCAGATCTGGGCATTGACCACCTGGGCATACTCCTGCCCCACCAGGCTGTGCAGGACGACCAGCAGGAAAGCATACAGTGGCTTCTCGATCACATCGGAGAAGCCATTACCAGTGAGAAAGCGCTGGGCGGCAATATCCAGGGTGGCAGCATCTGAATTTGGGTAATACTCCCAGTTGGGCGCCGCCGGGGCCAGCGAGAAATGGGTGGTGCGTGGTGGCTGGGCACTCCACAATACTGCGGCCAGCAGCCAGATGCCTAGCGCCGCCAGCAGGTCTACGCGGGTGGGCCGCCAGTTCAAACGGCGCGCCGCCCAGCCCATCAAGCTGGCGATCAGCCACGCCGCGCACCAGGCCAGCAACACCTGCGTGTTCAAGACCGGCGCACCGGGCGTATCCCAGCCGGTGCGATCGGGCTGCAGGCCCAGGCCGCTGAGCACTACTGCGCCCACCGCCAGCAGCAAGACCAGCCCCGCCAGCGCGGCCGGGCGCAGCACGCCGCGCGCCTGCGCCCCGGTGCTGGCGGGGCGCAGGCGCGGCCAGCACAGCAGGGCCGCGGCGCAAGCCCAACATGCCCAGACACTCAACGGCAGCAGGCGCAGCAAGCGCGCTTGCGCAAAAGCATCGCTAATGCGCAAGCTGAATAACACCAAATACAATGCGAGAACAAAGCCCAGCGCGGCCAGCCCGATCCAGGCGTTATGCCACGCCGGCCGGGCCAGCATCCAGGCCGCCGCGCGCGCCAGCCAGGCTTCGCGGCGCGCCAGCCAGGCAGCGCCGGCCGCCAGGCCCAGCAGCGCCAGCAGCAAGGCCCAGCGCGCTGGAGAAAGCCCCAGCACAGCCGTGCTGGCCTGGCTGGGTTGCGAGAACACCAAGCCGGCGGCCGCAACCGCGCCCAGGGCACTGAGCAGCAGCCAGCGGGCCAACCAGCGAGTGGGAGATGTATTCATATCCTCTGTTTTTAACATAGTTGGCAAAACAAAAGGGCTGGGATTTGCCCAGCCCTCTGGAAGGCCGCAAGGGTATGCAGGCTAGGGAATGTGTAGCTGCGTGCCACCAGGAATGTTCTGGTCAAGGCTGAGGCCATTGGCTTCGGCAATGTGCTCCGGCCATACATCGCCGAAAGCGCAGGCAATACTATAGAAGCTATCCGCGCCGCTGGCCACGTAGGTGGTGGGGTGCGCACGCAGAGCACGCTCGCCACCATAGCCACCCACCCCACTGGGAATGCTGATGGTGGTGCCAACGCTGAGGCTGTTGGCGTTGTTGGCGTTCAGCCCATTGGCGGAGAGCAAAGCATCCGGATTGATGTCAAAACGGCGCGCCAGGCAATACGGCCATTCCCCTTCGTGCAGCGTGTAGCTACTCGGCACGGCCAGCTGGGTGATCGGGGCCGGCGTGGTGGTGGCCGTGGCTTCGGGGGTAGCGCTGGGCGCCACGGTGGCGGTGTTGCCGAACAGCGGGGTGGCGCTTACGTCCAGCGTGGGCTGCACACCGGTTTTATCCTGGCCGGCCAGGGCGGTTTGGGTGGCCATCGTGTTGAAGATCGACACCAGTGGGTCCTCGGTAGCGACCGTCACCGGATCGGTGGAAGCAGAGCGCGTGCAGGCCGCCAGCAACAGCGCCAACAGCACGAAGATCAGCAGGGACAAGCGGTTTTTTCTCATGGGTTTGCGAACATCCATTCCAGTCGATTCGGATACTAGCATAGCCAAGAATCAGCGTCAAGCGCAGCCGCCAGCCAATGTGCGGCTGCGCAAAGCAAAACAGCCCGCCGCTTGCGCGGCGGGCTGTGGGGGGCAAAACACAGGCCCTAGGGGGTCTGCAGGGTTTGGTTCAACTGCGCAAAATCGGGGCTGAGCTGCTCAATGGCAAAGGGGATGCTGAGCACCGTGGAGAAATTGAGTGCATCGTAGATCGGGCTGGTGTTGGAAAGGTAGACCACGCGGCCATCCTTCACAATGTCCAGATTGGCGTAGAGCGGGTTATTGCGCATTTCCTCAGGCAGCGAATCGATCCAGATCAGGAAATCGATGTCAATGATGTCGAAGCGCTCCAGCGAGATCGAGGCGCCAAACTCCTCACCGGCCAACTCATCGATCACGGGGGGATAGCTGAAGCCCAGCGAGGTCATAAAGCGGCCGCGCGAGTCTTGTGAGCCATAGACGTAGTAGCTGGTGGGGTAGCCCCACGGCGTGGCGACCACCGCCTCGGCACCCTGAATGTTGGGGAACTGGGCACGCGCTTCGGCGAAAGCGCTTTCAACGCCGGCAATCAGGTTTTCCGCCTCAGCGGCCTTGCCGACGATCTGACCCATCGTGCGGGTCACTTCCTGCCAGGGCACGCCCCAATCGACATACTCGGCGGGTTGCGCCACGGTGGGGGCGATTTGGCTCAGGGTGGTGTACTCCTCCTGGGTGATCCCGGCATACAGGCCCACGATCACGTCCGGCTCCAGCGCGGCGATCTCCTCAAAGTTGAGTTGACCGCTGCTCAAGACTACTGGGGTTGCGCCGTCCAGCGCGGCCAGCTCGTCCTGCGCCCATTCAAAAATGGCGCCGGGGCGTTCGCCATACCACTCCCGCGTGGCCACCGGCACTACGCCGAGGGCCAGCAGGGCATCCTGCTCATTAAGGCCAACGAGCACAATGCGCTCGGGCGCGGCTTCAATGGTGGTGCTGCCATACTTGTGCTCGATGGAGACGGGGAATGCGGCCTCAGCGGTGGGCGCCTCGGTGGCGGCTTCCTCAACCGCGGCCTCAGTGACCGGCGCGGGGGTTGCAGCTGGCGCCGGTGCGCCGCAGGCAGCGGCCAACAACGCCAGGATGAAGAGTAATGAAACTACGAAACTGCGTTTGAACATGTACTGCTCCTATAGAGTGCAAAGATGGAAGCAGTATCCGATACAGCCGCCCGCAATTCTAGGTATGCGGGTTATTGCAAAGTTGCTGAGGCGGCAATGGTATGTTCAAGCCGCAGTGGGCAAATTGTTCCGCCTGGGTGGAGATTTCAAGCCAGTAGCGGCTCCAGAGTGCTAAAGTCAAACTCAATATATGGCTCACCCGCCTCAATGCGCTCCCTGCGGCCGCGCATGAAGTTAGCAATCCAGCCGTCTCCGATGTTGTCTATATCAAAATCCCGATGAATGACGGCAAAGAGTTCGATTTCGCGAATCTTCATGAAGTGCGGAATCTCGCGCAGCCATTGCGGCGCCAGGGGCATTTCCTGCGCGTAGCCGCGCAGGAAGTGCGGCATGAATTGCGCCGTGAAGGCGGCTTTGCCCTGCTCCGTGCTGGCGATGTAAAACAGCACCATGGCGATGTCATTCACCAGCCAGTTGTAGCCACAATCATCAAAATCAAACAAGGTAATACGCCCTGAATCATCCACAAACAGGTTGCCGCCATGCGCATCCTGATGGGTGAGGCCATACGACTGGCTGTCCTTGGGCAGTGTGCGCACATAATCACACACGTCTCGATAAGCCTGCTTTATGGCCGTCTCGTTATCGGGCAGGAAGCTGTTGACGAACTCAAAGACTGGGTCATCCCACTCCGGGCGTTTGCGTTCACCAGCGTACTGGGTTGTGAGCGCATGCATGCGGCCAATCGTCTCGCCATAGGTTTCGTACAGGGCGGGCGTCCAGCGGCCGCGTGGTGGGCCGCCGGCTGCTTTGACGAAGGCCACGGCGAGAAAATCGCCGCCGTGCCCATCCGGGATAGGCTCCACCAGCTTGTTGTTGAGCGACTGGATGGCCTGCGCCGCCGATACGCCACCGGCCACCAGGTAGTTAATCCATTCGGTCTCGCCTTCAATCAGGGTCTGGTTGCGGCGGTGGCTGTGACCAATGCGCAGGATGTATTCTTTGCCATCCCGCGCAAACTCAAAGATAAAGCTTTCAAAACTATCCAGCACTTTGACATCGCCTGCTTCAACACCGTAGCGTTGGGCCGCCTCTTGCAAAATAGTGTCGTTAAAGCGGTCTTTGATGAACTGTTCCATGGAGACCTACTCCTGCGGCACCGCCGCGGCCGCGGCTTCAAGCTCGGCGGCGAAGGGTTGCAACGCTTCGGGCAACGATGCGTCAGCTTGGGCTGGCTCATCAAAGGCCTTGCCCTGCGCCAACTGCAGCGTAAGCTGGACCAGCGCCGGATAACGAGCCGTGTTCATGCGAATGAGGCTGCTATGCACGCCATGCAGCGCGGTGGGCATGTAGAGAAAGAGCAGGTTGGACACTGCCCACCAGAAGGGGTCGCCAAACGCCTGGTAGGCAATGCCATCACGGCGGCCCAGACGCATTTCAAGCGACGAGTCATCCGAAGGGTCATCGGCCAGATACACCACCTTGCCAATATCAGTGAAAGCAATGGCGGCAGCGCACATGGCGCAGGGGTTTTGGGTGGCCCATAGAGTGAGTGCGTTATGTTCGGTCTCGGTGGTGAGCAGCGCCAGCGCGTTCATCTCGGCGTGCGCCAAGCGGTTGTGCTGCAAGGGATACTGCTGACGCGTGGCCAGCTCGCCGGGGGCATCATAGCTATAGTTGCGCCCGCGGGCGACCACCTCGCCGGCGGCAGTGGTGATGGCAGCGCCACACGGCAGGCCGCCGGCAGCCAGGCCGAGCCATTGCTCGTGCAGGGCGGCCTGGGCGCCTGGCGGCAAAGCCGCCCAGCGTTCAGTGATGGAAATTGCCATAGGTAGACGAGATTATATGGGCAAAACAAAAGACCGCCCTTGCTGGGCGGTCTTTGAGTGTGCTGTAGTGAATTAGGCTACGGCCGGGCGGAACTTGTAACCGTAGATGAGCATACCGCGCTCATCGGTGGCGGAACGCAGCAGACGAGTGACCATCTCCACCGGCATGCCGATGGCAGGCGGCTGTTCGCCAAGGTCGGTCAATTGGGCGGTGACCAAGGGGCCTTCCTCGAGCTTGACCATGGCCAGGGTATACGGCGCCTGCTCGGCGTAGCCTTCGGGCGCGTCGTAGACGGTGGTGTAGGAGTAAACCTCACCCTTGCCGCTGAACTGGAAGAGGGTCTTGGCTTCCTCGCCGCATTCGGGGCAGATGTCACGCGGCGGGAACAGCTTGGCATCGCAGTGCGTACAGACCTCACCAGTGAGGGCGTAGCGTTGTTTCTTGAGTCTCCAATGGCGCGGGATATCCATCTTTTAGTCTCCTGTTGAGCTTAATGTAGCCGCACAAGACTCTCAGAACCTATCAAATTGCCTGCGCCGCCAGCGGGCTACAATCCCCTATAATCGGGCCGTTATGATCGTAAGCAAAGATAGCGAACTGCAAGGGCTGCGCGCCATCGGCAAGATCTGCGCCGCTACCCTGCAACACATGCTGGCGGCGGCCGAGCCGGGCATGACCACGCTGGAGCTGGATACGCTGGGCCGCGAATACCTGGAGCGCCAGGGTGCGCACTCGGCGCCGCAGGCGATGTACCAGTTCCCCGGGGCGACCTGTATCAGCGTTTCGCCAGTGATCGCCCACGGCATCCCCGGCGGGCACGTGTTGGCGGCGGGTGATCTGATCCATATTGATGTCTCAGCCGAAAAAGGTGGCTTCTACGCCGATACGGGTGCCTCACTCGCCATTGGCAAAGCCAGCCCTGAGGTGAGCGCTCTGCTGAAAGCTACGCAGGCCACGCTCAAAAAGACGCTGCTCGCCGCCAAGGCTGGCAATCGTCTCAATGAGCTCGGGCGCAGCATGCAGAGCGAGGCGCAGCGGCACGGGTTTAATACGATCGTTGAGTTGGCCAGCCACGGCATTGGCCGCAAACTGCACGAAGAGCCCACCGATGTGATCAATGTCTACAATCCCAACGATGCCCGCCGCATACAAGAGGGGCTGGTGCTGGCACTGGAGCCGTTCCTGACGCCGGGCAGCGGGCGCATCGCCGAGGAGCGCGATGGCTGGTCTTTGCGCACGCGTGATCGTGCCATCGCGGCCCAGTTTGAGCACACCATCGTGGTCACCAAGGGCAAGCCCATCATCCTGACCCAAGCCTGAGTAAAAAAGCCCGCTGCTATGCAGCGGGCTTTTTGTTGGGCGGATCTAAACCCCGATCCAACTGAGCAATAATAAAGATGCTTGAGAATTGCTTCGTCGGCGCTGCTACGCAGCGCACTCCTCGCAATGACTCACCGCGCACTAAACAGTTTTTAAGACGTGCGTCACGGCGGTGGATGCCGGGCCGCCCAGGCTCTGTACCAGGGCAGTCTTGGCGCCAGCGATCTGCGCCCCACCCGCCTGGCCGCGCAGTTGCAGCGCAGCCTCGGCCGCCTGGTAGGCGCCCGTGGCGCCGCCGGGGAAGCCGCGCGCTTTCAGGCCGCCCAGGGTGGTAATGGGCATCTCGCCAGTCAGCGAGATGGCGCCGTTCTGGGCCAGCTTCCAGCCTTCGCCGCGGGCAGCCAGGCCAGCAGCTTCCAGCGTGAGGGCACTATAGATGGAAAAGGCATCGAAGAGCTCGAAGAAATCAGCATCCTTAGGCAGAATGCCCGCCTGGGCGCAAGCACGTTCGATGGAGAGGCGTGCGGCGTTGAAGATGAGCGGATCGGGGCGGTCATGCAGCGCTAGCGTGTCAGTGACCGCGCTGGAGCCGGTGATCTCGACCAGAGGGTGCGAAAACTTGGGCGGCAACAGCTCACGGCGGGTGAGGATGAGCGCCGCAGCGCCATCCGCATTGGGAGCAACGTCAAACAGGTTGAGCGGCGCGCTGACCAGGCCCGCCTTGGCATACGTCTCGGGCTTGATGGCTTTGCGGAACATGGCATTGGGGTTATGCGCGCCGTTGGCATGCGCGGTAACCGCGAACCCAGCCAGCGCGTGCTCAGGCACTTTATGCTCGTAGACGTAGCGTTGCGCCAGCATGGCGGCTTGCGCGGTCAGGGTCATGCCCTGCTCCGCTTCGTAGTCCGTATCCGAGCTCATCGCCAGGGCGGCTTCGACCTCGGCGGGCACTTGCTCGCTGAGCTTCTCGACGCCCAGCACCATGGCGAAATCCACCATGCCGCTGGAGACGGCCATTGTGCCGGCGCGCAGCGCCATGGCGGCTGAGGCGCCGGCGGCTTCCACCGTGGCGGCTTCGATACCGGTCAGGCCGGCAAAATCAGCCAGCAAGGTGGCCAGCTGGGTCTGCTTGGAAAGCTGGCCAGCCAGCATGTTGCCCACGTACAGCGCCGTAGGGCGCAGGCCGTCAGCATCCTGCATGGCGGCCTCCATTGCGTGAAAGGCCAACTCACGCAGCGAAGTGTCCCAGTGTTCGTTGACGGGCGTCTGCCCGATACCTGCGATGATTACGTTCGTCATAAATTCCTTAGTCAAAAGCAGTCGGTTAGTCCATTAGTCGACTAGTTGACCAAGCAACTAGTCAACTATCGATTACTTCATCGCCAACTTGCCGCGCATGCGTACGTAAGCGGCATAGTCGATCTCGGTGCGGCGTTGGATGTACTGCTCAGTGGTGGGCGCTAACTGCGGCTTGCCCGCAATCTTGTCGGTCACGCGCAGCACCATCGCGTCTGAGCCGGCGCCAGAGCCGAAGGAAACCAGCATGATGCGGTCACCCGGCTTGGCAATATCCAGAATGGCGGTAAGGCCGATGATGGCCGCGCCGGAATAGGTGTTGCCGATGCGCGGCACGAGCAGGCCGGTTTGAATTTGCTCGGGCGTGAAGCCCAGCATCTGCCCGGCGCGCTGGGGGAACTTGGCGTTGGGCTGGTGGAACACGGCGAAGGTGTAATCCTCCGGCTTGGTGCCGGTGGCCTCGAACATGGCTTGGCCCGCGGTGGTGATGTGCTTGAAATAGGCCGGCTCACCAGTGAAACGCTGCCCATGCTCTGGGTACTTGGCGTACTGGCGACGCCAAAAATCGGGCGTGTCGGTGACGAAAGAGTAAGTGCACTCGATCTCGGCCACGGATTCTTCGGCCGGGCCAATGATGAAGGCGGCCCCACCCGCCCCGGCGGTGTATTCGAGGGCGTCGCCTGGGCGGCCCTGGGCGGTGTCCATGCCAATGGCCATGGCGTAGCGCGCCATGCGCGAGCCTACGAAGCCCATCGCCGCTACCATCGCCTCGGTGCCGGCTTTGCAGGCAAATTCCCAATCGGCCGCCTGGATGCTGGTGGAGGCGCCGATGGCCTCGGCCACTAGCGTGGAGCTGGGCTTGACGGCATAGGGGTGCGACTCAGAGCCCACCCAGATAGCACGCAGGTCTTTGACCGGCACCTGGGCACGCGCAACCGCGTTGCGCGCCGCTTCGATAGACATCGTGATGACGTCTTCATCCAACCCCGGCACGGATTTTTCAACGATAGGCAACCCCGCAGTGCCGTCCGTCCAGACGCGCGCTACTTCTTTGGCGGGCAGGCGGTAGCGCGGCACATAAGCACCATAACCTACGATGCCAACGGCATGTTCCGGCTTGAGCAGCCGGGCGGTTTCGTGTTCGTGGATATGCTCTGTCATTGCGACCATTCCTTCAATAGTTCTTCGGCGCGGTCTACGCGCACGGTCTTTTCTGCTACTAACTGAGCGGCCAGCTTCTCGACCATTTCGCCATGCGCCCCAGCGGCAATCGCCACCTGGCGGGCGTGCAGACCCATGTGACCGCGCTGGATGCCCTCGGTGGCGAGGGCGCGCAAGGCGGCCAGGTTCTGCGCCAAGCCAACGGCAGTGATGATCTCGGCAAGCTGCGCGGCGCTGGTCACGCCCATCAGCTTGAGGGCGGCCTGGGCGGTGGGGTGCACTTTGGTGGCCCCGCCGACGATACCGACTGCCATCGGCAGCTCCAGGCTGCCGACCAGATCACCCTCGGGCGATACGCCCCAGGTGCTAAGCGAGGTATAGCGGCCATCACGCGCCGCATAAGCATGCGCGCCCGCTTCCACGGCGCGCCAGTCATTGCCGGTGGCGATGACCACGGCGTCAATACCGTTCATGATGCCTTTGTTGTGCGTAGCGGCGCGGTACGGGTCGGCCGCGGCGAAGGCCCAGGCTTCCACGATGCCATCGCGTACCTGCTCGGTGCTGAAATCGCCAAAGGCGAGCTCACTGCGTTTGATGGTGCAAGCGGCGCGCGCCAGGCGGCGGTCGGCCAGGTTGCTGAGAATGCGCAGGTGCACGCGGCCGCCGCTGAGCGCTTCAATGCGCGGCGCGAGGCGCTCGCAGGCGGTGTTGATGGCATTGGCGCCCATCGCATCGCGCACATCGTAGATGAGGTGCAGCACCAGGAAGGGGCCAATGGGCGAATCGTCAATGCGGCGGATGACCAGCTCGCGCGGGCCGCCGCCCAGCTTGAGGAGGATCGGGTCGATCTGCGCCGCCTCGGCCAGCAGGTCGGGTGTGGAGGCCTGCAGGGCGGCGGCCGCCGCATCCAAATCGGCCACATCCAGCAGCTGCATCTGGCCGATCATGAGCGGCGCGTCTGTGCTGGCGGTGAAACCGCCAGCAGCGCGGGCCAGCTTGGCCATGAAGGATGCGCCGGCTACGACGGAAGGCTCTTCAACGGCCATCGGTACCAGCACCTCACGGCCGTTGACCATGAAGTTGAGCCCCAGCCCCAGCGGCAGGCTATGCACGCCGATGGCATTCTCCACCATGTGGTCAGCCGCCTCGGCGTGAATGCCGCCCTGTGCCAGGGCGCCGAGCTGCTCCTCGGAGAGGATGCCAAGCGCCCGCAGGCGCTGGTGGCGCTCTTCTATAGACAGGTCGTAAAAACCGGGAATGCGAGAGGTGTTTTCAATTGGCGAATTCATACACCCTAATTAATACGTAGGTCTACTTGCAAAAGCTATCAAGTAAAAAACAGGCCGAAAATTCGCTGCTCTGCAACAATCCTGCCTCAGGAGACAACGCATGAAATCCATCAACGGCTTTTCCCTTGTACTGGTAAGCGTGTGTGTTCTGTTATTGGCCGCCTGCGGAATGGCGCCCGGGGGCGGAGCGCCTACCCCCACCGCCCTGGCCGGCGGAACAGGCAGTGAGGCTGAAGCCGCCACCGGCAGCGAGGCCGGCAGCGAAGCTGAGGCTGGCGGCGCGGCGGGCAGCAGTGACGGGCTCACCGGCCTGAGCATCCCGCTGGTGGCGCCTGCCCCCAGCGGCGCGGTGCAAGCGGAGCCTGCAAACAATGCCGCCCACGGCTCTGCTGTGCTGGTGATCAACGGCGATCTGCCCATCACCCACACGGGTGGTGATTGCGACATGATTGGCGATGAAACCTACTTGACCATTCCTCCAGGGGCAATCCCGGGAGCCAGCTTGGTAATCTTCCCGGGCAGCGGCACGACTCGCCAGGGCACTCTGGTGTGGGCCACCAGCGGGCGACCACAGGACAATGCCGGCGTTTCGGCTGAGAACCCACTGATCATCACGCTAAACGAAGACGGTTTCTCTGGCAGTTTTGAGGGGCTGGCCTACCGCGTGGGTGGCACGGGTGGCGTGGCCACCGAGATCGCAGTGAGCGGCAACTTCACGTGCATTTCCCATTTGATGCGCGTGGGCGGCGCCCACCCGGTGGACCTTACTGGCGTGGAGTGCAGCGCCGACCCGTTCACGCTGCGCGTAGGCAATCCGGGCAGCGACGCGGCCCTGCTGATCGCCTAGGATGGCGCAACGGCGGGCTCTACGGTTGAAGGCGGCCTATCCTGGCGAGTTGGCGGAGTGAACTACACGACTAACTGGCTGGTCTTGCGCATCAACGCAGATGGCTTCTCAGGCTCCTACTTTGGTGAAGGCGTCGGCCCAGACGGCACGGCTTTCCCGGTAGATGGCGCGTTCAACTGCCTGGGTGGCTAGAAGGAAATTGAAGTCTAATAGGCATACACGCCACTATTGGGAGAGCGAAATGCATTTCACAAAGCTATTATCTAAAAACGGAGTGATTGCCATCCTGCTGGCGCTGCTGCTGGCAGGCTGCGGAGCTGGGAGCGTTGCGCCAACCGCCACCCCCACCTTGCCCAGCGGCGGCGGAAGTGAGGGCAGCGCAACCGGTGGAGAGACAGCCAGTGGCGGCGTGGATGCGGCCACTGGATTGGGCGCACCTGCGTTCGGCACGGCCCCCAGCGGGGTGGCTGCGCCGGCCAGCCGGCCCAGCGGTGCGGCGCCTAGCGAAGCCCTGGCGGAGAACACCGCCACCATTGCCATCTCCGGCGGGCTACCACTGACGGTGACTGGCGGGTCGTGCTCCACGCTGGAGGGCGAGACGTATATCAGCGCTCCGCCTGTCTTTGATGCGCCGCCTCCGTATGCCTCGCTGGTCATCTACGCGGCTTCAGACGAGGGCAACTTGCGCGGCGGCTATCTTGTATGGGCATCCAGCGATGCGGCAACGGACAGCGCGCTGGTATCAACCCAGGACTTGTTCGTGATCACGCTCAATGATGACCATTTTTCCGGTCGTTTCGACGGCACGGCCCATCGCGTGGTGGAAGGTGTGCCAGTGCAGGAAGTCATCGAAGTCCACGGAGTGTTCAATTGCATCGCAGGCTTGCTGCGCGTGTACGGCGAGCATCCGGTGGATATGACTGGCTCACAATGCGAAACTGTTCCACAGATCGTCATCAGCAGTGGGCGCAGCGGCGAGAATGCCGCTCTGTTCACTGTAGAACCTGGCGCATCGCCCGGCAGTGTGGCTCGGGGCGGCTTGAGCTGGCGCGTGGGCGGCGTGGAGTACGGCACCAACTGGCTCAACGTCACCATCAACCCAGACCAACTGTCGGGCTCCTACTATGGCGAAGGTCGCCGCCCGGATGGCAGCACTTTCCCGATCCAAGGCGCGTTCAACTGCCTGGGCATGTAAGCACACAACAGATAAAAAACGCTGGCCGAACGGCCAGCGTTTTTTATTTTGCCGTACGGCCCCGTATAATCAGCGCATGAGCGCCATCACCAGCCGCACGAACCCCAAAGTGAAACTTGCCCGCAGCCTGCATGAGCGCAAGGCGCGCCAGGAAAGCGGCTTGTTTTTGGTCGAGGGGGTGTTTCATATCGGCGCTGCGTTGGAGGCGAGCGCAGGACTGCAGTTGGCGCTGTATGCTCCCAGCCTGCTGCGCGGCGAGTTTGCCCAGGGGCTGCCACAGCGGCTGCAGCAGGTAGGGGTGGAAACGCTGGAGGCCAGCGCCGAAATTATGGCCAGCCTGAGCGAGAAGGACAACCCGCAGGGCATTCTGGCCGTAGCGCGGCAGCAGGCGGTGAGCCTTGCCAGCCTGCCCGTAGACGCGGCGGCCGTATACCTGGCCGCGGTGGCGCCGCAGGACCCAGGCAACCTGGGTAGCCTGTTGCGCACGCTCGACGCGGCTGGCGGCACCGGGTTGCTATTGCTTGACGGCGGCACCGACCCGTGGCATCCGCAGGCTGTGCGGGCCGGCATGGGGGCGCACTTTACCAAGCCTGTGGTGCAGGCGAGTTTTGCAGATCTTGTTGTATGGGCGGCCGCCGAGGGCGTTTTGATCTACGGCAGCTCGGCCAAAGCTGCGCAGGACTTCCGCCAGGCGGCCTACCAGCGCCCAGCAGCGCTGCTGCTGGGCAGCGAGCGCGAGGGGCTGAGCCCCGAGCAACTGGCGGCCTGCACGCAGGTGGTGAGCCT
This sequence comes from Anaerolineales bacterium, assembly GCA_019637755.1. Classification (NCBI taxonomy): domain Bacteria; kingdom Bacillati; phylum Chloroflexota; class Anaerolineae; order Anaerolineales; species Anaerolineales bacterium. Next base: position 810,292 of record JAHBVC010000001.1, read on the forward strand.
GCCGATGCGCGGGCGGGTGACCTCGCTCAACCTGTCAGTCGCTGCGGGGATTTGGCTGTATCACGTCCTGCGCTAACCGCGCTCAGGCTTTCGGGAATGTGAACGAGGCATAGTCTTTGCCCTGCTTCTTATACTGAGCAATCGCCTCGGCCACTTGCGGATTGGTACTCATGGCGTCTTCCAACCCTTTGGAATCCCAGGTAACGCGGCCAGCATAGAAAGACGCCTTCATGCCGTCTACGGCCACATTGCTGCGTGCCGAGACCACCGCGTCTTTGATCTTCTCTTCCAGCTCGGCGAGTGCCGCCTCGGCTTGCTCACCCTTGCCGGCAAACTCCGCTTCGATCTCTTCTACGCGCTGGCGCACTTCGGGCGGCATAGCCTCTTGCACGAGCTTGCGTTTATCTGCTTCCAAGTTTGCAGCTTGCGTCTTGAGCTCAAGGTACTGTGTCATCAGCGCGGCAATGTCTTGATTTTCCATACAGCCTCCTAGGGGTTGCCCCAAATACGATACGAGTCGGTCATGCACTTGCTAGTGTCATGCAGCCCATCCAGACATACCTGGTAGATCACCAGGTCCTGATTCTGACCCTGCACCGGCGGGATGTTGAGCAGCGTCTGCCCGTTGCCATCGGTGAGCGGGAAGATGTACTCCACCGTCTCACCGCTGGGCAGCGTGAGTGTGAGATAGGGCTGTAAGCCCTGCAACAGTTGGCCATTGGCGTGCAGGCTGGCGTAGATGGTCTGCCCTTCGGTGGAGGAGACTTGGGCACGCGCCTCCCACACCTCGATACGGATCTGGTCAAAGGCTTCTTGCACCAAGGGTGAGGGCTGCGCGTAGAAGCGCGTATTGTATTCGGCGCCCAGTGGCAGCACGTTGACCTGGCCGCCCTGGTATTGCAAGCAGGCGTTGACAAAGCACTGGCTGGCACCGCCGCTTACCGCTTGTAGCTCTTGGATAGGCACGCCGAAAAGCTCATAGCCGCCAGACTGGCGGATGTAGTCATCGAACAAGCTCAGCACGTTGTAGCCAAAGGCGCCATCGAGTGCATAGAAGACCACATTGGGATTATTGAGCTGGGTGGTGCGCGGCTCAGGCAGGATGCTGAGCAGCGCGGTAAGCGAGCGCGGCAGCACGGTCTGCGGCTGGCCGGTGGCGGTGTACAGCACTAAATTCTGGTAGATCACTTCGATGCTGCCATCGGCCAGTTGGTATGGCCCAGCCAGCCGCGGCCCGAGCACGGCCGGGTTAAGCGCAGCGGCCACGCTGGCGAAGGGCTCGCCGTAGGTCAGCTCCGTTTGCACAACGGCCGGGCCGCTGGCCGGCGCGGCGCAGCTCTGGCCGCACACCTGGCGGCCGTAGTCCATCAGCCGCGCTACGGGCTGGGGATCCTCCAAGTTCATGTAGAAGCCCAGGTTCTCGAAGTACTGCTCAACGCGCCCCTGCTCCTCGATGTAACGCATGCCGGTGAGCGGGCGGCCCACATAGCGCCCACCGCCCAGTTGCTGGTAGAGTTGCTCAAAGCCTGAGTAGATGATGTAGCCATCCACGAACAGCGCACCCTGCAGGTTGCCATCCGGCAGTGGCGCATCCCATTGGCCCAGCTGCTGGCCTAGCGGGGCGAGACTGACGCGTTCGCTGGCCGACAGAGCCGGGTCGTAGACCATCAGCCCGGCTTCGATGTACTGCTTCTGGATGTTGCCCTCAACGATGCCGGGCGAAAGGATGGCGCCCGCTTGCTGCGGCCCGCCAAGGAAGGCATAGAAATCTGCAAAGACCGGCTCAAGCGTGTACGGGCTGGGGGTGGTTTGTGCCACGGCGCGTGTGCCCGAGCAGGCTGCCAACAACAACCCCATAACAAGCCACAGATAAAAGAATACGCGCCGGTGCATTTTGAGAGAGTACAAATGATTTTAACATGCCGATACTTTTCGCCCTTTGCGAGCGCACGGGCGAAAGTAATATAATGAAACAAACCCCTACGTACAGGAGTGGCCCATGGCTCAAGCGCAATCTCAAACCGAAACACGCCCCATGACCGAGGAAGGCGATTTTCTGCCCATTCAAGGCATAGACCATATACATTTTTACGTAGGCAATGCCAAGCACGCCATGCACTACTGGTGGAAGGGCCTCGGCTTCAAGCCGGTGGCATATTCCGGCCTGGAAACTGGCAACCGTGACTTTGCCTCCTACGTTTTGGAGTCTGGCAAGATCCGCGTAGTGGTGTCGGCGGCCTATGGCCCCAGCCACGAGATTGCCGGCCACCAGCTGGCGCACGGCGACGGCGTGAAAGTGGTAGCGCTGCAAGTGGAAGATGTAGAGAAGGCCTACAAAGAGACCACCTCCCGTGGCGGTGTGAGCGCCTGGGCGCCGCGCGAGCAGAAGGACGAGTTTGGCATCCTGCGCACCTCAGCCATTCGCACCTACGGCGAAGTGCTGCATATGTTCGTCGACCGCAGCGAGTACAAAGGCCCCTATGCGCCCGGCTACCAGCCGCTGGAAAAAGAAGCCAATAACGCCGGCCTGGCTGCGGTGGACCATATTGTGGGCAACGTGCAGCTGGGCAAGATGAACTACTGGGTGAATTTCTATCACCGCGTGATGGGTTTCCGCCAGTTGCAGCACTTTGATGACCAGGACATCAGCACGGAGTATTCAGCTTTGATGTCTAAAGTGATGGAGAACGGCAACGGGCGCATTAAGCTGCCCATCAACGAGCCGGCAGATGGCAAGCGCCGCAGCCAGATCGAAGAATACTTGGACTACTACTACGGCCCGGGCGTGCAGCACCTGGCGCTGTCCACCGGCGACATCATCGAGACGATGACGCAGCTCAAAGAGAATGGCATTGAATTCCTGCGCGTGCCGGATGAGTACTACGCCCAGTTGCCGGAGCGCGTCGGTGACATCGTCAAGGAACCGCTGGACAAGATCAATGAACTCGGCATCCTGGTGGACCATGATGACGAAGGTTACCTGCTGCAAGTCTTCTCGCGCCCCATTCAGGACCGCCCCACTTCATTTATTGAGGTAATTCAGCGCCGCGGCAGCCGCGGCTTCGGCAAAGGCAACTTCAAGGCTCTGTTCGAAGCGCTGGAAGCGGAGCAAGACCGCCGCGGCAATCTGTAGGCCGATGCGTTACCTGACCTTTACTGCACCGAATGATGAGCGCCCCCGATTGGGGGCGCTCATTGCTGAAGACCGCGTGGTCTCGCTGGGGCGCGGCGACCTGCCGCAGGATATGCTGAGCTTCATTCGCTCTGGGGCGGATACCTGGGCGCTGGCGGCGCAGATTGCGCGTCAGACACAATCGGTGTGGCCGCTGAGCGAGGTGCGCCTGCTAGCGCCGCTGAGCAACCCACCCAGCATTCGTGATGCGTATGCCTTTGAGCAGCATGTGCGCACCGCCAACCAGAACCGCGGGCGCGAAGTGCCGGCGGAGTGGTACGAGTTCCCCGTCTTTTACTTCACCAACCCCACCACAGTGTTTGGGCCAGGCGATGAAATCCAAATCCCCAGCTATACGCAGGCGATGGACTATGAGCTGGAAGTGGCAGCCATCATCGGCAAGCCGGGGCGCGATATCGCCCCGGAGCAGGCCGTGGAGCACATCTTTGGCTTCACCATCATGAACGATTGGTCGGCCCGCGATATCCAGCGCAAGGAAATGAAGGTGGGGCTTGGCCCAGCCAAAGGCAAGGACTTTGCCACCAGCCTAGGCCCCGTGATCGTGACGCCAGACGAGCTGGCCGCACATGCCAGCGGGCGGCCGGGAGTGTACTCCCTGGCGATGAAGGCGCGCGTGAACGGCCAGCAACTCTCGCAGGGCAACTGGGGCGACATTCACTATTCCTTCGGCGAAATCGTGGCGCGCGCCTCGCAGGGGGTAACTCTACAGCCCGGCGATGTGATCGCCTCGGGCACAGTGGGCACCGGCTGCCTGCTGGAGCTGACCAAGGCCGAAGGCCCGTGGCTGAAGGCGGGCGATGTAGTGGAGCTGGAGGTGGAGGGGATGGGAGTGCTAGCAAATCGAGTGATCTAGCTAACAGCTATCAGCGGTCAGCTTTCAGCTTAAGGAGGGTGAGTGAAAGATTTTCGCAAGTTGCAAGTATGGGAGAAATCTCATCTATTCGCGCTTCACGTTTACAAGGCCACCGCACAGTTTCCAGCCGCAGAACTATACGGACTTACCAGCCAGCTTAGGCGAGCCGCTGTGTCTGTTCCCTCGAATATCGCCGAGGGCGTGGGGCGCGGCAGTGATGCTGATATGCGTCGGTTCTTGCAGATAGCCTTTGGATCAGCCAGTGAGATCGAGTATCAGCTGCTGCTTGCATTTGAGCTAAAATTCCTTAATAGTGAGCAACATACGCTGCTCAATCAAGACATAACCGAAGTCAAGAAGATGCTCAGTTCGCTCATTCGCAAGCTGAAGGCTGACAGCTGATTGCTGAAAGGACTTAAAAATGCCCTTCTACCACTCCCTCGGTGAATTTCCGCAAAAGCGCCATACCCAGTTCCGCAAGCCCAATGGCAACCTGTATCGTGAAGAAGTAATGGGTTTGGAGGGCTTTTCTGGCATCCAATCCCTGCTGTATCACCACTTCTTGCCCCCGCGCATCAAAAACGTAGAGCTTCTCGGCAGTGCCAAGCCCGAATATGTCGACTTTGGCGCCATTCGCCACCGCGCCTTCCGCACCGCCGATATCCCGGCGGGCGGCGACCCGGTAGCGGCGCGCCGTGTAGTGCTGGGCAACAATGACGTCACCATGAGCCTCAGCCGCCCCACCAAGAGCATGGACTATTTCTATCGCAACGCGCAGGCTTATGAGTGCTGGTTCGTGCACGAGGGCAGCGGCGTGCTGCGCAGCCAGTTTGGTGTACTGGAGTTCAAGGCTGGCGATTACGTGGTCATTCCCTTCGGCACCACCTGGAAGCTGGAAATCTCTGGGCCGGAGGCACGCTTCTTCGTCATCGAAACGCCATCGCACATTGAGCCGCCGCGCCGCTACCGCAACGAATACGGCCAACTGCTGGAGCACGCCCCCTACACCGAGCGCGACATCCGCGTACCAACCCATCTGGATACGCACACGGACCGCGGCGAATTTGAAGTGCGCGTCAAAGTGCGTGACACGATCAGCCGCCATGTACTTGACCATCACCCGCATGATGTTGTGGGCTGGGATGGCTACTTGTACCCGTGGATCTTCAACATCAACGACTACGAGCCGCATGTAGGCGCGCTGCATTTGCCCCCGCCTACGCACCAGACCTTTCAGGGGCGCAATTTTGTATTGTGCTCGTTTGTGCCACGCCTGTACGACTTCCACCCGGATGCGATTCCGGCGCCCTACAACCACTCGAACGTGCAATCGGACGAGGTGATTTACTACGCCGAGGGCGAGTTCATGTCTCGCAAGGGCATTGACCGCTGTGATATTTCTATGCACCCCTTCGGCCTGCCGCACGGCCCGCAGCCCGGCGCCACCGAGGCTTCGATCGGCAAGAAGCGCACGGATGAGCTGGCCGTGATGGTGGATACCTTCCACCCGCTGCACCTCACCACGGATGCACTCGAGATGGAAAAGCCAGAGTATCAAGACAGTTGGATGGACGGAGACGGAGAGTAAATGAAAGGCAACACCCTCACTCGCAACATTGCGCACCTGGCGCTGGCCGCCGGGCTTGCGCTGGTAGCGCTGCTGCTCGCCAGCATTCTGCAGGGCTCGGCTGATCAATCATATGAAGGCTTCCAGGCTCCTGCGCACTACGCCGACATGCTGCTGGCCAACGAGGCCAGCGTACGCACCTATGTAGCCATCGACAGCTTTTTTGTGTTGTTTTACAGCGCGCTGTTCATTCTGCTGGCAATTGCGCTTAAAAATGCGGATAACGTATGGCTGGTAGCGGCAGGCTTGGTAGCGTTGCTGGTCACCAGTTACCTGGATATTCACGAGAACAATGAGCTGCTCGTGTTCTTGCGTATGGCTGGGCAAGGCATACCCCCCAGCGTGGAGATGATCCATTCGCGGGCCTTGTGGAGCGCGGTCAAGTTCCAGAGCAGCTACCTGAGCTTCTTCCTGTTTGCCTTCGTACTGCCGGATAAGACTGTGTGGGAGCGCGTGCTGCGCTGGGGGCTGTGGCTGGGCTATGTGCCCGCCGGCATTTTGGTCTACGCCTTCCCCAGCCCGTGGTTTGAGCTGGCACGCTTCTTCTTCATGCTCTTCGGCCTGTTCATGCTGGCGTGGACCTTCCATCAGCGCGCCAAGAAGTAGCCTGTATGCATATCGATCCAAAGACCGCGCCCGCCGGCGCGCTGAGTAAAGTCATCAACGGCTGCGTTGTACCGCGCCCGATTGCCTGGGTGTCCAGCGTAGATGCGGCGGGCATACACAATTTGGCGCCTTTTTCGTTCTTCAACGTAGCTGCCCATAACCCGCCCACCCTGCTTTTTTGCGCCGAGGTGCGCGGCACGGATGGCGGCGTCAAGGACACCTACAACAACATTTTGGCCACCAAAGAGTACGCGATCAACATCGTCAACGAAGACCTGGCCGAGGCCATGAACCTGAGCTCCACCGAACTGCCCCCCGAGGGCGATGAGTTCGCACTCGCCGGGCTGACGCCTGCGCCCAGCGTGCGCGTGCGTGCCCCGCGCGTGGCGGAGAGCCCGGCCAGCTTTGAATGTGTGCTAAGCCAGGTGGTGCCCGTGGGGGATGGGACGCCGGGCTCCTCGTGGATCATCCTCGGCGAGGTGGTGCACATCCACATTGCCGATGAGATCATCAACGAGAAGTTCTACATCGACGCTCAGAAGCTGCGCGCCATTGGCCGCCTGTCTGGCTTCGGCTATACCCGCACCACGGATACCTTTGACATGCAGCGCCCACCCTCTCAACTTGTGAGCAAGCCATGACCCTTATCGATAGCATCAGACTCTGGATGGATACCCATGCCAGCAGCGCCCCTTGGGTGGTGCTGGGTGCAGTGATCTTCAGTTTCCTCTTTGCGCGCTATATCGTCGGGCGCGGCCTGGTGTGGCTTACTCGCCACACGCAAAACCAATGGGATGACGTGCTGGTGCAGCACATGCGCCCCAATCGCCTGGCCTGGGTTGCTCCCTTGGCTGTGGTGTATGCCTTCGCCTACCTGTGGCCGCAGCTAGCCGACGGCCTGCAAATGGGCAGCCTGTTCCTCATGCTGTGGATCCTGGTGCTGACCTTGAATGCCGTGCTCTCGGCGGCCAACGCCATCTACGAAAGCCGCGCCAATTACTCTGGCGTGCCGATCCAGGGCTATCTCGACCTGGGCAAGATCGTTTTCATGGGCGTTGGCGTGATCCTCAGCCTCTCCATATTTACCGGGCGCTCGCCTCTGCTGCTGCTGGGCGGGCTGGGTGCGCTGACCGCCATTCTCTTACTCATCTTCCAGGATACGATCCTGGCCCTGGTAGCCAGCGTACAGATCGCTGCCAACGATCTGGTTAAAGAAGGCGATTGGATCGAAGTGCCCGCCTTTGACGCCGATGGCGATGTGGCCAACATGTCGTTGCATACCATCAAGATCCAGAACTTCGATATGACCTTTACGGTCATCCCCACCCACAAGCTACTGGATGTTTCGTTCAAGAACTGGCGCGGCATGAGCCAGAGCGGTGGCCGCCGGGTGAAACGTGCCATCTCGCTGGGTATTCAAAGCGTACGCTTCTGCACCGATGAAGAAAAGATCCAGCTTCAGCAGATTGACCTGCTGCGTGATTTCTTTTCCAACCAACCAGGCCAGCTCACCAATGTCTCCGTGTTTATGGCATATGTGGACCGTTACCTGCGCCAACGGCCGGATGTAAAAAAGGATCAGACCATTCTGGTGCGCCAGCTCGACCCCGGGCCGACTGGCCTGCCGATCGAGATCTACGTCTTCACCACCACCACCGCCTGGGAGGCATACGAAGCTATTCAGGCCAGTATTTTTGATCATCTGCTGGCCATCGTGCCGCAGTTTGGGTTGCGCGTCTTTCAAAACCCCACCGGGGCCAACTTTTCCAGTTGGCAGTAGCCGCGCCCGTTATGCACGAAAAAACTCGCCTTACTGGCGAGTTTTTTCGTTCTGATACAATCCGTCCACTATCGGTACTGTAAAAAGGAAACCTATGGCCCCCAAGAAAAAAGTCACCAAAAAGACCGCCAAGAAAGCTGCCCCCAAGCCTAAGGCGAAAGCGCCCAAGAAAATGATCCGCAAGGCGGCCAGCAAACCCAAGGCCGCTGCCAAGCGCAAAGCCAATCTGGGCAGTGTGCCGCGCTGGGATCTGAGCAATGTCTACCCTGGCCTGGAAAGCGCCGCCTTCCAGGCGGCGGTGACAGAGCTCTCGGCGCAACTGGATGGCATTGACGCCTATCTGGTGGAGCAGCGCATCGAAAAGCACGCCGCCGGGCCGCTGCAAACCAGCAGCGACGCGCAAGCGCAGGTGCTGGCCGCGGTACTGGACAAGATGAACGCGGCCATGCGCCTGTACGGCACGCTGAACGCCTACATCGCCTCGTTCACCACCACCGATTCGTTCAACCAGACCGCCCGCCGCATCGAATCCGAGGTGGAGCAATACGGCGTGCGGTTACGCAAGATCGATGTGAGTGTGCGCGGCTGGGTAGGCAGCCTGAGCGCCGGCCAACTGGCCGAGCTGACCCGCCGCCCCGGCACGTTGGCGGAGCACAGCTTCTACCTGCAAGAGATGCACGCCCAGAGCGGCTACCTGATGGACGCCAAAGAGGAAGCCCTGGCGGCTGAGCTCTCGCTCAGCGGCTCCAACGCGTGGGGCAAGCTGCAGAACACCACCAATTCGCAACTGAGCGTGGAATTCAAGCTGGATGGCAGACTGCAAAAGCTGCCCATGCCGGCGCTGATCAACCTGCGCAGCCATGCAGACCCTGAAGTACGCCGCCGCGGCTACGAAGCGGAGATTGCCGCGTTTGACACGGTGAAGGAAGTGTATGCCGCGGCGATGAACGGCGTTAAAGGCGAAGTGAATACGCTTAACCAGCGCCGCGGGCGCAGTGATGCCCTGCATGCCTCGATCGATACGTCCCGCATCGATCGCCAGACCCTGGACGCCATGATGGAAGCGATGCAAGACAGCTTCCCCACCTTCCGGCGCTACTTCAAGGCCAAGGCCAAGCGCCTGGGCAAAAAATCGCTGGCCTGGTGGGATCTGTTCGCGCCGATGGGCAGCATGGATCGCACCTATACCTATCAGCAGGCGCGTGATTTCATCCTCGAGCAGTTTGGCAACTTCTCCCCCGATCTGCAGGCGCTGGCCCAACGCGCCTTTGACAACAACTGGATCGACGCCGAGATGCGTGAGGGCAAGAGCGCAGGCGCCTTCTGCATGGAAGTGCCCGGTGTGGATGAATCACGCATTCTGGCCAACTTTGATGGCTCGATGGACCAACTGAGCACCCTGGCCCACGAGCTGGGGCACGCCTATCACAACGAATGCCTGGTGGGCAAGACCTACCTGCAGGCGACCACCCCGATGACGCTGGCCGAAACCGCTTCGATCATGTGCGAGACGATCATCAATAACGCTTCGCTCAAGCTGGCGCAAACCCCGGGCGAGAAGCTGGCGATCCTTGAGAACCAACTGCTCAACGCTTCGCAGGTGGTGGTGGATATCACCTCGCGCTTCCTGTTCGAGAAGGAAGTTTTCGAACGCCGCGCCAAAGCTGAACTCTCCGCCGATGAGCTGTGCGAGATCATGGAACGTGCCCAGTTGGCCACCTATGGCGATGGCCTGGACCCGAAGCAACTGCATAAGTACATGTGGACCTGGAAACCGCACTACTACTATGCGGGTTTCTCGTTCTACAACTACCCCTATGCCTTTGGCCTGCTGTTCGGCACCGGGCTGTATGCAATTTACCAGCAGCGTGGCGCCGAATTCACCAAGGATTACCGCGACCTGCTGGCCAGCACCGGCCTGGGGGATGCGGCCACCTTGGCACAACGCTTTGGCATCAACATTCGCGAGAAGAAATTCTGGCAAGACAGCCTGGCGGTGATCGGCCAGCAAATTGAGGAGTACGTCAACCTCAAGGCCTAGCCCTGTGCTACGTACAAGAAAGCCCGCCATTCTGGCGGGCTTTTTTTATGGGCAGGTGGCGCGCAGTATTGTGCTCGTGGATGAAGCCGAAAGGGGTATGGTTTGGGTGCCCAGGATAGCCCCAACAAATGGCATGGTGAGTTGGAACTGCTGGGTTACGGTAACCGTCAGCGACTGGCCGGCCACATTTCCGCCCGGCCGGGCTACATTGACAGTAATGTTCAGATTCTCTGAGCTACTGCGGGCTCGATTGGCGATGGGCGTATCGGTAGTGGGGCAAAAGGAGCCGAAGATAGCGCCCTCTTCCGCAGCTTCGCGCAGCGAGATCATAGCAAAGTAGGCGCGCCCGAGGTCTACCCCTACGGCCAACACCAGCACCAGCACCACAAAAGAAATGGCTAGCTCGGTCAAACTTTGGCCACGTTCACGCGGACAATTGGGAGTGCGCATGCTACTCAGCCTCTGCGGCCACATTGATCTGCAGGTCAGCCAGCATGGGCAACCAGCCAGTGAGATCAACGCCTTTAACGATGGTGCGGCGCGTGATGCTGGTAAATGTTAATGATGGGAACTTAAAGATAGGCATCGGCGCACCGGGCGTGAACGTTCCCATCACTTGAACCACAATGCGATCGCCTGTTTCCAGGGTAGCCGAGGCAGAGCAGTAGCCCAACTCCGGCGTTCCAGTTGGCGGTTGCGGTGTGGGCGGTGGCACCGTGCGTTCATACCAAATCAGTACATTGGCGGGGAGCACATTGCCCGGCCGCCCCAATTCCACTGCACGGGCGCGAATGGCGGCGCAATCGAGATACGGCGTGGTAGTGACCGCTTCGCTGGCGCCGGAGCCCAAGCGCGCCGCCTCACGGCTGGCGCTACTGATCGACTGGTAGACATACAGCATGCGGCCGGCCTCAAAGATGCCCACAATGATCAGCAACAGGACTGGGATGGTGAGAGCAAATTCCACCATGCCCTGGCCCCGGCCAGCGGGAAGGTGTTGCCGCAATCTACGCCACATAATCAGATTATAGCGATTCGCCGCAGGCGCTCACTTCTTTTTGGCGGCCTTGCTCTTGGGCGCCGCCGGCGCCTGGCGGCCCATGCTATACAAGCGGTTGAGGCTCTTGACCAAGAAGAACAAGGCTACGGCCACGATCAGGAAGTGAATCAGCGCATTGGCAAATTCACCGTAGTTGAGCGTGACTGCGCCGGCCGCCTTGGCGGCCTCCAGGCTGACATAGGGGCCAGCCGGTTCACCCGGCTTGAGCAGCACGAACAGATCTTTAAAATCGGCGCCGCCCAGCAACAAACCCAGCGGGGGCATAAGCACCCCATTCACCAGGGTGTTGACGATTCCCGTGAAAGCGGTGCCCAGGATCAAACCAATCGCCAGATCCATGGCGTTGCCGCGGGTTGCAAATTCTTTGAACTCCTTAAACATCATTTCCTCCTAAGCAGATGCGTCAATTTTCTGTTGCAGATAGGTTGAAAAGTGCCCGGCATAGCGTTGTTGCAATTCGGGCAACTGCCAATCTGCGCTGGTTATCGTGCCGCGGCATTGCGCCGTGCCACACGAGCAGGTGAAGTCCTCGCCCGGGGTGCTATCGCACATGGCGTAGTCAATACACACTTCTTCGCCCGCCGCAATCTCACGTAGTGCCACAATCACGATCTGGCCCTGCAGGCCGGCGTTGGCATCGCAACTGTGGTTGATGAAATCGCCCGGCCCGGGCTTGCTGGACACCAGGTAAAAGCCATCGGCCACCTGAGCGCTCTGGCGCTTTTGATGCTCCGGCAATTCCTTAAAGATGGCGGTGGGCACTACATCGCCGCCCCAGATGGTGACGATCTCGCCTTTGGCGATCGGCTGGGTGGCAAACATGCCACGGCCCTCGATCGTAGCTTCCTGGCGGATCTCCAGCTTGGGAGACAGCCACGAATTGGGATACGGCAGGCTAAAGTCTTCAGTTGCGGTCATAGGGATTCACTCGGGCGGGCAGGATAGGTGCTACAGTCTATCATGCCCGCCCGCTGTGCTTCAATAGGAGCTATGGGGTGCGCGCCGCGCGTTGAGCTAGGTGGTCAGGCCAAAGCCAAACGGAAAGAGCGGGTCCCCGGATTGGATGGCGGACTTGAGCGGAATTTGTTGCATGCTGCGCGGCCAGGTATACGAGAGGGTGCCGGTGAAGGGCTTATCGCCAAACAGCAGGTCGCTCAGGCCGGCGGCTTCGCTGCCGGGCCAGAAAGCCGCCACGAAGGCATCCGCCTGGGCGAGCTCGTCGGTAATGATCAGTGGGCGCCCCGAATACAGCAGAATGATGACGCGCCTGGCGCGCGCCTTGACGCGGGCAATCAGCTCGCGGTCTGCTTTGGGCAGCGTAAGGTCAACGCGGTCACCCTTGCCTTCGGCATAGGGCGGCTCGGCGATCACCACCACGGCCACATCGGCCTCGATGGGCTGGCCGTCCTTGGTACGCTGATCATCAAAATGGCCGAAGCGATCAAACACAATCGCGCTGTCACTGGAAGGGTGTGCTTTCATAGCCTCCAGCAAGGTCTCGCCGCGCGTGATCGGGCCATTCTTGCCCTGCCACTCGATCGTCCAGCCGCCGGATTGCAAGCCGATATTGTTGGCCTCGCCCGCCACGAAGATCAAGCGCGTATCCTTGCTTAGCGGCAGCAGCGCCTCCTCGTTCTTGAGCAACACGGCGGATTGGGCCACCGCTTCGCGCGCCAGTTGGCGGTGTTCCTCGCAGCCCACTTGCGGCAGCAGGGCTGGATCGGCATAGGGGCGCTCAAACAAGCCCATTTCGGTCTTGACGCGCAGGATGCGGCGCACGGCATCATCAATGCGCTCGATCGGCACCGCCCCGTTCTCTACGGCGGTGGTAAGTGTGTGGATGAACTTCTTGAAGTCAAAGGGCACCATGTTCATATCGATGCCGGCATTCACCGAAGTAACCACCGCCTGGTAGTAATCCGGGGTGATCTGGTTGATCGCCTCCCAATCGGTGACGACGAAGCCACTGAAGCCCAGTTCGGTCTTGAGCACCTCGGTGAGCAGGTAGCGCTGGGCGTGCATCTTCATGCCGCCCCAACTGGAGAAGGAGGCCATCACGCAGCGCGCCCCCGCAGCCAGCGCGTCGAGGTATGGCGCCAGGTGCAGGCGGCGCAAGGTGGCTTCATCGCCTTCGGTGACGCCTTGATCGAGCAGGTACTGCACTTCGATAAACGTGGTGGAGCTGCCAAAGCTGGTGCCGCCATCACCGACAAAATGCTTGGGCGTGCCGAGCACCGCGGTGGGCGCATCCAACTGCGGCTCCCCCTGCGGGTTTTGCAAGCCTTGCAGATAGGCCACACTCAACTCAGTGACCAACTCGGTGCGTTCGCTGAAGCCCTCAAAAGTGCGCCCCCAGCGAATGTCCTGCGGAACGGAGAGCGCCGGAGCATAGTTCCAGTAGATGCCAGTGGCGGCCATCTCCACCGCGGTGGCGCGCGCAATACGGCGCACCAGCTCAGGGTTGCGCGTGGCGCCCAGGCCAATGTTGTGCGGGAAGATGGTGGTGCCGAAAACGTTGTTGTGCCCATGCACCGCATCCACCCCATAGATCATCGGGATGGACAGGCGGGTGCGCATGGCATAGCGTTGAAAGCCATCTACCATGCTGCGCCAGTTCTCGGCGGTGTTGGGGTTGGGGTAACCGCCGCCCCCGCTGAGCAACCCACCGATAAAGTAGGTTTCCACCTCCTCGGGGGTGATGCTGTTTTTCTCCACCAGGGTCATCTGGCCGATCTTTTCAGCCAGGGTCATCTGGCGTAGCAAGTCCTCCACACGAGTGTGCAAGGTAGTGGGTTGTGCAGGTTGCATGAATCTCCTCAATTAAGCATTTACTGGTTTTTGTGCGCAGCTGCCATGGCTTGCAGATAGCGCGGGTAGAGCTGGCGAACCTGGGTATTGGGGTCGGCGTTGAACGCCGCTGGCTCCACCGCCAGTTGCGCCCAGGCCGGAATGGGCTGGACGCGCGGCTGGCTGGCGGCAAACTGGCGGATCACTTCGGCATGCGGCTTCAGGCTGCCATCCGGCCGCACCAGGCCGAAGAAGCGTTCGTGCCGGCTGGCATCACAGGGCGGCTGATCCCATAGTGCTTCGACGTAATCGGCAAAGCACCAGGTGATCGCCCCGGTGGTGCCGACCTCGACCAATTTAGGCAGCACCTGGCGAAAATATTCGGCCAAGTCTTCTTCGGAAGCCATGAAGCGGCGATAGTGCTGGCCGAGCGCATCCCACTCCCAATGATAGGAAGCCTGGCCGGGTGCCGCGGTGCAGCCACCGAACTCTTCCATCAGCACCGGCTTGCCACACAAGGCCGCAGTGAGGGCGCAGGTATACGGCACAAAATCCGGATCGAGCGGGTGGCGTGACCAATCGACATACATCGGGTAGGAGTGCATCACAGCCACATCGGTCTCGGCGTACACATCGCTGACCATCAAGCCGTTGCGCTCGTGCAGGCTGCCGCCGTGCAGCCCGAGGGTAACGGGGTGCACGGGGTCGATCTCGCCAATCAGCTGGGTCATCTCGCGGGTCCAAGCGCGGCCGGCCGCGGCGTTGGCCGGCCAGGCGAACAAGTCAGGCTCGTTGCCCAGGTTCCACATCCAGATCGCCGGATGATCCTTGAAGCGCGTGACAACGGTGCGCAGTAGCAGCCGCTCGGCAGCCAGCGCCACAGGGTCGGCAAACATATTGCGGTAACCCTGGGTTTGCACCTGGCCCTGGCTCACCACCTGGCGGATCCACTGGTGGTGCGGCAATGGCCCGCCCAGCAGCCAGCGCGGCGCCCAGTTGGGGCCGCTCATGTGGCCGGTGAAAAAGGTCACATCGAGTTGCAGGCCGGCATCGGCGGCGGTGTTGCACACCGTTTCGAGGTGCGCCAGCGCGTCCGCGGAGACCGCATCGGGCTGAGGCTGAAAGTCATCCCATAAAAGGAAGATGCGCGCCACATTCAAGCCGAGCTCACCCATCAGCGCGAACTCTTCCTTGACCTCGGCGGCGTCGAACTGGCCCCACCAGTACATCGCTTTGCGGCGCGGCCAATAATTGGCCCCTAAAATGAAAGGTTGTGCAGTTTCGGCCATGACGGTATTAGGGAGCAGGAACCACCAACAGCAGCATCGATTCGGGGCTGAGCTGCAGCTCGCTTTGCGGGTTGAGGCTCAGCGCCGGCTGCGGCACGGCGGCGTGGTCTTTGTCGAACAGCAGCACCTCTGCCTGGGCGGGCAGCTGCCAGCCGGCAATGGTCAGCGGCACCTGCTGCGCCTCGGCGCTGAGGTTGACGATGATCAGCGCCAGGCGGCCATCCTCGCGCAACGAGGCAAATACCGATACCAGCGCCTGGTCGGAACTGGCTTGCAGGCGCTGCTGGCCGAATTCCTTGTACATTAAGTAGACGTTGTAGATCGGGTTGACATCGTAATTGTTCATCAGCCCAAATTCGCCAATGATGGCAAATTGATTGACCATGTAGACGCCATTGCGGATCATGCGCCCGAGCGCATCGCCCCACCAGATGGCGTTGAGGTGCGAATCCATGGTGGTTTCCCCGCCACTACTGGCCGCCCAACTGGAATTGACTTCGGTCACGGCGATGGGCAGGTCCCGCCCGGTGTGCTGGCGCACCAAGGCGCGCGCATAGGGAATGAGCGCATCCCATTCGGCGGAGGCGTGCCGCAACTCATCGGCGCTGGGTGGGCCGGCCAACTGTGAGCTGGGAAACGGGTAGCGATGGAACGAAACCACGTCAACCAAATCGCCATTGGCCTCGAGGAAGGCCACCATCCAACGCTCCAGCTCCAGTTGGTGCGCCTGGCTGGGGTTGGCATAAAACTGGTTGATCTCCGGGCCAATGAGCACGATGCTGGGGTCTACGGCCTTCATTGCCTCGGCCCATTGGCGCCACTCACGCACGTACTGGTCCGTGTCGTAGCCATCCCCAAATAGGTTGGGCTCATTGCCGATCGACCAGAAGCGTACGCCATACTGCTTTTGCACATTGAGCAAACGCACGATCTCGGCGGCCTTTTCCGGAGTGCCGTTCAGCAGACGCACATGTACATACGGCTCAGCGCCGAATTGGCGGGCGAGCTGAATGTACTGATCCAGGTTCCATTCATCCATATCGTTGCGGTCACCCCAGTTGCCGCCGGGGTAGCGCAATACGCTAAGGTTGGCCGCCTCAGCCGCCGGCTGCATTTGCAGCGGCACGAACAGCCACGGGCCATAGTTGGTGCCATACACCCACGGGCTCACCGGGCCAGCCGGCTGGCCAGCATCCACGAACAAGCCGGCGTGGCTGACGGCCACAGTCGGCGTGAGCGTGGGCAAGGGCGGCGGGCTAGCCGGGGCCAGCGCGTCTGCGCTGGGCGCGGCGGGGCTGGCCTGGCAGGCGGCCAAGGCCAGGGCCGCCAGGCTCACGGCCAGGCCGCGGCGCCACGCGCGGCGCGCCGGGTGCCGAAGGCTCATTTCTCTACACCGGTGATGACGATGCCTTGAACAAAGACGCGCTGCGCCAGGAAGAACATCACCATCGGCAGAGCAATCGCCATCATCGAGGCCGCCATCGCCAGGCCGGGCTGAGTAGTGAAAATGTTGTTGAACTGCGTCATGCCGATCGAAATGGTGTAGAGCTCTTCGCGGCCTTGCAGGTAGACCAGCGGTTCGAAGAAATCGTTCCAGGCGTAAAAGAAGTGGAACAAGCCCACGGCGACGATCGCCGGGTACGACTGCGGCAGAATGACGTGCAGCAACACCTGCCAGGGCGTAGCGCCATCCAAGGTGGCCGCCTCATCCAGATCGCGCGGGATGGCGCGGAAGTATTGGCGCAGCAGGAAGACGTTGTAGGCGTTGGCAAAGAAGTGCGGCACGATCAGCGGCAGCCAGGTGCCGCCCCAGCCGATGGCGCGGAAGAAGATGTAGGTGGGGATCAGGGTTACCTGGCGCGGCAGGATGATGGTGGAGATCAGGATGATGAACAGCACGCCAATGCCTGGCACGCGGAAACGGGCGAAGCCATATGCCACCACGATGGAGGAGAGCAGCGTGCCCACGGTGCCAGCCACCGCGATAAAGATGGTGTTGCGGAACAGGCGCCCGAGGTTGATCTGGTTCCAGGAGGTGGGGAAGTTATCGGTAGTGGGGTTGAAGGCATACACCGGGGTGAAGGTACGCCAGCGCCCGGGCACGGTGAACAGCCCAGCTTCGGGTGCCTGCGGGTCAACATATTCGCTGGCTTCGCGGCCGGGTTTTACCAGTGCCAGCTCACGCACGCCATCCTCGGTGGGCACTTCCAGCAGTGGATATTCTTTGCCCTCATAGGTGAAGTTGATCGGGCTGGCGGGCAGGAACTGCGAATTGGCATCGCGGATCTGGTTGAGGGTCTTGAAAGAGGTCAGGGTCATGTAACCTAACGGCGCCAGGAAGAGCAACAAGACGGTAAGGCCGAGCAGGCTCATGCCGATATAAGGCAGGCTGCGGCGCAGCTTGCCCGACCACGAGCGCGGTGGAGTGGAGATCACCTGTGATGCCATCATTCGCCTCCGGCGTAATACACCCAGCGCTGCTGCGTGCGGAACAAAAAGATGGTGATGAGCAAAACGATGACAAACATCACCCAGGCCAGGGTGGCACCGTAGCCCATATCGAGGAAGTTGAACGCGGTGCGATACAAATACAGGTTGTAGAACATGGTAGCCCCGTTGGGGTCACCACGCCCGTTGCTGACAATGTAGGCCTGCGTAAAGTACTGAAAGGAGCCGATCAGCGCCAAGACCAACTGGTAGAAAATGATCGGCGAGATGATCGGCAGGGTGACGTGGCGAAAACGCTGCAAGCCGCTGGCGCCATCCACCTTGGCGGCATCGTACAACTCCGTGGGCACATTCTGCAAGCCGGCCAACATAATGATCATGGCGTTGCCGGCGCCCCAGATGCCCATAATGGTCAGCCCAGGGATGACCCATTTTTCATCCTGGAACCAGTTGGGCCCCTGAATGCCGAACAAGGCAACCAGCGCTTTGTTAAGCCACCCCGATTCGGAGTTCATAATGCCGC
This sequence comes from Anaerolineales bacterium, assembly GCA_019637755.1. Lineage (NCBI taxonomy): Bacteria > Bacillati > Chloroflexota > Anaerolineae > Anaerolineales > Anaerolineales bacterium. Next base: position 828,499 of record JAHBVC010000001.1, read on the forward strand.
GCCATACCATCACATTGACCACCAAAGGGATCATCGAGGGCAGGAAGAACAAGGCGCGATAGATATTTTTGCCCAGCAAGTTAGGTGAATTTACCAGCAGGGCCAATCCCAACGGGATGATGAGTGCAAACGGAATGGAAATAAGGACGAAGCGAATGGTCACGGCCATCGCCTGGCGGAAGAAAGGATCAGTCAGCAGGCGCGCATAGTTGTTGAGCCCGGCGAAACTGATATTTTCCGGTTCGAGCGGGTTGTAGTTGGTGAATGAGAAGGCCAGCGAGGCCAGGGTGGGCAGCAATGTAAACAGCAGAAAGCCAACCAGCCAGGGGCTAAGAAACAGCAATCCCCAGCGCGTTTCGCGCTTCTGGATGTTATTGCCTGATTTTTTCTTGCCGTCAGTTTTTTTGGCAGCCATGAAAAAAACCTCGTTGCGAAACTACTCTCTGGCGGGCCAAACCGCGGCCCGCCAGAGAGTGTGGGGTGAAAGTTATTCGGCTTCCTTGTAAATGGCCGTCTCATCCGCCAGGAACTGCTGGATGTAGGCGTCCAGATCCAAGTCAGGGTTGCTGCGCAACGCGCTACCAAACTGCAGGAAAGCATCGTGCGCCTTGGCTACGTTGGGCAGAGCCAGCTCGTGGCCGGGCACTTCCAGGTAACCAATCATCTTGGTGAAGACATCCCAATCGACTTCATTGGGAGCGAAGTTGGCTGCCTGCGCATCGTAGAAAGCCGCCTGCTGCGAGGTGCGCGCGGGCAGACCACCATAGATGGTGTACAGCTCCGCAGCGCCTTCACCCAACATGTAGGCGTAGACTTCGAAGGCCTCTTCGGGATGCTGGGAGTCCTTCATGATGGCGAAGGTGTCACCATGCATCTTGGCAGTGGTGTTGCCGTTGTAGGAAGGCACCACGGCCACGTCCCAGCTGGGCACCGATTCTTTGTCGATGCAGCAGGTGTACCACAGGTGGGTAAGACCCATGGCTACCTTGCCGGAGCTGAAGGAGTTGCCGCTGATCAGGTCGCTATCCATGGCGGCCTGGGTGGGCAGGAAGGGCGCATCGCCCCACATGGCATCGTAGTACCACTTGATCGCGTCGATCTGCCCGTCAGACAGCACCGCGCTGCCATCGTCGGCCACAGGGTAGAAGGGCTCGAAGTAAGCGCTGAACCAGCGCGGGGAGTCCTTGGTCCACTGGAAGTCGAAGCCGTACTGCACGATGTTGCTCTTGTCAAAGTCCGGGCTGGAGGCATCGTTACCGGCCGCGTCCACCGTCAGGCGGCGGGCCACTTCAGCCATGGTGTCGAAGCTCCATTCCACTTCTGCGCCATCCAACACGTACTTCTCGCCCACTTCGTGCGGCGGGTACGCCAGGCCGGCTTCGTCAAACAGCTCGCGGTTGTAGAACAGCGCCGAGGGGAAGATGGCGAACGGCAGACCGATCAACTCGCCCTGGTCCTTGTAGAACTCCAGGAAGGCCGGGTCGATGTCGCTGGTGTCGTAGCCGAACTGATCCACCAAGGGCTGCAGGTCCAGGAAGGCGCCGGGGAAGAAGCCACGGCCTTCGGTGCCCACAGGGCCAACAATGTCGGGGGCGTTACCGGCCGCGATCTGTGCGGTCAGGTTGTCGCGAGCGAACTTGTTGTCCACGATGATGGCAATCAGCTGGATGTGATCCTGGGAGGCATTGAACTTGTCCACCCATTCCTTCTCCAGGGGGATCTGCTGCGCCTGCGCGCCTGCGCCCAAACCGATGTACCAGTAGATCTGCACGCGGTCGGTCTGCACGTCAACGGCATCGCTCAGGACGCCATCGTCTTGCGTTTCCGCCCCGTCATCGGCCGTGGCCGCCGGGGTGGCAGCTCCGCCGCCACAGGCCGCCAGGATAAACGTGGCAACCATCAGCAGCGAGAGTAAAGCGAGTAACTGCTTCTTCATGTGCACTTCTCCTCTAAAAAGGGTTAAGTTGTAACACTTGTGAGCGAATAGCTAACTTTCGCAAATAGGGCAACCACCTCCTCCACGCATACGCTGTAACCAGCAAAACAAAAAAGAACCGGCCCTTGCATCCTTCAGGCCGATTCCCGGATAATTAATTCAGATGGCAACACCTGGGTCATGCGGCCCTGGTCAGGCCCGTCGATCAACGTCACCAGCATCTCCACCGCATGGCGGCCAAGCTCGGCGATCGGCTGCCCGACGGTGGTGAGGGCCGGCTTATAGCTGGCGGCGAAGGGGGCATCATCAAAACCGACGATGGCAATATCTTCCGGCACGCGCACGCCCTGTTCCAACAGGTAGCGAATGGCGCCCACCGCCATGGCATCGTTGGTGGCGAACACCGCATCTGGGCGATGCGGCCAGAGCTTGCTCATGGCGGCATAACCACCCTCTTCCACAAAGCCGCCCTCGGCGATCAGGTCTTCGCTTACCTCCAGCCCGGCGTTTTGCAGCGTGGTGCGGTACGCCTCAAGGCGTTCACGGGTAACTAGCGTGCTATTCACTCCAGTGATGGTGGCAATGCGCTTGTGGCCGCTACGGATCAGATGATTGACTGCCATCTGGGTGCATTGCTCATTGTCGATGTCTACAAAGCTGACCGGCAGATTGCCGCGGTAACGCCCAATGAGCACAAACGGGATGCGCGAATGGTGCAGCGCCTCGACGATTGGATCGCGATCCTGCAGAGACGAAACAATGACCCCGTCAAGGAGGTCATTGCTGAGAATCTGGGTAATGCTTCGGCGCTCATGCTCTGGCTCGCCCAGCCAGAACATCACGGAACGATTGAGATGATTGCAGTGATTGGTGACGCTCTGGATCAGGATCGGGAAGAAGGGCTCCACGAACAGGCGTGAGACGCCGATCGGGATCACCAGCCCCATCACCCCCGTGCGCCCACCCGCCAGCTTGCGCGCGGCGCGGTTGGGCACATAGTTGTTGGAGCTAACCACGGCCAGCACGCGTTCCCGCGTGGCGGCATTCACGTTCGGGTCATCATTGATCACGCGTGAGACCGTGGAACGGGATACGCCAGCCTGCTTTGCAATCTCTTCAATCGTGCTCAAATCCGTAACTTTCTGAGAGCGTTCCCAGCTCTGTGGACAAAAAAGCCGGCGGGGGATCAACTCTCGATTGGCAGATATTGGGAGCGTTCCCATTCTAAGAGGAGTCTGAGAACGCTGTCAATGGTGGAATATCCAACTCTAATCCCTTGACTTTGTGGAGACATATCATATAATTAGGCACCCCTAAATATGGAGGGTATCGAACGTGAAAAGAATCCTTTTAGTTTCCTTGGCCGTGCTACTGGCGGCCTGTGCCGCCCCCACCCCGGATAGTGGCAAGCTGCAAGTCGTAACTACGATCGGCCAGATCGGTGACGCGGCACGCGTCATCGGTGGCGATCTGATCGAAGTACATGCCCTGATGGGGCCGGGGGTGGATCCGCACCTCTATGTGGCCTCCGAGGGCGATGTCAGCACTTTGCAAAATGCCGATGTGATCCTTTACAACGGCTTGTTCCTCGAGGCTCAGATGGACAACATCCTCGAGCAGATCAGCGAGTACAAGACCGTGGTGCCCGTCGCCGAGAACATCCCCGCCGAGCGACTGCTGGCCTCGCCGATCTACCCGGATGAGCACGACCCGCATGTGTGGTTCGACGTGCAACTGTGGCGCTATGCGGTAGAGGCGGTACGCGACGCGCTGATGGCGGCTGACCCGGCCAACGCCGCCGCCTTTGAAGCCAACGCGGCTGCCTACCTGGCCGAGCTGGATGCGCTGGACGCGTACGTGCGCACAGAGGCAGAGCGGCTGCCGGCAGGGCAGCGCATCCTCATCACCGCGCACGATGCTTTCAACTATTTCGGGCGCGCCTACGGCTTTGAAGTCATGGGCTTGCAGGGCATCAGTACGCAATCCGAAGCCAGCACGGCCGATGTGCAGGATCTGGCCGCGCTGATCGTGGCCCGCCAGGTGCCGGCGGTGTTCATTGAATCCTCGGTGCCGGTGCGCACGGTGGAAGCCTTGCAAGAGGCGGTGCGCGCCCAGGGCCACGAAGTGGCCATCGGCGGGCAACTCTTCTCCGACGCGATGGGCAACGCCGATACGCCCGAGGGCACCTACATTGGCATGGTACGCTACAACATCCAAACCATTGTGGGCGCACTCCTAAACGAGAAGTGAGGCAGCTATGCAAGCAAAACCTTTTGCCGTTCAAGTCGCTGACCTTACGGTGGCGTATCAGGAGAAGCCCGTTTTGTGGGACGTCGATCTCGACGTCCCACAAGGCGTTTTGATGGCGATTGTTGGGCCGAATGGCGCCGGCAAAACCACCATGCTTAAAGCGATCCTCGGCCTGCTTACCCCGGCGGCCGGGCAGGTATCGATTTTTGGCAAACCCTACAAAGAGCAGCGCAGCCTGGTGGGCTACGTACCGCAACGCGGCAGTGTGGATTGGGATTTCCCAACCAGCGTGCTGGACGTGGTGATGATGGGCAACTACGGGAAGCTCGGCTGGCTGCGCCGCCCTGGCGCAGCCGACCGGCGCGCCGCGGAACAAGCCCTGGAGAAAGTGGGCCTGGCCGATTACGCCAACCGCCAGATCAGCCAACTCTCCGGCGGGCAGCAACAACGCACCTTCCTGGCGCGCGCCCTGATGCAGGACGCGCAGATCTATTTTATGGATGAGCCCTTCCAAGGTGTAGACGCCACCACCGAACGGGCGATCGTTGAGCTGCTCAAGGAGCTGCGCGCCCAGGGCAAGACCGTGCTGGCGGTTCACCATGACCTGCAAACTGTGCCCGAGTATTTTGACTGGGCCGTGCTGCTCAACGTGCGCCGCATTGCCAGCGGCCCAGTGGCGCAAGTCTTCACCGAGGAGAACCTACGCGCCGCCTATGGCGGCCGGGTTAGCGTGCTGGCGCCAAAAGCGAGGCCCGACGCATGAACATCCTCGACCTTCTCGCCAGCCTGCTGTTTGACCACACAATCCGCACGGTCGCGCTCGGCACGGCTACGCTCGGCATAGTCAGCGGCGTACTGGGCAGCTTCGCCGTGTTGCGCAAGCAGAGCCTGCTGGGGGATGCGCTCTCGCATGCGGCCCTGCCCGGCGTGGCGCTGGCCTATATGCTCACCGGCAGCAAATCGAGCCTGGTGCTGATGCTGGGTGCCGGTGTGGCTGGCGTGCTGGCAATCCTGCTGCTGGTGGGCATCACCACCCGTACGCCCCTCAAAGAAGATAGTGTGCTGGGCATCGTGCTCTCGGTATTTTTTGGCCTGGGCTTGATGCTACTCACATTTCTGCAACGTAACCCGGATGCGCGCCAAGCTGGGCTGAACACCTTCCTCTTCGGGCAGGCCGCCACCCTGTTGACCCGCGATGTGCTCACGATGGCAGTCTTTGGTGGGCTGGCACTGCTGTTAGCGCTGGCATTCTGGAAAGAATTCAAGCTACTTAGTTTTGATCGTGATTTCGGCGCCAGCCTGGGCTTGCCCATGGGAGCGATGGACATTTTGCTCACTACCCTACTGGTGGTGGCCGTGGTGATCGGCCTGCAAGCCGTGGGCGTAGTGCTGATGAGTGCCATGCTGGTGGCCCCCGGAGCCGCGGCGCGCCAATGGACGGACAACCTGGGCCGCATGACCCTGCTCTCGGCCTTGTTCGGCGCGGTGGCCGGCGTGGCCGGTGCGCTGGTGAGCAGCCTGGGCAGCGGGCTTTCCACCGGGCCGGTGATCGTGCTGTGCATCAGCCTGATCGTACTGATCTCGCTGACGCTGGCACCCAACCGCGGCCTGTTATGGAACAGCCTGCGCCAATGGCGTACACGCCGCCGGCTGCGCAGCGATGTGGTGCTGGAAAACCTGTACCAGATGAGCTCGCAACATGCCGACCCCACCCACCCGCATGCCGTCGCCGCGCTGGAAGCCGTGAGCGGGAGCGGCGCGGTACGCCGCTCGCTACAGGATCTGCAGCACCGCGGCCTGGTCGCCCCGCACGCCAATGGTCAATGGGCACTGACCCCACAAGGGGTTGCCCTGGCCCAACGACAACAACAGGCGGCCAAGCCCGCCGAGGAGCGCCGTCATGACTAGCGCCCAGATCGAAATTCAGCTAATCGGCATGGTTGTCGCCGCGGCCTGCGCACTGCCCGGGGTTTTCCTGGTGTTGCGCGGTATGGCGATGATGAGCGATGCCATCAGCCACACGGTACTGCTGGGCATTGTGCTTAGCTTCTTTGTTTTAGATGATCTAGAGTCGCCCTGGTTGATCCTGGGTGCGGCGGCGATGGGCTTGGTCACCGTGAGCCTGACTGAGCTGCTCAACCGCACCAAGCTGGTCAAGCATGATGCCGCCATTGGCCTGGTCTTCCCCGCGCTGTTCAGCCTGGCCGTGATCCTGATCTCCCGCTTTGCGCGCGGTGTCCACCTGGATAATGACGCCGTGCTGCTCGGCGAGTTGGCTTTCGCACCGTTTGACCGCTTGATGTTGTTTGGCACCCTGCTGCCGCGCTCGCTGGTGGTGATGGGGACTATCTTGCTGATCAATTTGGTGTTTATCACCGCGTTCTACAAAGAGCTCAAGCTGGCCACCTTTGATGCCGGCTTGGCAGCGGCGCTGGGTTTCTCGCCGGCACTGATCCATTATGGCTTGATGGGGCTGGTGTCCTTCACCGCCGTCGGGGCGTTTGACGCAGTGGGCTCAATTTTGGTGGTGGCCTTCATGGTGGCGCCCGCCGCCGGCGCCTACCTACTCACCGACAAGCTGAAGCGCATGTTGGCCTACAGCGTGGCGCTGGGCGCGTTGGGTGCGCTGGGTGGCTACTGGATGGCCCATCTACTGGATGCCAATATTGCTGGCAGCATGGCGACCATCATCGGCATTCTGTTCCTGCTATGCCTGTTGTTTGCCCCGCAGCGTGGCCTGCTAGCCAGCAGTACGCGCCGCCGGCGCCAGCGCTGGGAGTTTGCCCAGACGATGCTTACCATCCACCTGCTGCACCACGAGGGTACGCCCGAGGCCAAGGTGGAAAACCGCCTCGACCATTTGCACGACCACTTACGCTGGGCCCCAGCCTTTGCGCACGGCGTAGTGCAACGCGCCGATGAACGCGGCCTGGTGCAGCTGGAAAATGGTAGCCTGCACCTTACCGAAGCCGGCCGCGGCCTGGCGCGTACAATGCTGGCGGATAGACGCTGACTAAAAAAGACCGCTGCTTTTGCAGCGGTCTTTTTTTATCAAGCACTCTTGCGCAAACTCTCGGCAGCCTGCACCATGCGCCGCAGCGAGGGCTCAACTTCTTTCCAGCCACGCGTTTTCAAGCCACAGTCGGGATTGACCCACAACTGGCTGGGTTGTAGTACGCCCAGAGCCTTGCGCATCAGGTCTTCCATATCGGCTTGCGTGGGCACCAGCGGCGAGTGAATGTCGTACACGCCGGGGCCAATATCATTCGGATAGTGGTAGCGCTCGAACGCTTCCAGCAATTCCATCTTGGAACGCGAGGCTTCGATGGAGATGACATCTGCATCCATCTGGCCAATGGCCTCGATGATGTCGTTGAACTCCGAATAGCACATGTGCGTATGGATCTGGGTGTCATCCTTAACGCCCGCCGAGGAGAGCAAGAAACACTCCACCGCCCAGGCTAAGTAGGCATCCCAATCGGCACGGCGCAGCGGCAACCCTTCGCGGAAGGCAGGCTCGTCAATCTGGATGATGCGGATGCCATGCGCCTCCAGGTCTTGCACCTCATCCCGGATGGCGAGGGCGATCTGGCGGCAGGTATCGGCGCGCGGCTGATCATCACGTACAAACGACCACTCAAGGATGGTGACCGGGCCAGTGAGCATGCCTTTCATGTAGTGCTGGGTCAGCGATTGCGCATAGACTGCCCATTCCACTGTCATGGCATGGGGCCGCGAGACATCACCATAGATGATCGGTGGGCGCACGCCGCGCGAGCCGTAGCTCTGCACCCAGCCGTGCTGAGTGAAGGCAAAACCGCTGAGCTGTTCACCAAAGTATTCCACCATGTCGGTGCGCTCAAATTCGCCATGCACAAGCACATCGATGCCCAGTTCCTCCTGAAAGCGGATGGTGCGCTCGGTTTCCTCTTTCAGGAATTGGTTGTATTGCGCTTCGCTGATATCGCCCTTGCGGAAGGCGGCACGCTGGGCACGCACCTCTTTGGTTTGCGGGAAGGAGCCAATCGTGGTGGTGGGGAACGGCGGCAGCGGGATGCTGAGCGCTTGCGCCTGCTTGCGCTGCGCATGCGGGCTGTGGCGGCGGGTCATGCTAGCATCCAGGGCCGCCATGCGCTGGCGCACGGCGGCATCATGCGTGCGTGCCGATTCGTGGCGGCTGCACAACGCGGCGCGGCTGGCCTCCAAGCCGGGGTTGGCTTTGCCATTGGCAACATCTTTGAGCACCGCCAGCTCATCGATCTTTTGGCGCGCGAAGGCCAGCCACGATTTGAGCTCCTCATCTAGCTGCGTCTCCAGAGCCAGGTCGTAGGGGCAAAACAGCAGCGAGCATGAGGGCGCAATTAGCACGTGCTCTGTGCCCAATTTGGCACTGGCTCGCTGCACGAAGCCGAGGGCAGCATCCAAATCAGCGCGCCACACGTTGCGCCCATCCAGCACACCTGCAGAGAGCAGCATCTTGGCCGGCAACGCCGCCAGCACCTCATCCAGCTGGCCGGGGGCACGCACCAGGTCTACATGCAGCCCGGCCACGGGCAAGCTGGCCGCCAGGGCCAGGTTGTCGCGCAAGTCACCAAAGTAGGTGGCCAGCATCAGTTTGGGGCCGGCGGCGCTGGCCAGGCGCTGGTAGGCGCTCTTGTAGGCCTCGCGTTGCGCCGGGGTGAGGTCCAGCACCAGGCAGGGCTCATCAATCTGCACCCAGTCGGCGCCGGCGGCGTGCAACTGGGCCAGCACTTCGGCATACACCGGCAGCACGGCGTGCAGCAGCTCCAGCGGATCGAAGCCGGGGGTCAGGCTCTTGCCCAGCATCAGGAAGGTTACCGGGCCAATCAGCACCGGGCGGGTGCGGATACCCAGCGCCAACGCTTCTTCGAATTCATCCACCGCCTTGCTGGAGGCCAACTTGAACACCTGCCCGGCCGAGAACTCCGGCACGATGTAGTGGTAGTTGGTATCGAACCACTTGGTCATCTCCATGGCGGGCACATTGCCAGCCGCGCCCTGCGAGCCGCGTGCCATGGCAAAGTAGGTCTCCAGGTCTACGCTGGCGCCCTGCCAGCCATAGCGCGGTGGCACGGCGCCCAGCATGACGGCTGTATCCAGCATCTGGTCATAGCTGGAGTAATCATTGGAGGGGATGAAATCCACCCCCGCGGCTTGCTGGGTCTGCCAGTTGGCAGCACGCAGTTCTTTGCCTACCTGCAAGAAATCAGCTTGGCTCAGTTTGCCTTTCCAATAGCTCTCCATCGCCTGCTTAAGTTCACGCTTGGCGCCAAAACGCGGGTACCCCAAATTTGCTGTTCGAACTGCCATGTCAGCTCCTTGGTAGAAACAAAAATCACCTAGCGTGCGCCAGGTGATTTGAAGCAAAGCCAAAGAGCCAGACGCGAGCCGGTGCGCGGGCCAGAGGCACATAACTGGGATCGGACTTTACCGTTGCGCGACAGTGCCGGACTTTCACCGGACTTCACCAGTTAACCGCAATATGTAGCTAGTGTAGAAAGTATAGCATGGCGCTAGCACTTTACACGTCCACACAAAGAAATTATCCAAGAAGCTTGCGGAAAATGAAAGCAGCTATAGTTTTTGACTGAGCTAATCAGCTGATACTATTGTCATTTCTTCTTGGAGAATCTTCTTGCTCCTTTTTCATCAAGGATGAAAATCCCTTGAACCGGGGCCAGAACAAGTCTGGCGTCAACACTTCACCTGTTTCTCTTTCGACGCGTTCCGAGAAATTTCGCATTTGGCTTGCTAATTCACTAGACTTATTTTGCTCAACCTCAACATGAGTCCGACCCAAAACAGCTTCAGCCAGTTTTCGGCCCGGTATCATAAGCGAGAGGCCATAATGAGTAAATTTTCTATCAAGCACCTGATCTTCTTTAAAGAAACCTACCATTACCCCCACAAGAAATAGGCGCTCTTTATCTGGGAATTTTCTCTTGACGAAAACTGGCGATCCACTAACACCTGGATAGGCCTGACATTCCACCAAGTAATACTCCGAATCGCCCAGCCACCTTTCAACTCCTGGCATCTTCTCCGAAGGCCTTAATGCAATTTTGCCAAATCGAGCTACAGGATAATTTCGATGGCTTCCTGTAAAGTTCTCGAACATGCCCACGTATACAACCTCATCACCCACGTCTAAGGGCCTCCAGTTAGCAAATTCAAAATGAACTTCGCCTAAAACCCAACCTGGAGCAAAAGTGGTTGCCTTAGTCTCCGCCTCATATTGAGAATCAGTAAAAGACGAGCCCTCTATTTTTAAAATTGCAAGATCGACTAAGCCCTCATCCTCTGAATCAGGATACTGCCATTCCCAATCAGATTGAATCGGGACGTTATACACCCCTTTTGTATCACTTCTATTCATCCTTATATACAAAGGGACATCATTGATTAAAGCTTCGCGTATTACATGTCTACATGTAACCACATAGACTGCCCCTTGCTCTTCCTCTCCATGAATAAAAAAGCAAGTTCCTATTGGCTTGTAATAGTTTTCCTCAAGCACTGAAACATAAGCTATAGAATCGAAAACCTGTGGAGGAATCATTGCGAAAATGACTTTAAACTAAACCAACTTTTGCATGGTAGTGATTAGCCATTGGATAAAACTAGCCTTCGCAGGCTCGTCGTCTGGAATCTCTTTCAAAATCCAACTAATGGCTGATACCGCTAGACGATGTTTTTTAGCCCTTTTATTTTTTGTCGTGGTCAATACTCGAATTGCTTCCGCAACCAATCGAATATCTTCGTATATTGGTTCTTGATAATTTAGATACTCTTGAAGGTAAATGCGCGCCGCCTTCGGTGCTCCTTTCTCGAGTATAGAATATTCTTGACTTCTAATTTTTTCCTCGCTCTTGTTTTGATTGTCCAATATTCATCCCCTTTCCACTTCTAAGCTGCAATAGGGTATCTAATCTTATTCTACAGTCACAATCAAAGACTCCCCAGAGAAAATGGAAATGGTTCATGATGCATCTTAGAAGGTGCCCCCACGGGGAGTCGAACCCCGGTTTTGGCCTTGAGAGGGCCACGTCCTAGGCCACTAGACGATGAGGGCTTGCGAACGGCGCAAATGTTCCTTGTAAAAAGGAGCCCTTGCGCCGTTCGCGTTGGAGTTGCTTGGTCTGCTGCGCATTCCTGCGCAACATCCAGAATACTCCAAGGCCAGATTGAATCTGAGCCGAAATTTTACCAGTTATCTCTGTAAAATCAGCTTGATTTTCGCGGCCAGGGGATGAAAGCAGGTGTGCGCTTCATGTAGGCCGTGTAGCCGGGCTTGCGGGCCGCGAGCGCACCGTCGAGCAGGTCTACGCCGGAGACGTAGCGCAGCAACCAGGTCATCACTACTGGGCTGAGCAGGCTGAGCACAGCCGCCAAGCCGAAGGCTAAGCCGCCGGCTGCGGCCAGCAACCAGAACGCCCACCACTGCACCGCATCACCAAAGTAGTTGGGATGGCGCGTCAAGCTCCATAGACCGCTATCCAACACTTTGCCTTTGTTGGCAGGGTCCGCTTTGAAGCGCTCGAGCTGCAGATCGCCCACGGCTTCAAAGTAGAAGCCCAGCAGCCACAACGCAGCGGCCAGCACATCCAACCAGCCCAGCGGGCGGGTGCCAAGCGCAGCGGCCAGCAGCGGCAAGCTGATGAGCCACATCAGCGCACTTTGCAAAACGAACACCTTAAAGAAACTCACCCACCACCAGCTGGCGCCAGCTTGCTGGCGCATCTGCTGATAGCGGAAGTCTTCGCCTTTGCCCGCGTTGCGGCGGGCGATGTGCAGCATGAGCCGCAAGCCCCATACTGTGACCAACGCCAGCAGTAGGGCACGGCGTGCCGGCAAACCCTCCCCCGGTGTCAGCGCAACATACAGCCAGGCGGCGGTAACAAAGCCGCTGCCCCAGAAGATGTCTACGATGCTGGAGTCTTCAAGCCGCAAACTCAGCAGCCACCACAAGGTGACCAAGGGCAGCAGGCAGATGCCGATAGTTAGAAAGGTGCTCCAGAAGAGGTCCATGCCCAATCTTACCGTGGCGGGGCCGGCAGGTGGGTACGCTATAATTTCCATATTCGCCCCCAGGAGGCTGCTGTGTACGATCCCGAAAAGATGAAGCAACTGCGTGACCAGGTGGACAATTGGGAAGATAACACCCTGCAACAAGGCAGCAGCCGCTTACCTGAGCGCAAAAAACAGTTCCTCACCACGTCCTCTGAGCCCATCAACCGCATCTACACCCCATTAGATGTAGCCCACATCGATTACGAGAAGGATTTGGGCATGCCGGGTGAGTATCCCTTCACACGCGGCGTGCACCCCACACTGCACCGCAGCAAACTGTGGACGATGCGTATGTTTGCCGGCTTTGGCTCGGCCGAGGAGACCAACAAGCGCTTCAAGTACCTGTTGGAGCAAGGCCAGACGGGGCTCTCGACCGCCTTCGACCTGGCGACGCTGATGGGCTACGACACCGACCAACCTGAAGCCGAGGGCGAATTCGGCGTGTGCGGGGTGGCGGTTTCCTCCCTCAAGGATATGGAAATCTTGTTCGACGGCATCCCGCTCGACAAGGTTTCGACGAGCATGACGATTAACTCGCCGGCCTCCATTATTTGGGCGATGTACATCGCCGCAGCCGAGAAACAGGGCGTGCGCCCAGACCAGCTGCGCGGTACGCTGCAGAACGACATTTTGAAAGAATACATTGCCCAGAAGGAATACATCTTCCCGCCGGAGCCTTCGATGCGCTTGGTGACCGACACGGTGGAATACGCCGCGCAGCATTTGCCGCAGTGGAACCCCATCAGCATCTCCGGCTACCACATCCGCGAGGCGGGCAGCACGGCGGCGCAAGAGTTGGCTTTCACGCTGGCGGATGGCTTGGAATACGTGCGCTGGGGCATCGCCCGTGGGCTGGACATCGACGATTTTGCGCCGCGGCTGAGCTTCTTCTTCAACGCGCACAATGACTTCTTCGAAGAGATTGCCAAATACCGCGCCGCCCGCCGCATTTGGGCCCGCGAGATGCGCGAGACTTTTGGCGCCAAGAACCCGCGCAGCTGGCTGATGCGCTTTCACACGCAGACGGCGGGCGTCTCGCTGACCGCGCAACAACCTGAAAACAACGTGGTGCGCGTGGCCATCCAGGCGCTGGCCGCCGTGTTGGGCGGCACGCAGAGCCTGCACACCAACAGCATGGACGAGGCGCTGGCGCTGCCCAGCGAGCACGCCGTGAAGGTGGCGCTGCGCACGCAGCAGATCATTGCCGAGGAAAGCGGCGTGACCAACACCGTAGACCCGCTGGGTGGCAGCTTCTTTGTAGAGGCGATGACCGATCGTATGGAGCAGCAGGCGTTGGACTACTTCCGCCAGATCGAAGACCTGGGCGGGGTGCTGCCGGCCATCGAGCGCGGCTTCTTCCAAAGCGAGATTGCCGAAGCGGCCTACCAATACCAGCGCGAGATTGATTCCAACGAGCGCCTCATCGTAGGCGTGAACGCATATGCAGACCAGGGCGGCTACAACATCCCGATCCTGCAAATGGACCCTGAGGGCGAGCGCCGCCAGCTGGAACGCCTGCGCACGCTGCGCGCCGAGCGCGACCCCGGCGCGCTGGGCCAAGCGCTGGACCGCCTGCGCATCGCCTGCCAAGGCACCGAGAATACGATGCCGTACCTGCTGGATGCGGTGCGCGCCTACGCCACCCTGGGCGAAATTATGAGCCTGATGAAGGTGGAGTTCGGTGTGTACGAGGAGAGTACGGAAATCTAGCGTGCCTTCGGCACGCTTTGGAGTTTCTGCTCGGCGCAAGCCGAGCAACGAAACTCCACGCTGCGGGCAAGTTTTAATCATCATCATGGTTGGGGGCAGGCTGCTGACCGTTAAAAGTTCAAGGCACTTGACATAGTGTGGGCGGGAATGCGATGAAAGCCTGCAGATAGATTTCATACCAGGTTGATACTACGAACCTGTGGGTTTTGGTGTTCTTGGCGTCCGCTGTCAAGCTTCTACTCAACATAAACACATACTGTGGCTGCACTTAGATAGAGTCTGAGAGTTATACTGAATCCGATGAAGGAAAAGCAGGTTGTTTCTAAACAGCGTGTCGTAGACCACGGCGAGGTGTTCACCAACCCGCGCGAGGTCAATGCCATGCTGGATTTGGTGAAGCAGGAGACCGAGCGCATCGACTCGCGCTTTTTGGAGCCGGCGTGTGGCACAGGCAATTTTCTGGCCGAAGTGATGGAGCGCAAGCTGCGCGTGGTCAGGCGAGATTACATGAACAGCCAGTTGGCCTACGAACGCTATGCGGTGTTGGCTGTTTCCTCCGTGTACGGCATAGATATTTTGCAAGACAATGTAGAAGCCTGCCGAGAGCGCCTGTTCGGCATCGTTGACCGCGAGTATTCTGAGCTATATAAGAACGACACTAAGGAAGACTTTCGCCGTGCGGTGCGCTATATACTGGCCTGCAATATTGTGTGGGGGGATGCCTTGACCCTAAAGACCGTGGGGGACGACCCACAGCCCATCATTTTTCCTGAGTGGTCAGCCATCAACGGACACCTGAAGCGGCGGGATTTCTCATTCAAAGAACTCATCAGCCAGGCCAGTATGCAAGAATTGCCGCTATTTTCTGATTTGGGCGAGGAAGTTTTTATTCCCCAGCCTGTGCGCGAATACCCACTGGTGCACTTTCTAAAGGTGGCCGATGCTATCTAACGCAACCTTCAACCCGGATGTGCTCAGTTGCCTGGCCAACCTAAGCAACGACGAGGTCTTCACCCCACCCCAGCTGGCCAACCAAATGCTGGACCTGCTGCCAGCCGAGATTTGGCAGGACAAGAACGCCACGTTCCTGGACCCGGCCTGCAAGACCGGGGTGTTTTTGCGCGAGGCGGCCAAGCGCCTGGATGCTGGCCTGCAGCAGCAGATACCAGACCGCCAGGCGCGCATCAACCACATCTTTACCAAGCAACTTTTTGGCATCCCGGTCACCGAACTGACCGCCCTGATGAGCCGCCGTAGCCTGTACTGCTCCAAGTATGCAGACGGCAAGTATTCGGTGGCAGACGGCTTTGCAGATGAGCAAGGCAACATTCGCTATGAGCGTATTGAGCACACTTGGCAAAACGGCCGCTGCACATATTGTGGGGCGAGCGAAGAAGAATATGAGCGCGGCGAAGAACTTGAGACACACGCCTATAGATTTATACATACCCTCAAGCCCGAGGAGATTTTTGATATGAAATTTGATGTGATTATTGGAAATCCGCCATATCACCTAAGCGATGCGGGGCACGGCATCAGCGCAAAACCTCTATTTCAGTTATTTGTCCAACAGGCTAAAAAACTGAACCCCTCATATCTCTCAATGATTATTCCTGCAAGGTGGTACGCGGGCGGAAAGGGGCTTGATGACTTTAGAGATGCCATGCTAAATGACAAAAGAATGAAGGTCCTAGTTGATTATGAATCGAGCAAAGACTCCTTTGATGGCGTGAACATTGCTGGGGGAATTTGCTATTTTCTATGGCAAAAGAGCCATTTCGGTGATTGCGAAGTAATCAACGTGCAGCAAACGAGACACTATAGCGCGATGAGGCCACTGGATGAATTTCCAATCTTTATCCGAGCAAACAGAGCTGTTTCTATAGTCAAGAAGGTTGTCTCCACAGCAACAGACACATGGGACAACCATAACTACCCAAGGAATCCATTTGGTTTTGCAACAAATTACAGAGGCAGAACAAAATCATCTAGTGAATCGGTAAGACTACTCAGCAGTCAAGGGTTTGGATTTGTAAAAAGAAGTGAGGTTGTTAAAAACATTGAGCTAATTGATAAGTACAAAATCATAATTGGGCGTTTAGTACCCAGTAATGGTGAACTAGATGTAAACCCTGCTGATGGGTACCGCGTGATTACCAATACACGAATATTAAAGCCAGGCGAAATCCACACCGAATCATACTTACTGATTGGAGCTTTCAAAACTTTGAAGGAAGCCAAAAATTTCGATGGCTTTATAAAGTTGCGGTTTCCGAGGTTTCTGCTCAGACAGGCAATTTCATCAGTTAATGTAACAAAAGATTGTTTCAGATTTGTTCCCTACGAGGATTTCAAAGAGTCCTGGACAGACGAACAGCTTTTTAGGAAATATGGTCTCAGCAAAGATGAAATTTCCTATGTTGAATCAGTAATTCGTCCAATGGAATAGCGTGCATGCCTAAAGATTTCTTCCCGCCGCGGCCAGCGGGCAACCCGCGCATCTATGCCTATGAGGAAACCCACCCGGACTTCAAGGGCTTGCTTAAGGTCGGCTATACCACCGGCAGCGTAGCTGAGCGTGTGGCCCAGCAATACCCCATCGTGCGCCCCGAGCAAACCTATCGCATCCTGCTGGATGAGAGCGCTATGCGGGCAGACGGCATGGCCTTCTCTGACCGTGATGTACACCGCTACCTGAAAGCGAGGGGATTCAAAAACGTTGAGGGCGAGTGGTTTCGCTGCACGGTCAAGGATGTAGCCGCCGCTCTGGTGGCGCTGCGCAGCGGCGAGAGCAACGAAGAGAACCGCACGCTGGATTTTGGCATGCGCCCGGAGCAGGAAGAAGCCGTGGCGCGCGCTGCAGCCTACTTTAAAAGTTACGCCAAACAAAACCCCGGTAAGACTCCGCACTTTCTATGGAACGCCAAAATGCGCTTTGGCAAAACCTTTGCCGCCTACCAGCTGGCCAGGCGCATGGGTTGGAAGCGCGTGCTGGTGCTCACCTTTAAGCCTGCTGTGCAAAGCGCATGGGAGGAAGACCTCACCGCCCATGTCGATTTCAAGGGTTGGCAGTTCATCTCCCGCACCGGCCTGCGTTACGAAGATGCTGACAAGAAAAAGCCCTTTGTGTGCTTCGGCTCTTTTCAGGATTATCTGGGGCGAGACCGCAGCACGGGCGGGATCAAACCCAAGAACGAATGGGTGCATACCATCCCCTGGGATTGCGTGATCCTCGACGAATACCATTTCGGCGCCTGGCGTGAGCGCGCCAAGGGGCTGTTTGAGGGCGAAGACGAGTATGAGTACGAGCAGCAGGTAGAAAGCCTGCAGCGGAGCGAAGACCCGGTGGACGAGTTTGAGCAAATCATGCCTGTCACCACCGGCGCCTATCTGTATCTCTCTGGCACACCCTTCCGCGCCATCACCACGGGCGAATTCATCGAAGAGCAAATCTACAACTGGACCTATTCAGATGAACAGCGCGCCAAGGCAGGCTGGAAGGGGCCGGGGCGCAATGTTTATGCGGCCCTGCCGCGCATCGTGCTGCTGACCTACCGCCTGCCGGATGCCATTCGGGAGATTGCCCAGCAGGGTGAATTCAACGAATTTGACCTGAACGCGTTCTTCGCAGCCAGCGGCCGCGGTGCCAAGGCTAAGTTTCAGTATCCAAATGAAGTGCAAAAATGGCTCGACTTGATTCGCGGCGGTCTGATGGAAACCACGGTGGACGACCTAAAACGAAAGCCACCCCCTATGCCCTTCTCGGATGTGCGCCTGCTGAATGTGCTCTCGCACACCTTCTGGTTCCTGCCCAGCGTAGCCGCCTGCCACGCCATGCGCAACCTGTTGATACAGAAGCAGAATAACTTTTACCGTGACTATAAGGTGGTCGTGGCAGCCGGTAGCGACGCTGGCATGGGTGTAGAAGCGCTCGGGCCGGTCTACGCCGCCATGGACGACCCCGACCCACTCAAGACCAAAACCATCACGCTTTCCTGTGGCAAGCTCACTACCGGCGTCACGGTCAAGCCGTGGACGGGCATCCTCATGCTGCGCAACTCCTCCAGCCCGGAGACCTATTTCCAAGCCGCCTTCCGCGTGCAATCTCCTTGGACTGTACCCGTGCCAGACAAGCCAGGCGAGGAGCAAATCCTCAAAGAAGAGTGCTATATTTTTGACTTTGCACCCGAGCGGGCACTGCGACAGATTGCAGAGTACAGCAACCGCCTCAACGTCAACGAAAGCAATTTGGAAAAGAAAGTCGGAGAGTTCATCAGCTTCTTGCCCATCCTGGCATTTGACGGCAGCTCCATGAAGCAAGTGGATGCCGCCGGCGTGCTGGAGATGGCGATGAGTGGCACCACGGCCACGCTGCTGGCGCGACGTTGGGAGAGCGCGCTATTGGTAAACGTGGACAACGGCACGCTATCGCGTCTGATGAGCAACGCCAAGGCCATGCAGGCACTGATGAGTATCGAGGGCTTTCGTAGCCTGAACCAGGACATTGAAACCATCATCAATAAGTCTGAGGGCGTGCAGAAACTCAAGCGCCAAGCCAAAGACAAAGAGCTAACTGAAAAACAAAAACGGGAGATGACAGAGGCGGAGAAGGAGTACAAGAGCAAACGCAAGCAGATTCAGGAGAAGCTCATCAAGTTCGCCACGCGCATCCCAGTCTTCATGTACCTAACCGACCATCGCGAGCGCGCGCTGAAGGACGTCATCACGCAGCTGGAGCCTGGCCTCTTCAGAAAGGTAACAGGGTTGGAAGTAAGAGATTTTGAACTACTGGTAAGCCTGGGTGTGTTCAATAGTGCCCTGATGAACGACGCGATTTACAAGTTCAAGCGTTACGAAGACGCCAGCCTGGAATACACCGGCATCAACAAGCACGAGGGCGAGGATGTAGGCTTATACGATACGGTGCTCAGCCGCAAGGAGTATAAAGGGCGAGTATTTGAGAATCAAGCTAGCCTTGAAAGCTAGCGAAACTACACATAAAAGCGCAGCGGGTACCCGCTGCGCTTTTTTGATATCAAGTACTGGAGGCGGGCTACTTCCCGCCCATCCGGCTCACCACATCCAGCAGGGTCTTGAGCACCAGCTCGCTGGATTGGGCGCGGTGGGGTGTGGGGGCCATGGCGCTGTCGGCGACGAGCGCCTTGATGAGCGCCTCGCCCGTGCTGGCGCCTTGATTCTTGGCGGTCATGTAGGTGAGGCCAGCATTGAGGATGTCTTGCATATTGATCTTGTCGTCATCGGCGCTGGAAGCAGACTGGCCGCCAGCAAGCTGGGTCAGCAGGGTACCAAGCGCGCCAGCGCCTGAGGGCGCGGCAGACGGCGCAGCCTGGCCGCCGCCCAGCAGCAGCTGGATGAGCTGCAAGATGTTGCCAGCGTCAATGTTCTGACCTTTAAACTGGCTGGCGGCCTGCTGCAAACCCTTGGCGTACAGCTGGGCGGAGCCGCTGTTCTGTTGGGTCAGCAATTCGGCAGCGTAGTCCAGCTGGCTGGTCTGTGAGCTGCCCTGCTTCTGCTCAATAGCATCGGTAATGGTCTTGAAAACCTGCACCATGTTGTCGCCATGGTCATGGTTCTGCGTGTCTGCCTTGTTGAGCTGGCTCTGCTGCTGAGCGAGGGTTTTGACCACCTGTGAGAACAGAGGGCCGAGATCGATCTGGTTGTTGGACATTAATCAGGTTCCTTTAGTGAGATATGGCCCCTATAGTACTAACTCACGCCCCGAGAATCAAGGCTCGGTAAGGCTGCGCTTGCTAAAAGGCCAACATCTTAGCCATCTCGTAATAGTCGAGATTGGCTTCACGCTGGCGGGTGATGACCTGCTCGAGTGGCACGGGCTCCACTTCGCGGCCGCGCAGGCCCATCATCACATCGCTCTGGCCCGCCAGCAACGCCTCGACGGCTTTGACGCCCATGCGGCTAGCCAGCAGGCGGTCGAAGGCGGTGGGCCGCCCGCCGCGTTGAATGTGCCCGAGGATGGTGATGCGCGTGCTGAAGCCGACATCCATCTTTTCGAGGGCGCTGGCCAGCTCCGTGGTAAGAATGTTGGCGCCTTCAGAAACGATGACGATGGAGTGGGTCTTGCCGCGCTTATAGGCACTCTCAACCTTACCGGCAACCTCTTCGATGGTGACGGGCGCCTCGGGGATCAAAACCACTTCGGCGCCACCGATCACGCCGGCCATCACGGCCAGGTAGCCGCAGTTGCGCCCCATCGTCTCAATGAGGAAGGCGCGGCGATGCGAAGAGGCGGTATCGCGCAGTTTGTCGATGGCATCACTGATCGTATTCAGCGCCGTATCGACGCCGATGGCCATGTTGGTGCCCCACATGTCGTTATCGATCGTGGCGGGCACGCCCACTACCGGCAAGCCCTGCGCCACCAAAGCGCGCGCCCCGCGCATCGAGCCATCGCCACCGATGACGACCAGCGCATCGATGTTGTGCGATTGCAAGATCTCCAAGCCCTTTTGCTGGCCCGCAAGCGTGCGGAACTCATCACTGCGCGCGGTGCCTAGAATCGTGCCGCCACGCTGAATGATGCCGCCCACCTCGCGCGCTTCCAGCAAGGCCATGTCGTTGCGTAACAAGCCCTCGTAGCCATCACGGATGCCAAAGACATCGCACCCGTTATACAGGGCGGTGCGCACTACGGCGCGGATGCAGGTGTTCATGCCGGGGGCATCCCCACCGGAGGTAAGCACAGCGATGCGTTTGATATTAGTCATGATAAATCGTGTGGATTGTAAAACCAATCAAGCAAATCTGTTAATCGATTAATCGATTGGTTTTGATTAGCGAACTAATGGATCTGTAAATCTTCCACCAGCACGTTGTTGGGGCCAAGCAACCCTTCCAGGCGCGCCAGCAGCTCCTCGTTAAGGTCCGTAGTGTCATTGGGGAACTCGATTAGGTAACTACGCCGGCCCTCAAAGACATAGAAATTGAAGCGATCTTTGCCCGGGTAGCTGATGATCTCGCCATGCACCCGGCGAATATGCAAGATATCGCGCAGCTTATCGCCCAGGCTGCGCAGATACAGCGTGGCGATGCGCGGCGGGTGCTCGGCGCCGCCGGGGGGCAGCGCCACCATCGGCGGCAGGGGCGCCGGGCGCGGCTGGGCGGGTAGCCCGGCGATTGCCGGACTGACGCTGGCGCCAAGCTCGCTGGCCGCCGTGCGGGCAGCCGGAGCGGCTGGGTCTTGTACCAGCGGCGCTTCCGCCGGCAGCTCGGCGGTATACACCGGCTCGCTGAGATCCATGGCGATGGTGTGCTCGTCGCCGCCCTCAAGCGGCACGCTGGCCATCGGGGCATGGTCCTGCGCCTGCACGTCCCACCAATCGTCAGCAAAGGTCTCCGGCTCGGCCGGCATCTCGGGCATGTCCATCTCAACCTCGGGCTCCTCTATGCCCGCCGCTTGGGGCGCCGGGCTGGCTGCCGCCGCCACCGGCTGGGCCGGCGGAATGGCGGCCGGCGCCGGCTCCAGTGGCTTCACCAGGTTGAAGTTGGTATCGATCTTATCCACCAGCACTTTGGGCTCAGCGTTTTCAGCATCTACCTTGCCCTCTACCAGCACCAGGTTATCCAGTTGCACCAGGTTGGCAAAGCGCTTCCAGGTTTCGGGAAAGACGACAAGCTCAATTAACCCGAGGCCATCATCCAGGGTGACGAAGGCCATATCCTTGCCGCGCTTGGTCTGGAAGCTACGGAAGGTCTTCACCTGCCCGGCCACGCGCACGCGTTCTTCGTGCTGGGCCTCGCCCAGCTCGCTGGATTTATGTGTCACCACCTCGGCGATGGTGCTCATCATCTGGCTCAGCGGATGGTCCGAAACATACAAGCCGATGACTTCGCGTTCCCAACCCAAGCGTTCGCGCCGGGCAAATTCTTCATCGGCATGGTTTGCCGGCGCCAAGCTGATCGCCTGCTGCATGCCGCTGCTGGCGTCAAACATGCTCAACTGGCCAGCCTCTTTGGCGGCAAAATGCGCCGTGCTGGTAGCTACCACCTGGTCCACCACCGCCAGCAAGGCATGCCGGTCACCAAACGCATCCAACGCGCCGGCCTTCACTAAACTCTCCAGCGGGCGCTTGCCCACATGGCGCAGGTCGACGCGGTGGGCAAACTCGCTCAGGTTTTCGAAGGGTTGTGAGTGCCCGCCCTGCTCGCGCCCGGCAATAATCGCTTCGATCGCGCCGCGGCCCACGTTCTTCACCGCGCCCAAGCCAAAGCGGATGGCGGCTTGCGTCTGGCGATCCTCGACCGCAAAATCCCACACACTGTAGTTAATATCCGGGGGCAGGACGTCAATGCCCATGCGCTGGCAATCCGCAATGTAGGCGGCCACTTTATCCGTATCGCCCTGGGTGACCGAGAGCAAGGCGGTCATGTACTCCACCGCGTAGTGCGCTTTGAGGTACGCGGTTTGCACGGCGATCAGCCCATAATCGGCAGCGTGGGCCTTGTTGAAGCCATAGCGGGCAAAGTTCTCCCAGTCCGCAAAAATGCCTTCGGCGGTCTTTTCAGCAATGCCCTGCTTGACGGCGCCATCAATGAATTTTTTGCGGTGCTTGTGCAGTTTGGCTTCGATCTTCTTGGCAATCGCTTTGCGCAGATCATCGGCTTCGGAGGGGGTGTAGCCAGCCACCTGCATCACCGCGAACATTAGCTGCTCTTGGTACACCGGAATGCCATAGGTCTCGGCAAAGATACTTTCGAGCTTAGGGTGCGCGTATTTTACGTCTTCCTTGCCGTGCATACGCGCAATATAGGTGGGGATGAAATCCATCGGCCCGGGGCGGAACAGCGCCACCATTGCCACGGCGTTCTCCAGCATCTTGGGTTTCATCGCCACCATCCAGCGGCGCATGCCCGAACCTTCAAACTGGAAGACGCCAGCGGTTTCGCCGCGCCCTAAGAGCTCATACGTAGCCGGATCATCGATGGGGATGTTGTACAGGTTGAGCTCTACCCCGTGGCGGGCATTGATCAGCGCGCAGGCGCGCTGCATGATGGTGAGCGTCGCCAAACCCAGGAAGTCCACCTTGAGCAGGCCCAGCGATTCAAGCGTGGCCATCTCAAACTGGGTCAGCTTCTTGATCGGCGTATCGTCGGTTGCCGCGCCAGTGGGGCGATGCAGCGGCACATAGTTCACGATCTCATCGTCGGCAATCACCACACCGGCGGCGTGTGTGCCCGCACCGCGGATCACGCCCTCCATCTGTATCGCGGTGTTGAGCAACTCCTTGGACGTGGGGTTGCTGTTGTATTCGGCCTTGAGCTCGCGAATCTCTTCCAGGGCCTCGGTGATCGTGACGGGTTTGCCGGGGATGTTGGGGATCAGCTTGGCCACGCGGTCCACATCGCTGAGCGGCACATTCATCACGCGGCCCACATCACGCACCGCAGCCCGCGCCTTGAGCTTGTTGAAAGTGATGATCGCCGCCACACGGTCATCGCCGTAGCGGTGGGCAGCGTACTCCAGCATGCGCGCCCGCTTATCGTCCTGGAAGTCCAGGTCAATATCGGGCATGCTGATGCGGTCTACATTAAGGAAGCGCTCGAAGATCAACCCGTGAGCCAGAGGGTCCACCAGGGTGATGCCCAGCAGATAAGCCACGATCGAACCGGCCGCCGAGCCGCGGGCGTTGTACCAAATGCCCTGCTCTTTGGCATATTTGCACAGATCCCACACGATCAGGAAGTACGCGGCAAAGCCCATCTGAATGATCGTACTGAGCTCGTGCTCCAGGCGCGCCTGCACATCGGCGGCCTGTTCGCGGCCCGGGTACAGACGCGGCAGGCCCTGCTCGCACAGGCTGCGCAGGTAACTCTCCGGCGTGTGGCCAGAGGGCACGTCAAACTGCGGCAAGCGGTAGCCACGGGTGCTCAGGTCCACATTGCAGCGCTCGGCGATCAGCAGCGTATTGCTTAGCGCCTCGGGCACCTCGCCAAACAGTTGCTCCATTTCCTGGCTACTGCGCAGGTAAAACTCACCGTTCATGCGCATGCGGCGCGCATCGCTGAGCAGCGAACTGGTTTGTACACACAGCAGCACGTCTTGCAAACGTGCATCTTCTTTATTGATGTAGTGCACGTCATTGGTGGCGATGTAGCGGCTCTGGTAGCGCGGGCCGAGCTCACGCAGGACGCGGTTGACGCGCTTCTGGTCTTCCATTTCGTGCGGCTGCAACTCAAGGAAGAAGCGTTCGGGGCCAAAGACTTCGTAGTACCAATCCAGCTTGGCACGCGCCTCGGCCAGGTTCTCCTTTTGGATGGCGCGTGGCACCTCGCCTGACAGACAGCCAGAGGTCGCGATCAGCCCTTCGGAATGGGCCGCCAAGAATTCACGATCGATACGCGGGAAGTAGTAGAAACCGTCCAGTTGCGAGGCGGAGGCAATCTTGAGCAGGTTTTGGTAACCGGTGGCATTCTCGGCCAGCAGCAACATATGGAAGGATTTCTTGTCCAGCTCCGGGTCGCGCTGCTGCATGCTGCGCTGCGCCAGGTAGGTTTCAATGCCAATGATGGGCTTGACGCCGACATTGTTGGCGGCATTGAAGAAATCGATCACGCCATACAACGCGCCATGGTCGGTGATCGCCAGGGCGGGCATCTCCAACTCCTTGGCGCGCGCCACCAGCTTGGGGATCTTGCTGAATCCGTCCAGCAGCGAGTACTCGGTGTGGACATGCAGGTGGACGAAGGAGGAGGTCATTTGAGATTTTGGATTGCCGAGTGTTGATGCGCTGATCGCAAGGCCAGGCAACGCGTTAACACAGTGATTCTAGCATTCTGAGCAGAACGAAACTACCCATGAAGCTTAAATTTGCGGGATTTTAAGATTGGGGCGCGTGGCAGGCTTAGCTAGCGGACAAAATTCCGCCCCACTCCGCCGGATCGCTGTCGCGCCGGGTCTCGGAGAAGGTCCACACATGCCCCGCCAGGTCAGCCACGCGGTATTGGCACTCGCCATAGGGAAAATCCTGCGGGGCAGCCAGAATCTGCGCCCCGGCCGCGCGGGCCTGCGCATGGTGGGCGTGCACATCAGCCACGCGCACCATCAGGCTATGGCTATCCAGCGCACCGATCGGCAACGCGCCTTGCGTCAGCACCACGCTGCCGGTGTCCCCGATGCTGAGCTGGATGCGATGGCTAGCGATGCGCAGCCGCGGGCGAAAGCCAAAGGCGGTGCACAGCCAATCGGCCGCCGCCAGCACATCCGGGTAGGCCAAGGTGGGGATCACCTCGCTGCTGGGCATCGAACGATTGGGGCGCATGCGCGCAAGTATAAGACCTGCATAGGAACTTTTGAGCGGCCAACAGACGCAAAATATCGGGGGTTATAATCGCGTTTCATGGAGTATTAGCCCCAATATGTTCAAAAACATAGCCAAAATCATTGCTGGTGACCCCAACAAGCAGGTCCTCGAGGCCTACACCAAATCTGTCGAAAAAATTAACGCCATGGAGCCTCAGTTTGAGGCTCTTACTGAGGCGCAGCTCAGCGCCAAGACCGCCGAATTTCGCCAGCGGCTGGCCGCCGGTGAAAGCCTGGATGAGCTGCTGCCCGAGGCCTTCGCCACCGTGCGCGAGGCCA
The DNA here is from genome assembly GCA_019637755.1 of Anaerolineales bacterium. Classification (NCBI taxonomy): domain Bacteria; kingdom Bacillati; phylum Chloroflexota; class Anaerolineae; order Anaerolineales; species Anaerolineales bacterium. The sequence continues at coordinate 854,103 of JAHBVC010000001.1, forward strand.
GCAAGCGCACGTTGGGGCTGCGCCCCTACGATGTGCAACTCATGGGCGGCATGGCGCTACACGATGGCCACATTGCCGAAATGCGCACCGGCGAGGGCAAAACCCTGGTGGCCACTCTGCCGCTGTACCTCAACGCGCTGAGCGGCGCCGGGGTGCACCTGATCACCGTCAACGATTACCTGGCGCGCCGCGATGCGCGCTGGATGGGGCCAATCTTCGCCCTGTTGGGCATTCGCATCGGCGTGCTGCAAATGGGCACGCGCACCGATAGCGGCCGCTGGGCCTATCTAGTGGATCTGGAAAAAGAATCCCCTCACGAAGACCAGCACCAACTGCGCCTGGTGGAGCGCAGTGAGGCCTATCAAGCCGATATCACCTATGGCACCAACAGCGAGTTCGGCTTCGATTACCTGCGTGACAACATGCGCATGAGCATGGAAGAGAAGGTGCAGCGCGGCCATAACTACGCCGTGATCGATGAGGTGGATAACGTACTCATCGATGAAGCGCGCACCCCGTTGATCATCTCTGGCCCGGCGCACGATGAGGCCGAGCATTACGTCAAGATGGCCCAGGTGGTCAAGCGCCTCAACCCCGAAGACTACGAAGTCAACGAGAAAGACCGCACCGTCACGCTCACCGAAGTGGGCACCGTGCATCTCGAGCAACTGCTTGGCACGCCGCTGAGCGACCCCGAACGCCCGGAGGACGTCACCCCTGAGCAGGCGCGCAGCATGGGCTTCATCGAGCAAGCCATGCGCGCCCAGTTCCTCTTCAAGCGCAATAAGGATTATTTGGTGCAGGGCGGCCAGGTGGTGATCATTGACGAGCACACCGGGCGCCTGATGCCCGGCCGGCGCTGGTCCGATGGTTTGCACCAGGCGGTCGAGGCCAAAGAAGGCGTAAAGGTGGAGAGTGAGAACGTCACCTACGCCACCATCACCATCCAAAACTATTTCCGCATGTACACCAAGCTGGCCGGGATGACCGGTACGGCCCTCACCGAAGCCGAAGAATTCACCAAGATCTACAACCTGGAAGTGGTGGCTCTGCCGCCGCAGGTGGAATACGCCGCCTCACGCAAGGATTCCGCGCTGCAGGAAGTGGAAAGCAAAGACGAGCAAGGCTATCGCTTCACCTACTTTGCCCGCCGTGACGATGCAGAAAAGATGCCGGTGCTGTGGCGCCGCAAAGATTACCCTGACGTGGTCTACCGCACCGAGGAAGCTAAATTGCGCTCGATCGTGCAGGAGATCATTGGCGTGCATGTCATCGGGCGTCCGATCCTGGTGGGCACCACCTCAGTAGAACGCTCCGACCAGCTTTCCGGCCGCCTGCGCGCCGAGCCGATCCAGCGCCTATTGCAAGCCATGCTGCTGCGCCAAGCCTGGTTGAGAAAGAACAACAAGACCGATGAAGGTTTCGTGATCCCTGAGCTTCAATTCCTGTATGAACCGCTGGAAAAGCTCAACGTGGCCCAGTTGCGCCAGTTTGGGCGCGATCTGAACGTACAGCTCAACCTGCAGAACGAAGAAAACCTGCCGGTGCTGTTGAAGCTGCTGGGCCTGAGCGCCGAAGATGCCCCGCGCCTGGTCAACGTGATCCAGGGCGGCGTGCCGCACCAGGTGCTCAATGCCCGCAAGCACACCGAAGAGAGCCAGATCATCGCCGGCGCGGGCGCCTTCGGCGCGGTGACGATTGCCACCAACATGGCCGGCCGTGGCGTGGATATCAAGCTGGGCGGTGAAATTGCCGAAGAAGTGACCAGCGCCGTGCAGCGCGTGCTGCGCCGCGCCGGGCACAGCCATGCCTACGCGCTCAGCTACGACGAGCAGCGTGCCCTGCTGCTACAGATGCAGCCCGATGATTTTGGCATCTACCGCGCGGAAGTGGAGTACTTCCTCCAATCGGTGGAGGAGATGAGCAAGGTCAAGACGCTCGGCGGCCTGCACGTCATCGGCAGCGAGCGCCACGATGCGCGCCGCATTGACAATCAGCTGCGCGGCCGCGCCGCCCGCCAGGGCGATCCCGGCTCCTCGCGCTTTTATCTCTCCCTGCAAGATGACCTGATGCGCTTGTTTGGCGGCGAGCAGGTGGAAACTGCCATGAAGCGCATGCGCATGGATGATTCCCTGCCGCTGGAGTATGGGCTGGTCAGCCGCATCATTGAGCAGTCGCAAACCCGCGTGGAAGGCGCCAACTTTGACGCGCGCAAGCACCTGCTGGAATACGACGATGTGCTCAACTCGCAGCGTGCTACGGTCTACGCCCAGCGCGATCTGATCATGTCCAAGGATGATCTCACCGACGATGTGCTGCAAATGCTGGAAGAGGAGATCAGCCAGCGGGTGCCTGCCGCCCTAGCGGATAGCGACGGGGCGTGGAAGTTGCTGGCCTGGCTGGAGCAGATCCAGCCTACTCTGATCATCAACAGCATCCCGGTGCCTTCATTCACTTTTCAACTGTTGCTCGACGAGTTGAACAGCAAGGGCCTAACCACCACCGCCGAAGCACAGCAAGCCCTCAACGAGATTGCCCGCCGTGCCCTCGATGCCGAGCGCGACCACCTGCTCAGCAGCCTGGCCGGCCTGGTGGAGACGCACCAGGCGCGCCTGGACCAGCAGCTCGATGAGCGCCTGGAGACGATCGAGACCTTCAAGCAGGGGCTGCGCCTCAACGAAGAGGAAGCCCCGCGCAGCGCTGCCGAGATCAGCGCCGAGTTGAGCAACCTGCTGCACGTACCCCTAAAGCTCGATGGCACCATGCAGAAGTTGCTGCGCGACAACCCCGAAGCCGCCGCCGACCAGATCTACGAACAGGTGGCCAGCAATCTCACTGAGCAAACCGTGCTGCGGGTGCTGGGCGCAGTGGAACGCCGCCTGGAAACCGACCTCGGCCTGAAGGCGGCCGAACTGGCCACGCAGGATTGGCCGCAGATCAGCACCCAACTGGAAGAAACCATTCGCAGCGAGTTCGCCGCCCGCCAGGAACGTCTGATCGGCAGTGGCGATGGCCAAATTGCGCGCGAAGTCGCTCAAATTCTCAGCCAGGGAGACGCCGCACTCAGCGAGCTGAAGCTACTCAGCGCCCTGCTGGCCATGCCGGAAAGCCGCGTGACTAGCTTCGATAAACGCAATCACCAACAGGTGGTGCAACGCCGCCGGCGCCTGAGCCTGGCCTACTATGCCGCCAGCTTTGTGGATGGCTTTAGCGAACAACAAGCCAGTGACCGCATCCTCAGCCACCTCAAAAACGCCCGCCGCGCCACCGAAGCGGTCTGGGGCGAGGGCGCCTGGGACGCGGTGGCTAGCCGCAGCCTGGGCGAGCTGACCCCGCAAGCGGCCGACAGCGTGCGCCGCGCCATCGGCGCTGAGGCTGCCGCCGCGCTGGGCAGCCAGCCACTCAGCACGCTGCCCGCTGAGGCGCGCGTCAAGACCGTAGCCGAGCTCGGCCGCCGCGCCCTGAATGAGAGCTATCGCCAGGTGCTGCTGCGCGTGATCTCCGAACTGTGGGTGGATTACCTCACGCGCATGGAAGCGTTGCGCATCTCAGTTCGCTTGGAAGCCTACGCCCAGCGCGATCCGCTGGTGGAGTACAAGGCGCAAGCCTTCAAGATGTTCCAGACCCTGTTCGCTGATATGCGCAGCAGCTTGGTCAATCGCATGTTCACCTTTGGGCCAGCCGCCGCCCCCAGCCTGGCACGCACGGCGTCACCGGCCGTTGCCGCGGCCGCACCCACCGAAGCCGCACCGGCCACCGAAGCGCCCGGTGACGCCAAAAACAACAAGCGCCGCCGCCGCAAAAAGAAGTAAGGAGCACACCGCATGGCTGAATGGCACCTGATCCCTTCCGGCCGCGTATGGGTAGACCCCGGCGGCCCGTTCGGCCTGGTGCCGCGCGCCCTGTGGGGCCGCACCCAGCAGGCCAACGAGCACGGCCTGGTGCCGATGGACCTCACCTGCATGCTGATCTTCTCAGAGGGCAAGACCATCCTGGTGGATACCGGGTTGGGCGACAAGCTGGACGAGAAGGGCGTGCGCCAGTGGAACCTGGAGTATCCGCAAGGCCGCCTGCTCGAGAACCTGGCCGCCCACGGCGTGCGCCCGCAAGATGTTGACATCGTGCTGGATACCCATTTGCACGGTGATCACTGCAGCGGCAATACCACCCTGATCGACGGCCAGTTGGCCGCCACCTTCCCCAAAGCCGAATACTGGGTGCAGCGCCTCGAATTTGCGGATGCGATGCACACCAACGAGCGCACGCGGGCCACCTACCTACCCGAGAACTATGTGCCACTGTGGGAGCAAGGCAAGCTGCGCCTGCTGCATGGCGATACCCAGGTCACCAAAGAGGTGCGCTGCGTAGTCACCCCTGGGCACACACGTGCCATGCAGTGCATCCTCTACGAAGGCGACCCGCGCCCGCTGCTGTACGTGGCCGACCTGACCAGTTACGCGGTGCACATGGAGCGCCGCGCTTGGGTCACCGCCTACGATGTAGAGCCGCTCGAGACCATTCGCACCAAAGGCTACTGGCAAGACTGGGCGCTGGAAACGCAAGCCACCCTGGTCTTTGAGCACGACACCACCATGCCGGTCGGCACGCTCACTCGCACCAGCGAAGGCAAACTAAAAGTGCTGGCCGCGGCCAGCGCCCCCACGGAGGATTGATGGCTAGCGATTTCTCTCGGCTGCAACGCCCACGTGTATCCATGCCCGCCGATGTGCAGGCTGCCTTGCGCGCTCGCGGCCTGCAAACCGCCTACCTCCAGCGCCCCGCCTACCAACAGAATGACTATCTCGCCTGGATCGGACGGGCAGTGCGGCCAGCTACGCGCCAAAAGCGCCTGGAGCAAATGCTGGATGAGTTGCAGCGCGGCGGGGTGTACATGAAAATGAAATGGAGCCCACGCTAGCTAGGCCCCCCCTAGGTTGGCCCCTATCCCAGCAAACTGTCTTTAGTAGTTAGGTGGCAGGAATGAGCACGTTCAAAATCAAGCGCATCTATGAGAAAGCCCAGGCCAGCGATGGCTATCGCGTCCTGGTGGATCGCCTGTGGCCGCGCGGCGTCAAAAAAGAAGTGGCCGCAGTCGATCTGTGGCTCAAAGACATCGCCCCCTCCGCGGAGCTACGCACCTGGTTCGGCCACGACCCTGAGAAATTTCCCGAATTCAGCCGGCGCTACAAAAGCGAGCTAAAAACCAACCCGGCCCTCAAGAGTTTGCGCCAGCTCGCCAAAGAGCACAAAACGATCACCTTGCTTTACGGCGCTAAAGATACACAGCATAACCAGGCGGTGGTGCTGCAAGCGTATCTAGGCTCATAAGCTCGGCTAAAGCCGCTGGCAATTGGGGCAGTAGTGGGTGCCGCGCTGGCCCACCACCATGCGAGTGATCGGAGTGCCACAACGTGGGCACGGCTCACCAGTTTGCTGGTAGGCCTTGAAGTAATTCTGAAACTGGCCGCCACGATAGACCCAATCGATGCTGGCGCCATTGCGCCGGATGCCTTCGCGCAGCACTTTGCGAATGGCGCGCAACAGCCGCCCGGCGCCCGCCGCATCCACACTCTGGCTAGCCTGCAGTGGGTGCAACTGCGCCGTCCACAACGCCTCATCTACATAGATGTTGCCCAACCCGGCGAGAAACGCCTGATCCAACAGCAGCGGCTTTAGCTGGCGATTGCGCTCGGCCAGCATGCGCTGAAACACCGCTGGCGTCAGGGCCACATCGAACGGCTCAGGGCCAAGCTTGCTCAGCACCACTTCGGGGTCATCCAGCAGCCAAATACGCCCAAATTTGCGGGCATCATCAAAGCTCAACTGCACATCATCATCAAAGAACATTTGCACGCGGGCAAAGCGGCTGAGCGGTGCTTCGCCGCGCCCCAGCAGCAGGTCCCCACTCATGCGCAGGTGCACCAGCAAGCTGCCTTGCGAAAGATCCAGGCGAATGTACTTGCCGCGCCGCCCCACGGCCAGCACCTGGCGCCCGGCGAGCTGCGCCGCAAAGCGGCGCGCACTGGGCGCGGCAATGCTGCGGCTCCAGCTCACCTGGGCGCCGCGGAAACGGCGGCCCAGCACGCTGAGGCCTTCGGGGTGCCCGCTTACCAGCGAGCGCGCAACAGTTTCAACTTCGGGAAGTTCGGGCATGTTTTTAGTTTACAGTTGGCAGTCTACTGATGACAGAGAAAACAGCCACAACTGTAGCGAGTACTATTCATTTTCTTGTGGTTGCTCTTACTGTCGGCTGTAAACCGTAAACTGTCAACTGTACGCTGTAAGCTGTCAACTCTTACTCATTGAACATCTGGCCCACACTCACCCCCTTGTGGGCACGGTCGATCACTTCGCCGAGCAATTCGTTGACCGAGAGGATGGTGAGCTTATCGCCCAGTTTGCGTTTGTCTTCCTCGGCGATCGGCACGGTATCCGTGGTGATGATGCCGGCCAGTGGCTGGCTCGAGAGGCGCTCGATGGCCGGCCCGGAAAGCACCGCGTGCACAAACACCAGATACACATCGCGAGCGCCGGTCTTTTTCAACAACTGAATGGCATTGGAAACCGAACCGGCGGTATCCACCTCATCATCCAGCAGGATCACATCCTTATCCACCACGTCACCCACCACGCTCATCGCCTCGGTACGCGCGTCGTGTGGGGTGCGGCGCTTCTCAATAATTGCCAGCGGCACGTTGATGCGCTCCGCAAAGTTGCGCGCCCGCTTGGCGAAGCCCAGATCCGTGCTCACCACCACCGGGTCTTTCAGCGTCTTGCACAGATCACCGACATGCTTGGAAAGAATGTGGAAGGCGGTGAGCACATCGCCCGGGATGGAGAAGAAGCCCTGGATCTGGCCCGCGTGCAGGTCCAGCGTCATGTAACGATCGGCCCCGGCGATCTGCACCATATCGGCCATCAAGCGCGCCACGATCGGCACGCGCGGCTGGTCCTTCTTGTCGGAGCGCGCGTAGCTCATATACGGGATCACCGCCGTAATGCGCGCCGCCGAATCGAGGCGCAGCGTTTGCAGCATGATCAGCAGCTCCATCCAGTTGCGCTGCACCGGCCGCCCGGTGGATTGGATCACATACACATCCTGGCCTCGCACGCTGCCGTGCAAACGCACCATGATGTTTTCATTGGAGAATTCGATGATGTCGCGCCCGCTGAGCGGAACGTGGAGGTATTCGGCAATTTTCTGCGCCAACTCAGGGTTGCCGCTGCCGGTGAACAACTTGATATCGCCGTACAGGCCTTTGTTGCTGCGTGCCGCCGCGGTCATTGTGCGCCCTCGTTGCGCGCGTCCCATTCGGGGCGCAAAATACTCATGATGAGCACGTCCAAGTACATGCCTTCATTGTACCGCCCCTGGCGCTGGCGGCCTTCATGCACGAAGCCCGCTTTCTCATAGGCGCGGATGCCCGCCAGGTTGCGCTCATACACCTGCAGATACAAGCGGTGCAGGTTCAGGGTTTCAAAACCCACGGCCTGCATCAGTTGCATCGCCTCGGTGCCATAGCCCTGGTTCCAGTGCGCCTTAACGCCGATCATCAGCCCCAGTTCAGCGTTGCGATCCAGCCAGTTGAGATTATGGAAGCTGCAATTGCCGATCGGCAACCAGCCCCCTTCATGCGGAATTTCGATCACCAGCGGCTGCTCGTGCAGCGAGCGGTTGGGCAGTTGTGCGAACCAGCGCTCTTCCTGCGCCATGGAGAGCGGCCAGTCACCGGCCAAGTTGCGGCGCACCTCGCGGTCATTCAGCCAACTGAGAAACAGCGGCAAGTCTTCGCGTTCCACGCCGCGCAGGCGGATACGTTTGCCAAGGATCACAAGCGAACTCCAATCAGGCGAAACCGGGTCAGCTCACATGATACTGCCGAATAGGCGTGCGCACAAAAAATCTATTCGGCCAGCAAGGACTGCAAGGCCTGGCGCGGCGAGAGCTGGCGCGCCACCAGTTGCTCCAGCACGGCGGCGTAAGCGCCCGGCGCCAACTGGCTGCGCCAACGGCTCATTAGGGTGCGCCCCACCAGGTCTTCCAACTGGGTGTGCAAGCGGGCGCGTTCACGCCGCTGCCAATCGCCGCTGGCCTGCAAGTGCGCTTTGTGCTGGGCGAGCGCTGCCAACAGTTCTGGCAGGCCGCTGCCGTCGGTGGCCACCGTGCGCCGGATCGGGATCAGCCAATCGTCTACTGCGGCATCTGCGGGCGCCAGCACTTCTTCTACATGCCCGTGATGTTGCACTAAGTGCTTAGTAGGATGGCCCAGCTTGAGCATGCCCAACAGGGCACGTTCGGCCGCCTCCACACCTGGGCGATCCGCCTTGTTAAGCACGAGAATATCGGCGATCTCCAAAATGCCCGCTTTGATCGCCTGCACATCATCCCCCAGGCCGGGCACATCTACCACCAGCACGGTATGCGCCAGCTTGGCCACTTCCACTTCAGATTGCCCGGCGCCTACGGTCTCGATGAGGATCACATCAAAGCCGGCGGCGTCCAACACCTGCGCCATGCCGGCGGTGGCCGCCGCCAGGCCGCCCAGCGAGCCGCGCGTGGCCATCGAGCGGATGAAGACGCCGCGATCGCCGGAGAGCTCGCGCATGCGCACACGGTCACCCAGCACGGCGCCGCCGGTAAACGGGCTGCTCGGGTCAACGGCAACGATGGCAACTTTTAGCGGTTGGGGCGCCTGGCGATACTGCAGGGCGATTTGATTAACCAGTGAGGATTTGCCGGTGCCCGGCGCACCGGTAATACCGATCAGATGCGCCCGGCCGGTGTGCATGAACAATTGATTGAGCGCGGTTTGGCCGGCGAGGGTATCGTTTTCCACCTCGGTCAACAAGCGCGAGATGGCCAGGCGTTCGCCCTGGAGGACGGCGTCAGTGGCGCTCACGCAGCCTCGTTAGCTGGCCTTAGGGATGAGGCGGCGAATATCGTCAATGATGGCGTGGGTCGGGGAGCCCGGGCCGTAGACGCCATCCACGCCCATTTCTTTGAGCTTGGTTACGTCTTCATCGGGGATGATGCCGCCCACAAAAATACGCACATCGTCTTGACCGTTGGCGCGAATGAGTTCGATGATACGCGGCACCAGGGTGAGGTGCGCACCGGAGAGGATCGAGAGCCCCACTGCGTCCACATCTTCCTGCAGGGTGGCTTCGGCGATCATTTCGGGGGTCTGGCGCAGGCCAGTGTAGATCACTTCCATGCCGGCATCGCGCAAGGCGCGCGCAATCACCTTGGCGCCGCGGTCGTGCCCATCCAGCCCCGGCTTGCCCACCAATACACGAATTTTCTTCTCTTCGGTCATGTATGCTCCCAAGGGGATTATAACCGTGGCTCCTCCAGCAACAAAAACAGCCCCGCAGTGCGGGGCTGTTCGTTGGTAATGGTGGCCAGCTTAGTCAGACGATTGGTCGGTGTAGGACAGCAGCGCCAGGTGGCGGGCACGCTTGATGGCGCGGGCCAGCTTGCGCTGGTTGCGGGCGATCACACCCGTCTGGCGGCGCGGGCGGATCTTGCCCTCGGGGGTCAGGAAGCGCTTGAGCAGATCCACATCCTTGTAGTCGATCTTGAGGTTCTTATCGGCCTCAAACGGATCCACCTTGGGCTTGCGGAAGAAGCGGCCACGACCGCCGCCACTGCGCTCTTCGCTGCTCTCTTCGCCTTCTACTCGGTCTTCACGATTGTCTCGGTATGCCATGCGTACTTCTCTTCCTAAGGATAAATTTCTTTCAACACAGGTTCGTAATTGCAGATGCAACCGCCCGCACGCGAGCAGCCTTCCACCGGCAATACGGGAACTTCAAATTTGTTGTAGACGCCTTGCACCGTCTGAGCCGTGCTGCAATCCTCCGGCCCAGCCACCCGCACCAGCTCCACGCGCTCGTTGGCTTGCAGCCGTGCCAGCGCCTGGCTCTGTTGCTGTTGCTTGTATGCGATGTGCTCGCTTACCGTCATGGCTTCTACCTGGGGGGTTAGCTAACGTCGGCCAGGGTCTTGCCGTTGGAGCGCAAGTAGGCCAGCAAGCCGTGCGCGTCAATGCTGCGCAAATCACGCGTGGTCACGCGCAGCTTCACAAAGCGCTTCAGCTCGGGCACCCAAATGCGGCGCTCCTGCAAGTTCACATCCCAGCGGCGGCGACTGCGCTTCTTGGAGAAAGGCACATTGTTGCCGTAGCTGGGGCCCTTGCCGGTGATGGATGATCGTTTGGACATGAAAAAACTCCTTAGCAGCGGGACATTATACCAATGAAAGGGCAATTTGGAAAATGAGCTGCAGCGCCACCGCCCCGAAAGCCTTAGCGCGCCACTTCCCAGGCCAGGTGCTCCAGTTCGGGGGCAATCAGCTGCTCCCAGGCCAGTTGCACCGCCGCCGGGCTGCCCGGGGTGGAGATAACCACCTTGCCGCGGTAGACTCCGGCAGTGGCGCGTGAAAACATGGCCGCCGCCCCCACCTGCGCATAGCTCAGCATACGAAACAACTCACCAAAACCCGGCAAGGTTTTCTCCAGATTGCGGCTCAGCACATCAAAGGTGGTATCCCGCCGCGAGATGCCCGTGCCGCCATTGAACAGCAGCAGCTGTGCCGGGCCAGCGGCCAGCGCATCCAATACGGCTTGAATCTCGGCTGGCTCGTCAGGCACGATGTGGTAAGCAGCCACCTGATGGCCTAACGCCTCGATCTGTGGGCGCAGGTAGTGCGCGTTGGTATCCGTTTCGGCGCGGCGGCTATCGCTGACGGTGATGATCGCCAGGGCCAGCGGGCCACGCTGGGCGGCCAGTTGGCGATGGGCCTGCGAAGAGTCCGATGGGCTCATGCTCTGATTTTATCGCGGCGCGCCACGCTTCTCGTTTATACTGCCCGGCGATGACGGAGCATTTCCCTGACAATTTCCTATGGGGCGCTGCTACGGCCGCCTTTCAAATCGAAGGCGCCGCCAGCGAAGATGGGCGCGGCGAGAGCATTTGGGATCGCTTCGCGCACACGCCGGGCAAAGTCTTCGGCGGCCACACGGGCGATCGCGCCTGTGACCATTACCATCGCTGGCGCGACGATATCCGCCTGATGCAGCAGTTGGGCTTGCAGGCCTATCGCTTCTCGATTGCCTGGAGCCGCATTCTGCCCGAAGGCTATGGCCGCGTAAACGCCAAGGGGCTGGATTTTTATAGCCGCCTGGTGGATGGCCTGCTCGAAGCCGGCATCCAACCCTATGCCACGCTCTACCATTGGGATCTGCCGCAAGCGCTGCAAGACCGCGGCGGCTGGCCGGCGCGCAGTACTGCCGAAGCCTTTGTAGAATTTGCCGAGCTGGCCAGCCAGCACCTCGGTGACCGCGTGGCTAGTTGGGCTACGCTCAACGAGCCGCAGGTGAGCGCGGATGCTGGCTACTTGCAGGGCCGCCACGCCCCAGGCCACACCAGCGTCGCCGAGCAAGTGGCCACTACACATCATCTCTTGTTAGCTCATGGCCTGGCCGTGCCCGTGCTGCGCCGCAACGCGCCGCAGGCGCAGGTGGGCATCGTGCTCAACCTGCAGCCACACACCGCCGCATCCGCGCGGCCTGAAGACGTGCAGGCGGCACGCATCGGCGATGCTCTGCAGAACCGCCGCTTCCTCGATCCGCTTGCCGGCCGCGGCTACCCTCAAGAATTCGTTGCGCTGGACGAAGAAACCCTGCGCACCGTAGTTCACGCTGGCGATCTGGAAGCGATTGCTGCGCCAGTGGATTTCCTGGGCGTCAATCACTACTTCCGTACTGTGCACCGCAGCGAAAGCACGCCAGCCGAGGCAATCACCGTACCCGTGGGCAGCCACAAAACCGAGATGGGCTGGGAAGTCTATCCCCCGGGCATTGAGGAGATTCTGGTGCGCCTGCACCGCGAGTATCCCTTCCCGGCCTACTACATCACCGAGAACGGTGCCGCCTTCGCCGACGAGGTCAGCGAGGACGGCCACGTGCACGATGCGCCGCGCGTGGAGTATCTGCGCGCCTATCTCCACCACACGCAGCGCGCCATCCAAGCGGGTGTGCCGCTCAAAGGCTACTTCGCCTGGAGCCTGCTGGATAATTTTGAATGGGCCTGGGGCTACAGCCGCCGCTTTGGGTTGATCTACGTAGACTTTGAAACCCAGACGCGTATCATCAAAGATAGCGGGCGCCTGTACACCCAGATCATCAAAGAGAATAAGCTAGCGTGAGCCGTGATTGCAGGATCGCACTCCTGCTCACTGTTCACTCCTCACTATTCACCCTACCAACTGAATACCGCGTGCCACAGCAACTTAACTAAATTCCATAGGCTGGGCTTGGCGTGATAGCGCGTATCCTGGCGAAAATAGCGATAGCTGTGCTTGGCCTGGGCATCATACGGATCCGGGAACGAGACGAATGGAGCGCGCACCACTGACTTCAACGGGCGCTCGAACATCAGCGGGTTGTTTACGAATCCAATGCCCGACTGGATGTCATACCTATCGTGCCCCGGCGGGGCGCCCCACGGGGTGATGCACATGTAGTAGCCCAGCGCGCCCCAATGGTTCACCACCACCGTGCCGTAGTGCAGATCATCCACCGCCTGCTCCACGGCCGCCGCTACCAGCGGGTCTTGCAGGCTCTTGGGGTGCACGATAATCGAGGCGGAGAGGGTGCCCCACAATTGCTGGTTGGCAAATTCCACCGCTTTGGCGATGAACTCCACCGTATCCTGCGCATCCAGCGCGGTTTCCGAAAACAGGCCGATGAAGGGCTCCTCGCAAAAGGCCAGTTGATCCAGATCGGCTGGGTCAAGGCCCGGCACATAGGTCCACGGCAGGTGGCCGGGCGCCGGCTGGCCGAGCTGGCGCGCCGCCGGGTAGGCAGCCAGGAACTTGGCGTGCAGGCGCGCCGCGCCGGGGTAATAGGCTGTCCGCGTCTCCAAGCCATCCAAATAGCTAGCGATGCCCTCGTTGAGCGCTTGGCGCTGCCCCCAGCTCGCATGCTGGATCAGCATGCGCGGCGTGATGCAATTGAAGCCGGCGTTGCGCACTAGCCAGCCGCCGATCTTGGCGGCTTGCTTGCGCACATCGCCGGCGCTCCACGGGCCGGGCACCACGATCACCGGGGAAATGTTGCCGAGTTCCGCGCTGAAGGGTTTGGTCACCAGGGGCTGGCGATTGCGCTTGCGCTGCTGGCCTTGTTCTCCTGGACCGAACACAATCGCCTCGTAGGTACGGTCAGAGCCAGTGAGGTGTAACTCATCGATCTCGGCATGCCCCACCAAGTAAGCGGCCACCTCGGCATCGCCCTCTACTACTTGCATATAGCCCGGCTCCACTAAGGCGCGGAAGCCCTCCTCGATCAACGGAGCCAGGTAGGCATTCACCGGGTTGATCTTGAGCATAACTGCGTGCCCTTCTACGAAGAGCTTGTGCAAAAAGTCATAGTTGACGGTGGAGGCAATGTTGCCGGCGGCCAGCACCAGGCAGGTCTTGGCCGGCGGATCGGTTTGGCGGTAGAAGGCGGCCCGCGGCGGCTCATCACCTTGTAGGCTGTCGTGCACGCGCACCTCAGCCTGGATGAAGGGCATCGCAATGCGGTCAGCCAGGGTCTGCGGGAACACATCCAGGCGCCACTCGCCGGCATGCTTCCAGCACACCTTGCCCGGCAGGCGTGGCTGGCCCACCTGCTGAATATCCACCAGTGCTTTGCGCAGATAGCGCAGCAGGCGGTAGGTGACGGTGAGCGTGAAGGTTTCCTCGCCTTCGGCCAGGCTGTGCGGAGCGGCGCCCTTGGCCGCCAGGCTGGCGGCGATCCAGCGCTCCTCGATGGCAGGCAGCTCGGCGAACAGCCGGTCGATCACGGCGATGCGCTCGGCCACCGCCAACTGCGCCCAGGCCTGCTTGCCGCGCTGCAGGCGTGCCAGCTTGGCATCCAGGGCGGCTTGGTCAGGCAGGGTGCGAGCGGGCGCGTGGGCTTCGGCCATAGTGGCTGCAATTTTACGCCAGGAAACAAAAAAGACGGCCGTTGGCCGTCTTTGTGATCCCGGAAGGACTCGAACCTTCAACCAATTGATTAAGAGTCAACTGCTCTACCATTGAGCTACGGGACCAGAGAGGCGGAATTATACCAAAACTATTTCGCCCGGCGGCCAGGTCGCAAATCCAGCCCGAAGCTATTCCCATAGTAGAATAGAACATACGTTCCCATGGTTGTGCACCTCAACGCCCACTCACATTTCTCGCTGCTGGCCGGTGTGCCAGCGCCCGCCGAGCTAGCCGCCGCGGCCGCCGCCGCCGGGCAGCCCGCCCTGGCCCTCACCGATCACAACCGCTTGAGCGGCGTGGTGGAGTTTGCCGAAGCCTGTGCCAGCTACAACATCCAGCCGCTCTTCGGCCTGCACGTCGTGCTGCCGGGCGGCCTGCCCCTGGTGCTGCTGGCCGAAGACGCGCGCGGGTGGGCCAACCTATGCCGCCTAAGCAGCGCGCTACTACACGAAGAGAATGACGAGCGCCGCCCGTTGTCGTTGGCCGAGCTCCAGCGCAATCACGCCGGGCTGCTGTGCCTGGCGGGCTCACCCGCCGTAGCAGATCCCTTGATGCCCACAGCAGAGCTGACCGCCGTAGCGCAACTGTTCGCCGGGCGCGGCTACCTACAAGCGCCGCCCACGGCGGTGGAGCCCAGCCTGGCCCTGGCGCGCCAGCTGGGGCTGCCCGCCGTGGCCTGCTGGCCGGTCTACTACCTACAGCCCGAACAAGCCGAGCTGCAACGCACCCTGACGGCGATGCGGCTCAACACCCCCCGCCAGCGCCTGCCGGCTGGCGCCACGGCGCCGCCCCAGGCCTGGTTTCCCAGCCCGGCCGAGATGCACGCCGCCTACGCCCAGCACCCCTCCCTGTTGGAGGCTACCCACGCGGTGGCGGCGCGCTGTCACTTCCGCCTCGAGCTTAACCGCCCCAATTACCCTGAACTGCGCTTGCCCGCCGGGCAAACGCCGATCGAAGCGCTGCGCCAGCAAACCCTGCAAGGCGCTGCGCGCTACTACCCGGAGCGCAGCGCGGCCTTCACCGCCCGCATGGAGCACGAACTGGCCAGCATCGAAGCCAGCGGTTACACCAGCTTGTTCCTGATCATGGCCGAGATCGTGGCTTTTGCGCGCCGGGCAGATGTGCCGCTCTCCTCGCGCGGCTCGGCGGCTTCTTCACTGGTGGCGCATTGCCTGGGCATCACAACGCCCGACCCCTTGCGGCTGAACCTGTACTTCGAGCGCTTCCTCAATCCGGCCCGCCCCACCCCGCCGGACATTGACACAGATATCTGCTCCGCGCGCCGCCACGAGATCATTAAACATGTCTACCAGGAGTACGGGCCTACCCGCGTGGCACTGGTAGCCACCATCAACCGCTTCCGGCTGCGCTCCGCTTTGCGCGAAGTGGCCAAGGCGCACGGCCTAAACGCTGAGGAGATCAAGCGTATGGCCGCCCAGTTGCCCCACCGCTGGTGGCAGCCCGGCCAGCCACAAGACGCCGCCGAGCCCTACGCCGAGCTGCACACCCAGTTCACCAGCCCGCGCCAGCAAGCCGTCTTGCAGGAGGCAAGTGCCATTCTGGATATGCCCCACCATCTCTCGCTGCACCCCGGTGGCATCGTCATCGCCACCGGCTCGCTCACTGACAGTGTGCCTGTGCAGCATGCCGCCAGCGGGCGCGCCGTCACCCAGTACGATCTGAGCGGCGTGCAAAAAGTGGGGCTGGTGAAGATGGACCTGTTGGCCACGCGCGGTCTGACCGTGTTGGGTGATGTCGCCCAGCACATTGCCCAGCACCATCCCCACTTTGGCCGTACGCGCCTGGAGGTGCTGGACAACATTCCCGATGGTGACCCGGCCACCGCCGAAACAGTGCGCAATGGGCGCACCATCGGCTGCTTTCAAATCGAAAGCCCCGGCATGCGCGCCACTCTGAAAGAAGTGCAATCCGATACGATCGATAACATTATGGTGGCCCTGGCGCTGTTTCGCCCCGGGCCGCTCACCGGCGGCCTGAAGGATGCCTTCGTGCGCCGCCACCTGGGCCAAGAGCCCGTGCAGCACGTCCACCCCGCGCTCAAGCCATTGTTGGAAGAGACGCACGGCGTATTCCTCTACCAGGAACAAGTGCTGCGCGTGGCCCATGAATTGGCCGGCTTCAGCCTGGCAGACTCTGATCTGCTGCGCCGGGCGATGAGCCATTTTGATCCTGGCAAGCAGATGCAAACCCTCAAAGAGAAGTTCATCGCCGGCGCCGCCCAACGCCACGGCGTGCCTGCCGCACAGGCCCAGCGCATCTGGGACATGATGGCCGCCTTCGCTGGCTACGGTTTCCCCAAGGCGCACGCCGCCTCCTACGCGCTGACCGCCTGGCGCTCGGCCTGGTGCAAGACCCACTTCCCGGCGGAGTTCATGGCGGCAGTGCTGGCCAATTGGGGCGGCTACTATGATCAAAACACCTACCTGCTGGAAGCGCGCCGGCTGGGGCTGCCGCTGCACGCGCCACACATCAACCATTCGCAAGAGCAATTCAGCGTCAGCTACCACGCCGGCCAGCCGCACCTCTACATGGGGCTGGCCCAACTGCGCGAGCTCACCCGCAACACCCAGGCGCGCCTGATCGCCCTGCGCCCCTTCCATTCGCTCAGCGATCTGCTGGTGCGCGCCGCCCCACGCCGCGCCGAGGCGCGCAATCTGATCGAAGCCGGTGCGCTGGAGGGGCTGGGCAGCATTCCCAGCCTGCTCCATGCGCTGGAAAACGGCAGTTGGCTGCCCGGCCAGTTGCCCTTGTTTGATAGCACGCCCAGCGACCAGCCAGATTGGCCCGCGGCGCAAAAAGCTGCCGCCCAACTGCGCCTGCTGGGCGCCAACCTGGCAGCCCACCCGCTCGACGTATACGCCGCGCGCATCCAGCACGCGGGGGCGCTCAGCACGCTGGAGGCACAGGCCCGGCCAAACCAGATCATACGCGTGGCGGGCATGCGCCAAAGCTGGCGGCGGGTACGCACCAGCGCCGGCGGCTATCTATACTTCATGGATCTGGCAGACTTAGAGGGTACGCTGCGCGTGGTCATCCCGGCTGAGGTCTATCGCCAGGGCCGCGCCAGCTTTCAGGGCGAGAGGGTACTTATGGTCGAGGGGCGTTTGGAGCTCGGGCGCGAAGCGGTGGAGCCACTGTTGCGCGCCAGCCGGGTGACGCATTTCGCCGGCTAGGCGATGCGCGCCATGGCGGTGAATACCAACACCAGCGCGCCGAGCGCCAGGTTGAGCGCGATCAGACGCTGGAAGCGGCGCAGCAGCGCCGCCTCCTGGCGGTCGCTGCGCCCCTGGGCGCGCTGCAAAGCCGCCCGGCTCAACGCCGGGGTGACGCTCCAGGTCAGGTAGCCGGATACCGCCAGCATGCCAAAGAAGGCAATGTGCTTAAGGCAAATCGCCACGGCCCACGGATTGGATAGCGTGAGGAAGCCTTCATAGTTGGCGTTGCCATCCATCTGCAGCAGGCCAGTGAAGGTAAGCAAACCCAGGCTAAACCAGCCCAACGGGTCAAGGCGGCGATTGAGCGCATCTGCCCAGGTGGCAAATTGTTTCGGTTTGAGGGTGCGGCGCATGCTGGGCAGCACGAACAGCGCCAGCGCCGCCAGGCCGCCCAGCCAGGCCACCGTGGCCAGCATGTGCAGCCAAAAAGAGAGTAGCAATGCCCAGGGAGGGATGCTCATGCCGGCCGGTTACCCGTCGCCGCGTTCCGCGCACGCACTGGCGTAGCTATCGGCGGTGGCCTGATCCTCGGGCGAGAGCGGGGCAAAGCTGGCGGCCTGCAGCATCAACTCATTGGCCGAGCACCACTTCTCTTCGCGGGTCAGGCGTTCGGCCCGGTCAATCAAATCCAACGAATAGAAGGCTGAGGCCGTCGCCAAGCGGTCTTGTACGGTAAAGAAGTTGATGTCATGCAAATTGGGGGCGGCCGCCACCAGTGGCTGAAAGTATTGCACGGCCTGCTCCCAATCCACTTCCCAGAAGCTCTGGCCCACGATGTAATTCACCGCCCATTGGCGGTACATCACCGCGTCGGCATCCAGCGGGCCAATTTGCGCGGCGCGATTCAGATCATAGATGCCGCCTTCCAGGTCACCCACCGGCGGCAGAATGCGCCGCACGCCGCGGTTGCGCAGTGCGGTGTAGTACATGCCGTCAATCTCGATCGGGTTAAAGCTGGGGAAGTTAGTGCGCAAAGTATCCAGGGTGAGCAGCAGTGCATCCCAATCCTTGGCGGCCAGTTGGGCCTGGGCATCCGCATAGGCCTGGTCCTGACCGCGCAGATCAGGCGTGGGCGTGGGGCCGGCCTGATCGGGCTGCGGGGTGGCGGTGGCGCTTACACACAGCAGCGCCTGCGACAAGCTATCGAGGATGCCGGGGTATTGCGGATTAAGCTCACTGACATAGACGAAACGTTCGCGCGCCAACTCACAGCGCCCGGCTTGAAAATCCGCCTGGGCAAGCTGAAACTGGGTCTCGGCCTCGATGGCCCGCGTCAGGCTTTCGGCCCCGGTGCGCGAAGCAATGCCCGCCTGTACGCCGATCAGCACCGCCAGGACCACCACCAACACGAAGCCGGCCACGACAGCGAAGATCCAGCGGCGGCTGCGCTTGGGCGCAGGGGCCGCGGGGGAACCTGCGGGCGCCTGGGTAGGCGAAGCCTCCGGCAGGCTAGGGGTAGCTTGCGTCTCAGCCAACGAGGCGTCAGCCGCTGGCTCGCTACTGGCGGCCGGGGGAGTGTGCGTTTTGCTGGTGCGTTTTTTGGGAGAACTGGGAACGGTGTTCTCGATATTGTCAGACTCTGGCATGAAGGCGATTATACCTGTAGCTTTTTAAGGCTCGCGCCGCCCCTCATCGCCAGCTAATCGGCGGTCTGATCAGCCTGCAGGCTTTCCACCGCGGCCAGCAGCGCCTGATACTCCTCGCCACAGCCAGAGCATAGCTCAAGGTGGCGCTTGATCAAGGGCAGCGCCTGTTCGGCGTTCTTGCCGTCCAGCTCCAGCTCAACAAAGCGGTCCAGGCTCTCATAGCAACTCTCGCAGCCGATCTCCTCCTTGTGCGTAGTGAGGATGCGCTGCAAGAGCTCTTTCAGGGTGGATGTATGCACGCGTGCCATAAGTACGTCTCCTAGACGGCGCAAAGCCGGACAATATTACTCATTTATCCACCTTCAAATAAGCCCAAGGCTTCCTGAGCGGAGAAGCCAACCTGCTCTTCCAGGCGCTGTTTCATGCGCTGGCGGGCATCATGCAGCAGTTTGTACAGCGCGTTGCGGTTGGTGTCCATGCGTTCGGCCACCACCTGTAGCGGCACGCCGTCTTGCAGAATGGCCAGCATGGCGGTGCGCTGGCGTTCGGTGAGCTCCTCAAAGATCAGGCGCTCTACGTTGCGCAACAGCTCCTGGCGGGCGGCCTGGCGCTCCGGCGAAGCCGCCGGGTCGCTCAGCAGCCGCGGCGTGTATTCTTCGCCCTCGGGCGTCTCGGTATAGGCCTGCAGCGACACATCGCGCCAGCGTTTACGGCGCAGATCCGAGAGGGCAACATGGATGGCAATTTTTTGCGCCCAGGTGAGAAAGCGGCTCTCACCGCGGAAGCTATCCAAACTGGCGAGCACCTTTAGCAGCGCATCCTGCACAAAGTCCTCACTGATGGCTTCCAGATCGCCGCTGACGCGGCCAGCCAGGGCGGCACGCAAACCGCGCAACAGGACCGACCGCAGGGCTTCGATCGCCTCCGGAGAAGAGGCCCGCAAGTCCTGCAGCCAGTCCTGATTGCTACGGATATGTAGGTCAGTTGTGGTCACGCAAGGAAATCATACCAGTGGCAACGGGTTAAGGCGCATAGCAGGAAAAGGTTTGGCCGGCCTGCTGGGCCAATACCTGGCCATCGCTCTGGGCAGACACGCGGGGGAAGCCAGGCTCCGCGCTGACCTGTTGCCAGGCGGCAGCAGCCCGCTGGCGTGACAGCGTCCACTCCCGCCAGCTTTGCCCATAGCCATCCTCAAAGTAGGCATTACAGGCGATGGCGACGGCCAACTGATCGGCCAGCGCCTGGTTTCCGGCGGCACGCTGAGTGTAGTAGCCCTCCACCAAAGCGGGCAGTGCATCCGGCGACAGGCCGGCCAGGTGGACATAATCCACCGCCTGGCGCGTGGAGCTGCTGGCCGTCTGCAACCCATGGGCGATGTTGGCACGCGTGGTGAAAGCATCCAGATTCACCACGGGCAAGCTGGCCACAAAGCCGCAGGCGGCCAGCAACACCGTGGCGGCAAACCAGCGTTGCCGCCCGCTGAGCTCCAGGATCACCAGCGCCAGCAACAACAGGCCCAGCCAGATCATAAACAGATGAGGCAGCAAGCGCATGCTGGTGAAGCCATAGGCGGCTTCGTACAACTGCAGGCGCTGAAAGGCAGATACCAACACCACCGCGATGAGCGCCAGCAGCAGCACGCCCAGGGCAGAAAAGTAGCCTTGCTGGCGGGTGCTGCGCCGCGTCAGGCTGCTGAGCAGCACGAACAAGGCCAGCACCAAGGCGGCTACCAGGCACAACTCAGCGAAGCCACGGCGTGCATACTCAGCATACGTGGCGGTACTCAGGCTGCCGAGCACGTTCTCGGCCCCGCCGAAAAAGTAGCGAAACTGGACAACGACGAAAGCAGCCAGCAACAGGGCCACACTGGCCAGCACGACGCCTGCCTCAGTGAAGCCGATGAAGGGCTTAAGTGGCCCGGTTTTGGCCGCGCCGTGCTGGCTGCGCAGGAAGGCGTAGTGATACGCGCCGTACACCAGAATGGCCACCAGCCCCACCAGCACCAGCCGGAAGAGATACTCCGGCAGGCGTTCGATGCGCAGAAAGCTGAAGGTCTGCTGCAGCCCTTCGGCAAAGTAGCTATCGGCCGAGGCCAGCAAGGCCCCCAAAACAAACACTACCGGCAATGCCAGCAGCACGCCACGCAGCCAGGCGGCCCAGGGGCGCGGCACGGCTTTGCCACGCCGCGCCGCCGGCTTGAGCTCAGCACTGGCCAGCCAGCCAGCCGGCAGCAGGCTGGCCAGCTTGACGGCGAAATCGCTAAAGCGATAGTTCAGCCAATCGCCCGCCAGGAAATCGGCAGCGAAGAGCAGCAGCAACAGCAGCGCAAAGCCGCGCGTAAACAGCAGGGTGTACTCTTCCGTCAGGAAGCTGCTTACCGCGGCGAAACCAAACGACGCCAGGGCCAGCGGCCAACTGCGCCGGGCAGCGTGCAGGCGCACTTGCGTCGCCAGCCACAGGCCAGCCGCCAGCAGCAGGCTGATGAACAGGGTGAACGAGAACCCCCAGCGCTGATCCCAAAACAATTGATCAAACGCCAAACCAAGGGCAATACAGACGGGAATAAAAAACGCAGGGCGCGACAAACGGGCCATAGGGCCTCCTCAGTGCAAAGGTTGTGTGCTATTACCCCCTACCCTGCCTATCAAAAGCTATCTCAACCTATCCGAATGGAACTCAAAATCATCGTAATGATCATGAGCAGCGCCAGGATGGCAAAGGCCACCTGGCTGAACGACATTTTGGGTTTCTCTTGTTTCTTGGCCATAGTTTCCTCGAGGGGGAACTATACCTCAGTAGCCCGGTCAGGAAACACTTTCTGGATCGCAGCGGACAGCTCGGCCAGCGAGACGGGCTTGGTGATGTAGCCATTGGCGCCTGCTTGCAGCAACGCCTGCATGGTGCGCTCGTTGAACTCGGAGCTGAGGATCAGCACCGGCACCGTGGCGAACTCCGCCCGCTGGCGCATGAACTCCAGGAAATCCTGCCCACTCACCTGAGGCATGTTCAGATCCAGCAGGATCAGATCGCAGGGTTGCTGCGCCAGCAGCGCCTGGGCGGCACTGGGTGCATCCAGGAAGCTGCGCGTCTGAAAATCCAGCAGCTTGAGCATCAGGGCGATGGCGGCCGCCATCTCGGCGTCATCATCCACCAGCCAGGCCAGGCGCGGCTTATTCAAGGTGCTCCTTGATGCTGGCCGCCAGGCTGGAGGTGATGCCACTCACCGCGGTCAACTGCGCTAGATCTGCCTGGCGCAACGCCTCCAGCGAGCCGAAGGCTTTGAGCAGGGCGCGGCGACGCTGCGGGCCGATGCCAGGAATGCTATCGAGCTGTGAAACCAGGCTGCTCTTGCCGCGGCGGTTGCGGTGGGCGGTGATGGCGAAGCGGTGCGCCTCATCACGAATGCGTTGCAGCAGGAACAGGCCGGGGGCATTGCGCGGCAAAAGCAGCCCCTGGGCGTGCCCCGGGCGGAAGACCTCTTCATTTTGCTTGGCCAGTGAAATCAATGGCACGCGGTCAAGCAGGTTGAATTCCTCGAGCACCGCCACGGCCCGCGCCAATTGGCCGCGGCCGCCATCCACGATCAGCAGGTCGGGCAGGTTGGCAAAGGCGGCATCGGGCGCCTTGCCGGGCACTTCACCCGGCTGCTCGGCCAGCTGCTCTGCGGCGGCCCAGCGTTTGAAGCGCCGGGTCAGCACCTCTTGCATGCTGGCGAAATCATCCGGGCCTTCAACGCTCTTGATGTTGAAGCGCCGGTACAGCTTGGTGTTGGGTACGCCGCGGGAGAACACCACCATGCTGCTTACCGCCGCGGTCCCCTGTGTGTTGGAAATGTCGTAGCACTCAATACGCTCCGGGGCGCGCGGCAAGCCCAGCGCTTCCTGCAGATCGCTCAGCGCTTCGGTTTGGCGGTGGGCATCCGCCCTCCACTGCGTCTGCAAGGCCGCCAGGGTCTCGGCGGCGTTCTCGGCGGCCATCTGGATCAGATCGTGCTTGGGGCCCTGGCGTGGAATTTTGATCTCCACACCGCCTTCGCCGCGCCGCTGGCTAAGCCACTGGCGGATCACCTGGGCCTCCTCCACCTCTTGTGGCAGCAAGACTTCGGGCGGCACGCTGGCGGCCTGCTCGTAATACTGCTTGATGAACTCAGCCATCACGTCCGCATCCGGGCTCTCGGCGGTATTTTCCATCATGAAGAATTCACGCCCGATGAGCTTGCCACCGCGAATGAAGAACACCTGTACGCAAGCCTCGCGCTCGGCGCGCGCCATGGCAATCACATCACTATCGACATAATCGCTGGAGATCACCTTTTGACGTTCGACAATGCTTTCGATCGCCTGCAACTGGTCGCGCAGGCTGGCGGCTTTTTCATATTGCAGCTTGGCCGAGGCCAGTTGCATCTCGGCGGTGAGGCGGTTGGCGATCGGCTCGGTGCGCCCGTTGAGGAACTCACACAGGTCCGAGATCATCTGGCGGTAATTGGCCTGATCGATCTTGCCGATGCACGGGGCGGTGCACAACTTGATGTCATAGTACAGGCAGGCGCGCGTATCTGTGCCGGTGATCTCGCGATCACACGTGAGATAAGGGAAGATCTTGCGCAGCACATCCAGAGTTTTGTGCACCGCCCACACGCTGGTATACGGGCCGAAATAGCGCGAGCCGTCACTGACCATCTGGCGCGTCACCGTCACCTTGGGGAAAGGATCCGCCCAGTGCACCTTGATATAGGGATAGCGCTTGTCGTCTTTGAGGCGGATGTTGTAGTGCGGCCGGTGCTTTTTGATTAGGTTCATCTCAAGGATGAGCGCCTCAAGCTCTGAATCGACCACGATCCATTCGATGTCACGCACGCGTTGCACCATGTGCTCGGTGCGCGGGTGGTGTTGCGCGCCGGCATGGAAGTACGAGCGCACCCGGCTGCGCAAACTGAGCGCCTTGCCAATATAGATCACCTTGCCGCTCTCATCTTTCATGAGATAGCAGCCCGTGCGATCCGGCAGTGTGCTTAGCTGGGCCTGAATGTGTTCGGGGGGAAACATCGCACAGATATTCTAGCATCCGTGCGTAGGCGCTGCGTAGATGCAGCGTAAGAATCGGCGTTAGGCCGGGGTGTCGCGCAGACGCTGGCGGGCGGCACGCTTGGCCAGCACTTCGCGGTAGAGCTCATCGTAGCCCTTGAAGGTGCGCTCCAGGGTGTGCTGCTCGGCGATCTCACGGGCGCGGGCGCTGAACGAGCTGGCCGACTGGTTGTTGAGCAATTTGATGATCGCGGCGGTCATGCCGCGCTCATCGCCCGAGCGCACCAGGTAGCCGCTCTTGCCGTGCTCAACCATCTCCGATACCGAGGTGGCATCCACCGCCACGACCGGCAGCCCGCTGGCAATCGCCTCCAACAGCACTAGGCTCTGCACTTCCATCTCGCTGGCGGTGACGAACAGGTCAGCCATCCGGAACACTTTGGGCAGCTCGCTCTTGGCGTCCACGAAGCCCGGGAAGTGGCTGCGCTCGGCGATGCCCAGCTCAGCACACAGGGCAATCAGCTCCTGGCGCTCCACGCCGTCACCGGCGATCAGCAGGTGCGCCTGCGGGTTCTGGCGCATGGCCTGCGCGGCGGCGCGCACCACCGCGGGCACGTTCTTTTCGCTATCCAGGCGCCCAGCATGCAGGATCACCGCCGCCCCTGCCGGCAAGCCAAACTTCTGGCGCAAGGCGGCTTCTTCCTCCGCGGGCAGCGGCTCGGCGGTGAAGCGGCTGAGGTCAGCGCCGTTGCTCACTACGCGCACATCCACCTTGGTCTCTTCGTGGATCTCCCGCGCGGCGCGCAGCGAGGGCGCTACGACCAGATCGCAGCGCCGGATCACACCACGCGCATAGGCCCATGAGATCGATTCGACGGTGCGTGCCACCGCGGGCATATCGGGCAAATAGGCATTGATCAGCCAGGGCATGGCGTGGGCGGTGAGCAGCACGGGAATGCGCAGGGCGCGTGCCGCGGCAATGCCGGCCAGGCCGGAATTGGTGGGATCATGCAAATGGACAATATCGGCCTGGAATTCCTGCAGGGCGGCTTTCATTTCCCCGGCGCCCCACACGGTGAGCCGCTGGCCTACGCGTAGTGGGTTGCGCCACGAGGTCAGGCGCACCAACTGCACCCCATGGCTTTCGGCTTGGTAGGCTTCTTTGCGGTCAGACGCACTAATCACCATCACCGCATGGCCCAAGCCCACGGCGCCACGCGCCAAGCGCTCCACCATAAAGGATTGCCCGCTGACCATAGGCGGATAGGACTGGCAAATGTGCGCAATCTTCATATAAATTCGGGTTACATCATAGCCGCAATTTCAGCGGTTTTTGCATGGGTTAGCTCGATCAAGCTGGCCGGCGGCAAGGAGATGTTCAAGCCGCGCTGCCCGCCGGATACATAGATCTGTGCAAACGCCAGGGCGCTACGATCCAGCACGACTTCGAAGCCTTTGGCTACCAGTGCCAGCGGCGAGATGCCACCGGTTTGCAAGCCGGTCAATTTCTCGGCCTGCGCCTGAGAGGCTAACTGCAGCTTCTTGCCGCCCAGGGCGCGGCCCAGCGCCTTGAGCTCGATCTGCGCAGCGGCGGGCACAACCCCCAGCACCGGCTTGCCGCCTTCGGGGCGAATGGCCACAATCGTCTTGTACATCTGGGCTGGGTCAATGCCTAAATAGGCCGCGGCTTCAAGGCCGCTGAGCTTCTCAGCAGGCAGGGCATGTGCTTGGTACGCTATCCCCTTGGCAGCCAACATACGCGTAACGTTGTTTACCAAGCTCATGTTATTCCTCCCCTCGCCCAGCAATAATGCGGATCTTCTCCCATGGCTTCAGATCGGCGCTTTCCGCCAGCAAGGTGCGCACATCGTAGAGCTGGTCGCGCAGCAGGGCGGCCTGCTCAAACTCCAGGTTCTTGGCCGCGGCGCGCATGCGCGCCTCCAACTCGCTGATCAGGCGCTCCATCTCCTTGCGCGACATGTCCTTGTCCGCGCTGGTCTTGTAGTCGGCCTGGCTCTCGGCCATCGAATGCACGCGGATCTGGTCAGTCAGATCGCGCACGGCCTTGATAATGCCCACCGGCTCGATGCCATGTGCCTGGTTGTAAGCCACTTGCTTCTCGCGACGGCGCTCGGTTTCCTGAATGGCGTAGCGCATCGAATCGGTCATTTTGTCGGCATACATGATCACGCGGCCGCGCACGTGGCGCGCCGCCCGGCCAATGGTCTGGATCAGGGCCGTCTCTGAACGCAAGAAGCCCTCTTTGTCCGCATCCAGGATCGCCACCAACGAGACCTCGGGCAGGTCGAGGCCCTCGCGCAGCAGGTTGATCCCCACCACGACGTCAAACACGCCCAGGCGCAGATCGCGCAGGATGCTGATGCGATCGAGGGTATCCACCTCGGAATGCAGGTAATGTACTTTGATGCCCAGCTCGAGCAAATACTCGGAGAGGTCTTCGGCCATGCGTTTGGTGAGCGTGGTGACCAGGACGCGTTCGCCTTCGGCAATGCGCTTATTGATCTCGCCGATCAGGTCATCCACCTGGCCGGCAATCGGGCGCACCTCCACCTGCGGGTCCACCAGCCCCGTGGGGCGGATGATCTGCTCCACCACTTGCTGGGCGTGCTTAAGCTCATACTCCGCCGGGGTGGCCGAGGTGTACATCACATAGCCCAGGCGCTCTTCAAATTCGTCAAAGGTCAGCGGGCGGTTATCCACCGCCGAGGGCAGGCGGAAGCCGTACTCCACCAGCACTTCTTTGCGGGCGCGGTCCCCGTTGTACATCCCACGCACTTGTGGAATGGTCATGTGCGACTCGTCGATGATCATCAGAAAATCGGCGGGGAAGTAATCGATCAGCGTCCAGGGCGGCGTGCCCGGGGCGCGCTGGTCCATATGGCGCGAGTAATTCTCGATGCCGCTGCAATAGCCCACCTGGCGCAGCATCTCCAGGTCGTAGCGTGTGCGTTGCTCCAGGCGCTGGGCCTCCAACAGCTTGTCGTGCGATTTAAGGAAGGCCAGGCGTTCAACCAGCTCCTGCTCGATGCCGATGATCGCCGCGGCCAGCTTGTCTTCGTCGGTGATGAAGTGCTTGGCCGGAAAGATGGCAATGGTTTGCATCTCCCGGCGAATTTCTCCGGTCACGGTGTGGATCTCGGTAAGGCGTTCCACCTCATCACCGAAGAAGGTGATGCGGTAGGCCAGTTTATCCTGATAGGCTGGCACCACTTCCAGCGTGTCGCCGCGCACGCGAAAAGCGCCGGGCGAGAGATCCGTATCCTTGCGCTCGTAGTGAATATCCACCAGGTGGCGCAACAAATTATCACGGCGGTAGACCTTGCCGCTTTCCAGATTCAGCACCACGCGGCCGTAGGCCTCCGGGTTGCCCAAACCATAGATGCACGACACCGAAGCCACCACGATCGTGTCGGAGCGCGACATCAGGGAGGTGGTGGCAGCCAGGCGCAGACGCTCGATCTCCTCATTGATGTCGGTCTCTTTTTCTATATAGAGGTCACTGCGCGGCACGTACGCTTCCGGCTGGTAATAGTCGTAGTACGAGGTAAAGAACTCCACCGCGTTGTTGGGAAAGAATTCTTTGAACTCAGCGTAGAGTTGTGCCACCAGCGTTTTGTTATGCGCCAGCACCAAGGTGGGCTTTTGCACCGCCTGGATGATGTTGGCCATGCTGAAAGTTTTGCCGGTGCCCGTGGCGCCTAGCAACACCTGTTGACGCTGACCCTGCTTGTAGCCGGCCAACAACTTCTCGATGGCTTCGGGCTGATCGCCAGTGGGTTTGAAGGGAGCTTGAAGGTCAAAGAGGGCTGCCATCCGTCTATTATAGAACATCGGTTTCCAAATGAATAGTTGCTGTGGATTCAATGCGCTGAATTGACGAAGCCCCTACGCCAACGTATAATCCTCACGTTTAACCCTCATAGGACTGGTGTACTTAAATGGAATCTCTTCTCGATATTGCAATTTTGATTGTCTCCGTGGCCCTGGTTGCCACCATTGTGCTGCAGAGCAAACAGGCTGGCCTGGGCGGCTTGGGCGGGGCTGAAATGACCACCTCGTTCTCCACGCGCCGCGGCTTGGAAAAGACCCTGTTCCGCGTCACCATCGTTTTGAGCGTGGTTTTCTTCCTGCTGGCCATTTACACGGTCTACGTTTCGGGCTAATTTCTGCCTTCGGGTAGCCCCGCCCACTCATCATGCGTAAGCTTCGTTGGCAGCTCATTCTGGTGGGGCTGGCCCTGGCGGCCATCGCCATCCTGCTGCTGGCGCGCCAACCGCTGCTGCGCGGCCTGGGCGCCGAGCCCGGCCAAGGCGGCACCTATATCGAAGGCCTGGTGGGCACGATCGGCCGCCTGAACCCGCTGCTCGACGATGCCAACCCGGCCGATCAGGACATTGACCGCCTGATCTTCAGTGGCTTGCTGCGCTACGACGAGCGCGGCAACCCGCAGCCCGATCTCGCCGAGGCCTGGGGCGTTTCGATCACCGGGGAAACCTACAACATCACCTTGCGCCCCAACCTCACCTGGCATGACGGCGCAGCGCTCACCACCCAAGACGTCGCCTTCACGATTGACCTGATGCGCAATGCCGAGCTGCCCATCGCCGCCGATCTGCGCGCGCTATGGGCCAAGGTGGAGGTGATCGTGCTGGATGAGCGCAATATGCAGTTCGTTCTGCCCAGCGCGTTTGCGCCCTTTACGGATTATCTAAGCTTTGGCGTGCTGCCGCAGCACATTCTGGGCAACCTCAGCCCCACCGAGCTGCTCAACGCACCTTACAACCTTCAACCAGTGGGCTCTGGCCCCTTCCGCTTCGAAGAATTGCTCTCGGAGGAGGGCCAGATCGCCGGGGTGAGCCTGCGAGCCTGGGACGGCTACTATGCCGGGCGCCCCTTCCTCGATCAGGTGATCTTCAACCTGTACGATAGCTCCGAAGACGCGTATGCGGCCTACCAGCGCGGGGATGTGATGGGAGTCAGTTACCTCAGCCCGCAGGTGCTCAACGAAGCGCTCAACGACCCCAATATCAGCATTTATTCCAGCCGCTTGCCGCGGCTGACCCTGCTGCTGTTCAACTTGGGCAGCAATGAAGTGCCGTTCTTCGAAGAGCAGGCGGTGCGTAAAGCGATCTTTGCTGGGATTAACCGCCAATGGATTGTTGACCAGTTCCTCGGCGGCCAGGCTTTCCTGGCCGAGGGGCCGATCCTTCCCGGCACCTGGGCCTACAACGAGAACCTGCCGCGCATCGCCTATGACCGTGACGCCGCGCTGACGGAGTTGCGCCAGGCTGGCTACTCCATCCCGGCCAGCGGCGGCGAGATCCGCAGCAAGGACGGCATCAGCCTCAGCTTCCAATTGGTCTACCCTGATACGCCGCTGCATGCGCAAATTGCTGCCAGCATCCAGAGCGATCTGGCCGCCCTGGGGATGGATGTGCGCCTGTTGGCCGTGCCGTATGCTGACTTGATCAGCAATTATCTTGAGCCGCGTACCTACCAGGCCGCACTGGTAGATTTGAACCTCTCCAGCTACCCGGATCCTGACCCGTACCCCTTCTGGCACCAAGCGGCCATCTCGGGTGGGCAAAATTACGCCCGCTGGGATGATCGCCGCGCCAGCGAATACCTGGAAGAAGCACGCGTCTCGGTGGATACGCTGAAGCGGATACGCTTGTATCGCAACTTCCAAAATCACTTCATCAATGAAGTGCCAGCCGTGCCGCTGTACTTCCCCGTGTATAGCTACGGGGTCTCCCCATTGGTGCGCGGGGTTTCGATGGGGCCGCTGTTCCAAACCAGCGATCGCTTTGCAACTCTGTCCGAATGGTTCCTAGTAGCCCGCAGCCAATTGGATGAGCTGGAGCCTACCGCCCAGCCGCAGCAACCGGATAGCGAAACACCGGCCAGCGATAGCCCACAGCAATAAAAACGCCCATCAGGGCGTTTTCATTGCGCCGCGTACAGCCGGCGGTAGATATCGTAGATCTCGTAGATGCTGCGCAAATGCTCGCGCGTCTCAGTGAACTGGATGATCTCCACGAAGAGATCCGCATCCCCCTTGGCCTGCTCCTGCCAATAGATCGCATTACCGGCCCCGGCGTTGTAGGCCGCCAAAGCAACGTAAATATCGCCATCGAAGGCATTCAATTGGCGCGCCAAGTACTCAACGCCCAGGCGGATGCTTACATTGGCACGGTAGAGATCCTCGTCGCTGTAATTGGGCGGCCAGCCACTCAGCGTTGCCATCTCCTGTCCGGTGACAGGCACAATTTGCAGCAAGCCGCGCGCCCCAGCCGACGAGGTGACAAAGCCCTCGTACAAGCTCTCCTGGCGCATCATGCTATAAACGAACAGCGGGTCGATGCTGCGCCGTGCGCTATCTGTCTCCACCAGGTTCTGATAGTACAAGCCAAAGCGAATACGGTTGAAGTACATCGGGGCTTGCATGGTTTCGGCATCACTGAGCCCGGCCATGTTCAACACCTCGCGGGCGGCGAAGACCGCGCTGCGATACAGCCCCAGCTCCACCAAGTGATTGGCCAGGCGATACGAATTGGCCGCATCAGTCGCCAAATCCGCCCGCAGGCTCTCGAACTCCACCCGGGCTTGCTGGTAGCGGCCCAGTTGCCACAGCTCGGTGCCGCGCACAAAGCGCACATCCTGCCACAACGGGCCAGGCTGGCTGAGGTCTACATCGTTGGGGATGTTGAAGGTGCTGCGCAGCCAGGCCTCGGCCTGGTTGCGCTCGGTCACCAGGTCCACCTGGCGGTGGTAATCGGCAGGCGGCGAGAAGGGCGCCAGGCCGGCCAGGATGTCGGCAGCGCGCTCACTGTAATAGCCAGTCGGGTCAATTTGGGCCGTGGTACGCCAGGTGGTTTCGGCGGCGGCAGAGTCGCCCTGCGCCTGCTGTGCTTTGCCGATCCAGAATTGGCTTTGCGCCTGCTGCTCCAGGCTCAGGCTGGCCTGGTTGCTGCGGGCGAACAAGCTTTGGGCGGCCACGTATTCGCCCAGGCGATAGCGGGTGATGCCCGCCATGAATAGCGCATCGTAGGCGTATTCTGAGGCGGGGTACTCGTTGGCTACGCGCGGCAAGATCTCCGCCGCGCGGGTCAGCCGCCCGCCAATCTCGGCAATCAGGCCGGCCTGGTTGAGCAGGCGCGCCGCATTCGGTTCGCCGGCGTGGGCCACCACAAAGCCCTCCAGCGTGGCGATGGCCGCATCGTAGTTGTCCATGTAGCGCCACTGGATGTCAGCCTTCTGCCAATACCCATCCACCCAGTGCTCGCCCAACGGGTGCTCGGCCAGCATACTATCCAGTTCGCTGATCGCGGCGGCATAGTCCTCCGTGTTGCGCAGCGCCAGGGCGCGGAAGTAATGGGCGGTGTCCGCATGGTCAGCCGGGGCGCTGGCCAGGTAACGGTCAAAGGCGGCAATCGCCACCAGGTAGAGCTCGTTAGCCGTGCTGCCACTGCTGTTAACGCCGGCATAGTAATCCACCAGCCCGCGCTGCAATTCATCCACCGGTTGGTTGGCATTGACCAATTCCACCAGGGCGGCATACGACGAGTAGGACAGCGGAAATTTGGCGACGGCGTCATTGAACAGCGCATAGGCCTGGGCACTATCGCCCAGCGCCAGGTAGGCGCGCCCCATCAGCAAATCCATATCCGCCTTGAGGTAATCATTGGCGGTGGTTGTGTATACATTTTGATAGGCCAGAATGGCGGCCTGATGGTCACCGCGGGCGGTATGCAGTTTGCCCAGCTTGACCTGCAAAGCCAGCGTATCGCCCAGGCGCGGGGCTGCCAGGGCCTGTTCATACGCCGCCTGAGCGCCGGCCAGGTCCCCGCCGGCCTGCAGCACATCGCCGCGCTGCTCGTGTACGTAGGCGGCCAGCAGCTCGGGCCGCAGCGCCAGGTAGGCTTGATACTCGGCATCCGCCGCGGCGGAGTTATTGGCGGCAGCATACAACTCCGCCAGGGCAAAATGCGCTCCGGCAGCCTCACTACTGCCAGGGTATTGCTCAAGCACCGCATTCAGCGCACGGCTGGCTTCGCTAGCACGCCCCAGCTTGGCATACGCGCGCCCAATCCCCAATTGCGCCGCGGCATGCAGCGAGGTTTCATCGCTTTGCAGGACGCGCTGATACTCCGCCAGTGCCGCTTCCCAGTCTCCATAGAAAAAGAGCTGATCCGCCGATTGCACCCGCGCCTGATTGGTGAGCGTGGGTGTGGCCGCGGGCTGGGCGGTGGCGGAGGGCAGGATCTGCACACTGGGCAGAGTAGACGTGGGCAACGAAGGATCGAGCACGCGTTGCAGATTGCACGCCAGGCTACTCAGCGTCAGGGCGAGCACAGTGAGGAGGATGGCTCGACGGGGCATGCCAGCCACTATACCGTAAAACGATTCCAGAGGCAGCTGCCTCATAGTGGCCTCATTTTTTGAGTACACTTAGGCGCATGGGGGCTACCGAGCACCGCTACCGCATCTCCGATCTGGCCAGCAATGAACGCCCGCGTGAGCGCCTGAAAGCACAGGGCGCGGCAGCGCTCAGCACGGCGGAGCTGCTGGCGGTTTTGCTGCGCACCGGGCTGCAAGGCGAGAACGCCGTGGCGCTGGCCCAGCGTTTGTTGCAAAGCTTCGGCGGGTTGCCTGGCCTGCAACGCGCCGATTTTGCCGAGATGGAAGCTACGCTGGGCCTGGGCGAAGCGAAAACTGCCACGATCAAGGCGGCCATCGAACTGGGCCGCCGCCTGCACACCCAGGATCCGCAGCAACGCCTGCGCATCAGCAGCCCAGCCGACGCCGCGGCGCTGCTGCAATACGAAATGAGCGCGCTGGAGCAGGAACACCTGCGCGCCATCCTGCTGAGCACGCGCAACGAAGTCATCGAAGTGGTAGAGATCTACCGCGGCTCGCTGAACAGCGCCCCGGTGCGCATCGCCGATGTGTTCAAGCCTGCCATCCGCAAGAACGCCGCGGCGCTCATTCTGGCGCACAACCACCCCAGCGGCGACCCAACGCCCAGCCCAGATGATGTTGCACTCACCAAAGCGATTCGTGAAGCGGGTGTATTGTTAGGAGTGGAGCTGCTTGACCATGTAGTGATCGGCCAGGGGCGTTTTGTCTCGTTGAAAGAAAAACGCTTGGGTTTTTAGCGCGGCAAGCGCCTAGAACGTGATCTCAAAGCTGGTGAATTCGCTGCTGGCCGGCTGCCAGCTGAGTGCGCAGGAGTGCACATCAGCCGCGGGCGGCCCGCTGCCTACGGCGCGGGCCAACTGCTCCAACTGCGGGCGCGGCCCTTCGGCCAGCAGCTCCACCGTGCCATTGGGCAGGTTGCGTACCCAACCCGTGAGCCCAAGCTGGCGCGCCGTCTGCCACACAAAATAGCGAAAACCCACGCCTTGCACGCCGCCGCTCACCTCGGCGTGCAAGCGTTCCGCGTTAGCCATGCTGGGCGCCCCCGCGTGCCGCCAGGCGCATCAGGCCCCATAAGAGCGCAGCCACCCCGGCGGCCGCGGCCAGCGCACGCCATTGCACCTGTGGCCATACACTGTGGCTTGCAAAACTGGCCTGATACCAATCCTGCTCCAGTTGCAAGAGATCGACGCCAAAGGCCGCCTGGGTGGCGTTGATACAATCGCCGCTGCGCGCATACGCCTCTACCAGCACGCCAAAACCTGCGGTGTTAAAGCGCTGCAGCAGATAGCGTACCAAGGCCGCCGATTGCTGCAGCGCCAACTGGGCCTGCGCGCCCTCGCCGGGCAATGCCTGACACAGCGTATACAACGGCAGCAGGCTGCCGGCCGCCGCCGCGGTTTGCAACTCTGCCGTGGCCGCCGGGCCATCGCTGGCCAGCCCGTAGGCAATCCCGGCCCGCAACCAAGCCGGCAGGTTGGCGTAGCCGCTGGCGCCCAGGCCATCGTAGAGCACCTGGTGTGCCACCTCCTGCTGCACCTGCGCCTCCACGTCTGGCCCCAACGCAAACAGCAGCACCCCCTGACCGGGCGGCATGTGGCCGGCCGCCCAGGGATAGTGCGCCAGCGTGGCCGCCCGCTCAAGATCAGCCGGCTGGTTGTAGACGCGCAGCGTGAGCGGCTGCGGCTCGCGCAGCGGCAGCAGCGCCTGCAGGCGCAGCACGCTGGCGCGGGCCGCGGCCAGCAGGCGCGTGGCATCGGCGGGTTGGCCGCTGTGCCAGAGCAACGTGAAGGGCGCTAGCTGCGCCTGCTGCCAGGTGAAGCGATTGTCTTCGTAGGTAAAGTGATACACCGGGCTTTCAAAAAAGTCGCCGTGATCTGAGGCAATGCGAAACCAATAACGAATTGGGCGAAAAGCCTGAGGTTGATTCTGGTTATCGAGGGCCACATGGACGTCCAACTGGCCTGGGGTGATCTCGCCCTCATATACCCAGGTGCGCGGGTCATCACCAACTTGGTAAAAAACATAGCCTTCCAGGATCACCGGGCGGCTGGTGAAGCTGGCGCTGAAGTCTAAGCTTTCGCCAAAGTAATACTCTACGGATTGGGCAGTGAATTCAATCGCGCTTTGAGCCCGGGCATTCTGCACGCCCAGCAAACACCCTATGAGAAGCGCCAGGCACCATTGGCCGATGCGTTGCATTAGGGCTCATTATACGAAAGCTGCGGCCGCGCCCTATGCGGCCAGCCACTCAGCCTTACTCGTCACTGTCTTCGTCTGTGTCGTCGGGCAGATCGGGATTGGCAAAATCATCCAGGTCTTCGGGGGAGAAATCCAGCAGGCTAAGCTCGTCCATCTCATTGGTAAAGGCCAGATTTTCGATGGCGCTTTCCAACAATTCGATCTCGTCATCATCCTCACTGCGCTCGATCATCTCTTCGAGCACATCCGAGATGCCATTGCCACCGATCTGCGAGAGGGCCCAGGCGGCCGCCAGGCGCACTTCGCTCTCTTCATCTTGCAACAGGTCAAACAAGCCGGGGCGCGCCTCACTGAGCTCCAGTTCGCCGGCGGCACGGGCGGCCTCGCGGCTGATCTCACGGTTGGGGTCGCTCAGGCTTTGGATCACCATCGGGCTCCAGCGTTCATCTGCCGAGCGCCCCATGGCAAACAAAGCCGTGCTGACCCATTCCTCTTCGCCGCCTTCAAAGGCTTCTTCGATCATCTCGGCAATTTCGGGGCGGCTGGAGAAGCCCATCGCTTCCAGGGCGCGGCGCTGGATCAGCGGGTCTTCGCTGCCGTGCAGCACGTCCAACAAGGCGCTTTCGGCGGCCTGGTGCGCCGCAGCGGGAATATCGCCAACTTCGCCCAGGTAGACGAAGCGCCCGAGGGTATCGGCCGCCTGGGCGCGGGCTTCGCTATCCGGGTCATGCTGGAGCATGTGCACCAGTGGCGTCACCAGACGTGCCTGCTCGGTGATCCACAAGCCGCGGGCGGCCAGCGTGCGCACCCCTGCATCGGCGTCACTCAACGCCATCTCGTTCAGGGAATCGAAGTGCATCACCTGGTTGCTCTCAGCCAAGCCTTCGCTCTCCTCGAGCACGGCGCGGCGGCGCGCCAGGGGCAGTTGCGGCCACAGCGTCTTCAGCGCGGCCAGATCCTCTGCCTCCAACGCCGAGAGGCGGTAGAGGGTGCGCATGGCCAGCGGGGTGTGTTCATCTTGCAGCGCCGCCAGCACTTGGCGAAAATCTACTTCGCTCTGCGCGCCAGCGTCAAAATCATCCATTGGAATTTCGTTTGTCATATTAAGGCAGCACCAAAGGGTTGAGAAAATCTTGCAGATTGATATAGACCATCGCCATTAGCAAGAAGGCCAGGCCCACCAGATTGACCGCATTTTGATAGGCCTGCGGGATCCGGCGGCCAAAGATCACTTCCGGCAAGGTGAACAGAATACGGCCGCCATCCAGCGCCGGCACCGGCAGCAAATTCAGCAGGCCGAGCGACACCGAGATCGAGGCGAAGAAGGAGAGCGTGTTTACACCGGAGGGCAGCGGGCTATCCGGAGCGGAATCCGCCTCACGCACTTCCGTGTAGATATCGTACATGCCCTTATAGCCCACCAGGCGCCCCTGGCTCGAATCGAGCTCGCCGCGGGCAATGCGCCCCGGCAGGCTCAGCAAAATATCGGCCTGATCGTAAATCGCCCGGCCGCCTTCCACCAGCGCCTGCGCAACGCCCACGGGCACCGAGGGGTGGCCCATCGAGATGCCGATGGCGCCATCTTCGGGCGCGGGGTCACGCGGCACTAGGGTGGTGCGCTCGATCTGCCCGTCGCGGGCGTACTCCAGCAGGATCTCACGCCCCAGGTTGGCATAGATCGCCTCGCGCAAAACCTCGCTGCTGGTCACTACTTCCCCATTGACGCGGCGCAACTCATCGCCCACTTGCAAGCCGGCCTGCTCGGCGGGCGATCCGGCGGATACGCTCATCACCAGCACGCGGCTGGTATCCGGCTGGCCCAGCTGCACAAAGATCAGCGCGTACAGCAACAGGGCAGCCAGCAAGTTCATCGCCGGCCCGGCAATGAAGATAAAGATGCGTTTCCAGGGGCTGGCCGCCGAAAAGCCACCGGGCACGTTGGGGTCATTCTCGCCAGCCGGCATGGCAAAGCCGCCCAGGGGAATGGCGTTGAGGGTGAACTCGGTTTCCTGAATTTTGAACAGGCGCACCAGCCGCGGCGGGAAACCGATGCCGAATTCTTGCACCGGAATGCCGCAGGCCTTGGCCGCCAGGTAGTGGCCCAACTCATGCACCACGATCAGCGCGGCGATCGCGCCGACAAATTGCAGCAAGGCAATGATTGCATTCATGCAGGGATTATATCCACTGGCGGCGGAGCGCGGCGCAGTGCGCAGCTAAAAAGCAGATGAGGCTTAGGTGCCGATGAGCTGCGCCGGGCCGCCCGGGCTGGCGCGCAAGACGCGCTGCACGCCGGGGATCTCCGCCAGGCGCAGGGCCACTTCGGTGGAATCGGCGGCGTGGGTGAGCACATGCACGTTAGGCCCGGCATCCAGTGTGTAGCCGGCCTGCAGCCCTTCGGCGCGCCAAGCCGCCACGGCGCGCATCACTGCCAGGCTGGGCGGCTGCCAATACAACAAGGGCGGCTGCGAGGTCATCATCACCGCGTGCATCAGGTGATTGTCGAGCTCCATCACCGCCGCCAGCGCGGCCAGGTCTTGCGCCTCGATGGCGGCGCGCGCCTGCGCCAGGCGCTGCTCGGCGCCGTGCAAGCGGGCGGCCTGCAGCGGGCTGGTCTCCGCCAGCGGGTGGCCGGCGCTGGAGCCGACCGCCTTGTGCTCTTCGCTGATCACGGCAATGTTGTCGACCAGCTCCCAATGCTGGCGCGGGGCCACGGAGTAGGCGAAGCTGGCCTCATCGCTCTCGGCGGCGCGCCATTCTACAAAGCCATCCGGCACGGAGCGGCTGGCTGAGCCTGAGCCGCGGCGGGCCAGGCGCGAGAGGGCGCGCTCGTCCAATTGCAGGCCGGCGGCGCGGCTGGCGGCCAAGGCCAGGGCAGCAAATGCTGAAGAAGATGAAGCAATGCCTGAGCCGCTGGGAAAATTGTTGCTGCTTTCTACGCTGGCGAAGTGCTGAATGCCCGCCATGCTGCGCACAATATCCAGCACGGCGGCCACGCGCGCCACCTGCGGCGGGCTGGCCGGCGCGGCGTTGAGCTGCAGGGTATCGGCCGCCAACGCATCGTCAAAGCGCACGGTGGTGCGCGTCTCCAAGCCCGCCAGGTTCATCGAAAGCGAGCTGTTGGCAGGCAAACGCAACGCATCGTCGCGATTGCCCCAATACTTGATGAAGGCGATATTCGGGTGAGCCAGTGCGGTGGCGCTTTGCATGCGATGGTTCGCCGGAGCTAAGGAGCGGCCGCTCAGGCCAGGAAGTCCTCAGCAAAATGGCAGGCCACCTGGTGCCCCGGGCGCAGCTCACGCAGCTGTGGCTCTTCGGCCGCACAGCGTTCCAGGCGGGCGATCGGGCAGCGCGGGTGGAAGCGGCAACCGCTGGGCGGATTCAGCGGGCTGGGCACATCGCCAGTGAGCACGGCGCGCGTGCGCTTGCGCTCCGGATCGGGCATGGGGATGGCCGACATGAGCGCCTGGGTGTAGGGGTGCAACGGCTTGGCGAAGAGCTCATCGCGGGTGGCTACCTCGACAATTTTGCCCAGATACATCACGGCGACGCGGTCGGAAATATGTTCGACCACCGCCAGGTTGTGCGCCACGAACAGATAGGTCAGCCCAAGCTCATCTTGCAAATCCTTGAGGATATTGAGCACCTGGGCCTGAATCGACACATCCAGAGCCGATACCGGCTCATCGAGAATAATGAATTCGGGATCCAGCACGAGAGCACGCGCAATGCCGATGCGTTGGCGCTGGCCGCCGGAGAATTCGTGCGGGTAGCGGCTGGCATGGTATTCCTCCAGCCCCACCATCTTGAGCGCCTTGAGTACGCGCGCATAGCGTTCATCTACACTGCCAAGCTTATGGATCACCAGGCCTTCGGCAATCGCATCGCCCACGGGCAACCGCGGATCGAGCGAAGCGTACGGATCCTGAAAGACGATCTGCATCTTGCGGCGCAACTGCTTGAGCTCTTCGCCACGCGCGGCGAAGACGTCTTGCTCGCGGAAGAAGACGTTGCCGCCGGTGGCGCTATCCAGGCGCAGCATGGTTTGGCTCACCGTGGTCTTGCCGCAGCCGGATTCGCCCACCAAGCCGAGCGTTTCGCCCTGCTTGATGCTGAAGCTGACATCGTCTACCGCTTTGACTTCGGCCACCTGATTGGACAGGAAGCCATCATTGACTGTGTAGTATTTGCGCAGGTTCTCTACGCGCACCAAATCGTGAGCTTGTTTTGCACTCATACACCCGCCAGCGTGATCGGGGCCGTGTGGCCCTCGGCGTTCTCATATAACCAGCAGCGCACCAGGTGGCCGGGGGCCACTTCCTGCAGGCTGGGTTCGGCATGGTTGCAGATCTCCAGGCCATACTGCTCGCGCGCTTTGCAGCGCGGGGCAAAACGGCAACTGGGTTGCAAGCCGATCAGGTTAGGCACCGCGCCGGGAATGGTTTCGAGGCGCTCTTTGACATCCCCCAAGACCGGGATCGATTCCTGCAGACCGACGGTGTACGGATGCAAGGGCTGCTTGAACAAGCGGCGCGTATCGGTCTGCTCGACGATCTGGCCGGCATACATCACCGCCACGCGGTCAGCCATCTCGGCCACCACGCCTAGATCATGCGTGATGAGGATGACCGAGGTGCCGGTTTCGGCGCTGAGCTCGCGCAGCAGATCCAGGATCTGCGCCTGGATGGTAACGTCCAGCGCGGTGGTGGGCTCATCGGCGATGAGCAGCTTGGGCTTGAGCGCCAAGGCCATGGCGATCATTACGCGTTGCGCTTGCCCACCGGAGAGTTGGTGCGGGTAGGCTTTGGCGCGGCGCTCAGGGTCAGGAATGCCCACCTGGCGCAGCAGATCCACGGCGCGCGCCCAAGCCTCTTTCTTATCCAGCTTCTCGTGGATATCAAAGACTTCGACCAGTTGCGCGCCAATCGTGAACACCGGGTTGAGGCTGCTCTTGGGCTGCTGAAAGATCATCGAGACGTGCTGGCCGCGAATGCGGTTCATTTCCCGGCCGCTCTTCAGTAGCAGGTCTTCGCCTTCCAGAACGATCTCGCCGGAGACGATCTTGCCGGGGGCATCCACCAGGCGCAGCACAGACAGCGAAGTTACGCTCTTGCCGCAGCCTGATTCGCCCACCAGGCCAAAGATCTCGCCGGGGGCAACCTCAAAGCTGACGTCATCCACCGCGGTGAGCACACCGTCCTCGGTGAAAAAATATGTCTTGAGATGATTGACCGCCAGCAGGGGCTGCTGTGCGGCCGCAAGGGTGTTGTTTTTAGCCATGGCTACCTATTTCTTGGCCACCTGTGCCAGGCGCGGGTCCATCGCATCGCGCACGCCATCCCCCAGCAGGTTGAAGGCCAGCACGGTGAGCATGATCGCCAGGCCGGGGAAGAAGACTAGATGCGGAGCGGTGAAAACCTGGTTGCGCTCGCTGCCCAGCATGGTGCCCCACTCCGGCGTGGGCGGCTGGGCCCCCAGGCCTAAGAAGGAGAGCGCGGCAGCTTCGAGGATCGCCGCGGCAATGCTCAGCGTAGCCTGCACCACCAGGGTGGGCAAGGCGTTGGGGAAGATACGAATGAACAGCAGGCGCAGCGGGTTGGCGCCCAGGGCGCGTGAGGCTGAAACGAACTCCTGCTCTTTAATCGAGAGCACCGAGGCGCGCACCAGGCGAGCAAACACGGGGATATTGACGATGGCAATCGCATACAACGCGTTCTGTAGGCCACGGCCGATCACGGTGAT
The DNA here is from genome assembly GCA_019637755.1 of Anaerolineales bacterium. Classification (NCBI taxonomy): domain Bacteria; kingdom Bacillati; phylum Chloroflexota; class Anaerolineae; order Anaerolineales; species Anaerolineales bacterium. The sequence continues at coordinate 894,364 of JAHBVC010000001.1, forward strand.
GATGGCAATCGCCAGCAAAAAGCTGGGGAAGGCTAAAACTACATCCATCATGCGCATGATCAGGTTGTCCACCCAACCGCCGACATAGCCCGAGAAGGCGCCAATCACCGCGCCGACGATGACCGCCATGCCGATGGTGGAGAAGCCGATGAATAGCGAAACACGCGTACCGTAGAGGATGCGGCTGTATACATCGCGATAGTTGGCATCAATGCCCATGATGTGCTCGGGCTTATCCTCCGGGCAGCCCAACAAATGGATGCAGGGCGCCTCACGCTCTTTGAGCGTCTCTACCCCCAGCAAGGATTGCACGGGGTCGTAGGGCGCCAACACCGGCGCCAGGATCGCCACCAGGGTCAGAAACGCCAGGATGATCATGCCGGCAATCGCATTGCGTTGCTGGAACAGGCGGCGCCAGGTGAGCGCCGCCAGGCTGCGGGAGCGCAACGCATCGGTTGGCGCGGGGACAAGGGATTCGATAGTGGTATTGCTCGACATGGCTATCTCAATCGAATGCGTGGATCAATATAGGCGTAGGAAATATCCACCAGCATGTTCACGACCACATAGCCGAGGGCGACCACAACGGTAAAGCCCTGGATGATGGGGTAATCGCGCCCGGTGATGGCGTCAAACAAGGCGCGCCCCACGCCCGAGATGCCAAAGGTAGTTTCGGTAAGCACCGCGCCGGCAAACAAGGTGCCGACCTGAATACCGATGACGGTGATCACTGGCAACAAGGCGTTGCGCAGGGCATGTTTGAGGATGACCAGGCGCTCGGCCACGCCTTTGGCGCGGGCGGCGCGCACATACTCACGGCCGAGCACATCCAGCATGCTGGAGCGGGTGATGCGGGCAATAATGGCCAGCGGAATGGTGCTGAGCGCCACCGCCGGCAGGATCATATGGCGGAACGCATCGACAAACACTGACCATTGCCCGGTAATTAGTGCATTGAAGAAAACAAAGTTCGAGAAGAAATCGGCGGCCATGTACGCCGTGGTGCCACGCGTCAGGGCCCAGCCCCAGGCTTCGTAAAACGGCGTGGGGATCACACCAGCGGTCAGCCGCCCGGTGGGCGCCAGCCACAGCGGCGTATCTTTGAGCAGGATGGCAAACACATAGGCCAACATCAAGCCGAGCCAATACACCGGCATGGAGACGCCGATGTTGGCGCCCACCATGGTGGCCACATCCACCGAGGAGTTGCGCCGCACAGCGGAGAGGATGCCCATAGGCACCCCCACCAGGATGGAGATCACCAAGGCCGAGAAGCCCAGCTCCAGCGTCACGGGCAGGCGCTCAATGATCATTTGCGATACCGGGCGGCTGTAGCGGATCGAATCGCCGAAGTTGCCACGCAGCAGGATCTCCTGCATGTAGATGCCCAGTTGCACCACCATAGGCTTATCCAGCCCCATGCGCTCATTGAACGCGTTGCAGGTGGCTTCGCTGGCGCGTTCGCCCAGGGCGGAGCGGCAGGGATCACCGGGGATGGCCCGCGCGATGACAAAGGTCACCACAAGGATGCCAAGGATCACCGGGATGGTGAGGAGGATACGTCTCAGAATGTACTTTGCCATTGGCCTGGTCTCTTTGAGCCAACGCGGGATGGGCTTGGCGAAGAACTCGCCTCACCCACCCCGCGCGGTTGCTCAGAGTCTAGGTACTAGAACTCGTTTGCAGATTACTGGGCGTTGATGAAGCTATCCCACAGGTAACCGTAGTAGTCGAAGCTACCAGTGTTACCGACGTGGTACGGGCTGGATGCATCCAGACCGCGGGCCCAAGAGGCCACCACGTCATCCGCATCGAGGGCGGAACCGTCATGGAACTTGACGCCTTCACGCAGGCTGCAGGTCCACACGGTGGATTCGTCATTGGCGACACATGCGGTAGCCAACTCAGGGAAGGTTTCGCCGGAGTCCTGGCCGTATTCCAACAGGGTCTCAACGACCTGCTGGCAGGCGGTCAGGGACTCACCATCGGTCTCATCCGCGCAGTCCAAGCTGATCGGCTCGGCGTTCTGGATGACCACGATGCTGTCGGTGCCGTTGTCAAAGAAGTTGAACTGCGGAGCACCGAAGGGCGGGTAGTAAGCGCCTTGCAGCGCGGTGGAGGCGGCGTGCGAAGCAGAGCCGTGCGCCACCGGGATCAAGGGCACCAGCTCCTTGATGGCGTTGTTGGCCTGGGCATACAGCGGAGCGGCGGTGGCCAGGTCAGAGATCGAGGAGGCCTCTTGCAGGGCTTCGTAGATCTCAGCGTGGGCCGTACCAAACTGCGGGTTGTTGGCCGCAAAGTGGAAGTCCAGGAAGTTGGTGACGTGCGGGTAGTCCGCGCCCCAACCCAACAGGTGCATACCGTCGGTCAGAGTGCCGGAGGTGGACGCATCGATGAACTCACCGGATTCCATCGGCACGACTTCCACGGTGATGCCCAGGTTTTCCTGCAGTTGCGCCTGGATCTCAGTGGCTACACGAGCCGGCTCGGGCAGGTAGACGCGGAACACATCGCGGTAGTACAGCTTGGTGGTGAAACCATCCGGGTAACCGGCCTCGGCCAACAGGGCGCGGCCAGCTTCGGCGTCGAAGGTGTACCAGTCCTCGCCCTCACAACCGTTGGGGATACCGCAGGGGGTGAAGTGGGTGGCGACTTCGGAGCCAGCCGGGTAGAAGTTATCCACAATGCGCTGGTAGTCCAGGCCCATGGCGATGGCGCGGCGCACATCCACATTGTCAAACGGGGCAGCCGTGTTGGTGAAGCCCACGTAGAAGACGTTGGGATTGTCCTGGTTGATCAGCTGCAGGTTGGGGTCGCTCTCGATGGTAGCGTAGTCAGACGGGCTGACGTTGGAGATGAAGTCCGCCGTGCCGGCCTGCAGTTCCTGCAAGCGGGCGGCGCCTTCGGTCAACCAGCGCAGGGTTACCGTGCTGGCTGCGCTCTTCTGACCCCAATAGTCGTCAAAGCGGGTGTAGACGATCTGGTTGCCACGATCCCACTGGGCCACCTTGAAGGGGCCAGTACCGATCGGGTTCTCCAGCAAGTCGCCGCTGCCGCCCGTGCGGGCGATGTGCTCCTGCGGCTGAATACCAAACGGCGTAAAGGCGATCTTGGCCTCGAACGCCGGGTCCGGCTTGCACAGGGTGAACACAACGGTCAGCTCATCCACCGCTTCGATGGAGAGCACCTTGCCGCCGTAATCACAGCTGCCGGCATCCAGCTTCAGGCCTTCAAACTCTGCCATGGCGGCAAATTCATCCTGAGCCGCACCGGTGTCGCCACCGGTCGCGGTGTCCTCAGTGGTGGCTGCGGGAGCGGTAGCGCCGCCGCAAGCAACCAGCACGAGGCTCAGCGCCACGAGCAGAGCAAATAACGTGCTCAATTTCTTCATAGTCATAATCTCCTAAAGTTACTTCTCCGTCCAAAAAAATTTATACGTTTGGGTGGACCTGTGGCTCGTCGGCTCACCTCCTTCCACTACCGTGCTGAAGGTAGAATTATTGATTATAGTACCCTTTGGGGATACAGGTCAACGCCCCGCACCCCTGGCGCGACAGTTAGTGAGACAAAATTTGGGAGAGGAACAGCTTGGTGCGCTCTTCCTTGGGCGAGCTGAACACCTGCTGCGGGGTGCCTGATTCCACGATCAGGCCGTGATCCATAAAGATCACTTCATCCGCGGCGGCACGCGCAAAGCCCATTTCATGGGTTACGCAGACCATCGTCATGCCTTCTTTGGCCAGGGTCAGCATCACATCCAGCACTTCTTTGATCATTTCGGGATCGAGGGCGCTGGTGGGCTCATCGAAGAGCATGATCTTGGGGTTCATCGCTAGGGCGCGGGCGATCGCCACGCGCTGCTGCTGGCCGCCGGATAGCTGCGCCGGAAACTTATCCGCCTTGTCCTGGATGCCCACGCGGCGCAACTGCTCATGGGCAATGCGCACCGCCTCGTCCTTCTGGCGGCCACGCACCACGCGCTGCGCCATCACCACGTTATCCAGCACGGAAAGGTGCGGGAAGAGGTTGAACAACTGAAACACCATGCCGATCTCAGCGCGGATGCTGTTGATGTCTTTATTCTTTTCATTCAGGCGCTTGCCATCCACCCACACTTCGCCTTCGGTTTCTACTTCCAGGTGATTGATGCAGCGCAACAGCGTGCTCTTGCCGGAGCCGCTCGGCCCGACGATCACCACCACTTTGCCGCGCTCCACCGTCAGGCTGACGCCGCGCAACGCCTGCACGCTGCCAAAGTATTTGTGCAGGTTGCGAATTTCAATAATGGCTTTATTTTCGGCTGCCGTCATGCAAACGCCTCTCTAAGATGCGCACCAGGAACGATAGGATCAGCGTCATCCCCAGGTACAGGATCGCCAGAATGGTATAGGCCTCACGAAAGCGGAAGGTGCGCCCGGCGTACAAGCGTGCTACCTGAGTGATATCGCGCACCGCCAGCACCGAAACCAGGGAGGAGTCTTTCACCATGGCTACAAAATCATTGCCCAGCGCCGGCAACACATTGCGGATGGCCTGCGGCAGGATGATGTGGCGCATGGCCTGGGCATAGCTCATGCCCAGCGAGCGCGCCGCTTCCATCTGGCCTTTGCCGATGGATTGAATACCGGCCCGGAAGATCTCCGCCAGGAAGGCGCCATAGGTCACCGAGAGGGCGATGATGGCACGCACATTGAGGGAAATGCTGTCATTGTTGGTGCTGGCCAGCGGGCCGCCAATGAAGCCCAGCCCAATCGAGCTCAGCCAGTCTCCAAAGGTCTTGAACAGGCCCAGCGAATCGGGCACGGCGACCAAAGCAATGTAGAAGATCAATACCAGGATGGGGATGCCGCGCACCAGCTCTACATACAGCGTAGCCAGGTTGCGCACCACCACATTACGCGAGATGCGCCCCAGGCCGGCGATCAGGCCCAGCACCAGGGCGATGCTGTACGCATATAGCGTGGTGGTGATGGTGACGCCGATACCGATGCGAATGAACGCCATCGCCTCGCCAAAACTGGTTTGGGTGGTGACAAGATAGATGGACCCCAGGGCGATGACGAAGATACCGCCAACCCACCAGGGGAATTCATCAATGCGTTCTTGCAGGGTTTTCTTGCGCGGCACCACTGCCAGCGGCGCTTCTGCTGGGAGTGGGTCAATGCCTGAGGATTGGGTCATGGGCCTCCAGTAGAAAAAATAGCCGGTGTGCATTGCTGCACACCGGCTATTTATACTCTAGAAATCAGGCGCAGCGAATTATTCGCTGTCTTCGCCGTAGGCGCCGGGGCCAATGTCATCGTAGGTGACATTGAAGTCGGGGCCGAAGTACTTGGTGTTCAGCGCGGAGAGCGTGCCGTCCGCCATCATGGCCTGGATGGCCTGGTTGACGGGCTCTACCAGATCGCTGCCCTTGGGGAAGATGAAGGCCAACTGATCGCTGGACATCGAGGGGCCGATGAGCTTAAGCACATCCGCGTTCTCGCCCAGGTACCCCTGGCCGGCGGTCTCGTCGATGATCACGGCGTCAATGTCGCCGGCCACCAACGCCTGCACCGCAAACGGGAACTGCTCGAAGGCCTGGATGCGCTCTTCCGGCAGGAAGGTGGTGGCAATTTCGTAGTTGGTGGTGCCGGTCTGCGTGCCCAGCTTCAGGCTCTCGTCGGCGACGATGTCTTCGATGCTGTTGATGCGGGTCTCATCCTGGCGAACCAGCAGGCGCACGTCAATGTTGACGTAGCCGATGGAGAAATCGACCACTTCGGCGCGATCGGCGGTGATGGTGATACCGTCAGCCGCGGCGTCAAACTGGCCATCCGCCACAGCCTGGATCATGCCGTCCCAGGCAGCCTCGGTGTACACCGGGGTGCAGTGCAAACGGGTGCAGATCTCATCCCAAGCGTCATAGTCCCAACCACCCGGAACGCCGGTTTCAGCGTCAACGTAGTTGAAGGGCAGGTAGGCGTTCTCAATCGCAACGGTCACCTCGCGGCAACCCAGATCCACAATGGCCTCTGAGGCGGAACCGAGACACTCACCGCCGCGCACCGTGGGGTCCCCACCGCCACACGCACTCAGTACCAGCGCGCCGACAATGAGGGCAAAAAGAATAAAGCGAACTTTCTGCATGTTGTTCCTCCTTAGGGAACTTGTGAAAAGATACGGAATAGAGTAAATGTACTCTGAAAAACGCAGTCACGCAATATAGGCCGCGTTAGGCAGCCCTATGGTTTGGGCCGGCGCGCTACGCTTTCTTTTCCTCGTCTTTGGGCTCATCTTCGCCCGACAGCCCTTTGCGGAAGGCGCGAATGCCGGCGCCCAACTCCTCGCCCAGTTTACCGATGCGCCCCACCCCGAACACCAGCAGCACGATAAAAAGAATTACGATCCATTCCCATCCACTGAACATAACTACCTCCCAGGCAAGCAACTGCCTTGGCCGTCATTCTACCAAATGCCATCTGGCGCTTGTGCAGTAAGATTAGAAACCACTTCAGGGGTTTTGCTTTGCCCAAACACCTTACTCCCGCTCAATTTAAGCAGCATGTGCACCGCGCCCTGCAAAGCCTTGGCACGCGCCCACAGCCTGTGCCGGCGCTGGAGGGCTTGCTGCTGTATGCGCAGCTCAGCGCGCAACCCAGCCGCAACGGCCGCCACAGCGCGCCCTCGCTGGAGGGCTTCTTGCGCCGCAGCCTGCGCGAATTTCGCCACGAGCAACCGGCGCAGGCCAGCTTGCTGGTGCGGCGCTTCCTGGAGCACGAAACCACCAAAGAGATCGCCCACCAACTTTCCATTAGTGTGGAGACGGTCAATCGCAACCAGCAACGCGCCTTGCAACGTTTTGCCGATTGGCTACTGGCGCAGGAGGCCGCGCTGCGCCAGCAACGCCAGGCCGAGCTGCTGGCCAGCTTGCCGCCGGCCAGCTTTGGCGAGTTGCTCGGCGTGCGCGCCGAGCAAGCACGCCTGGGGCAGCTTCTGCGCCGCGGCCAGGCGCCGTGGGTGATCGCGCTCACCGGCATCGGTGGGATCGGCAAAACCGCCCTGGCACAAGCCGCGCTGCGCGCCCTGGTGGCCGAGCTGGCCTATGCGCAGGTGCTGTGGCTGGCCGCCACGCCGGATCAGCCGCTGGCGCCGGCGCGCCTGTTGGAAACGCTGAGCCGCCGCCTGCTGCCGCTTGCGCTCCCCGCCAGTGAACGCCCAGCCGCCCTACTGCAAACCCTGAAGGCGCGGCCCCACTTGATCGTGCTCGATTACCTGGACGAAGAAGTGCGTGACCCTGCCTGGGTGGATTGGCTACAGGCACTGGCTGGCCCCAGCCGCTTCCTGCTGTGCAGCCGCCAGCACCCCGCCGCCCTGGCGCGCGCTTATGTAGTGCCATTGAAGGAGCTCTCGCTCAACGCCAGCCGCGCCTTGCTACAGGCGCGCGCCGAAGAAGTGGGGCTGGAGGCACTTGGGCCGGCACTGCGCAAGCAGACCAGCGCCATCTATGCACGCACCGGCGGCAACCCCTTGGCGCTCAAACTCACCGTGGGCTTGCTGCACAGTTGGCCGCTGCCGGACGTGCTGGCGGCGCTGCACGAGCGCCAGCACGCCGATGTAGACGCGCTGTATACAACGATCTACCAGGCCAGCTGGCAGGCGCTCAGCGAGCCGGCACGTCGCGTGCTGCTAGCGATGCCGCTGGTAGGCAACGAGGGCGCCAGCCTCGGCCAGCTGCGCGCCCTGAGCGGGCTGCCCGCCGCCGCGCTGCGCAATGCGGTGCAGGAGCTGCATCTGCGCAGCCTGCTCGAAGCCAGCGGAGATGCCAACCAGCGGCGCTACTCGATCCACCAGCTCACCCACACCTTTTTGCGCCAACACATTCTGCCGGCCCCGTTCGCCAGCGAATAAATGAAACGCAGCGAACGCACCTGGGTGCAGAACCAACTACGCGAAGCTGTGCAAGCTAACCTGCGTTTTTGGTCTGCCCAGCCACAGAGTGCATTGCTTAACGAGGGCGATAACGTGCTGGCGGCAGTGCGCTACGGGCTGCAGTTGCCCTCCACGCGCACGCCGGCGGCGCGCCTGCTGGCGCAAAGTTTCCAGCTTGCCCAACGGCACGCGGCAGCCTGGCGCCCGCACTACCAAAGCGCCCTGGGTGATAGCCACCTCCCGCTGCGGCTACGCAGCACCTTGCAATACCAACTCGGTGTGCTGCACTGGCTGGCCGGCGAGAGCGGGCTGGCGGCCAGCCAGTTCCGGCGCGGCCTGCGCTTTGCCCAGCAACACAGCCTGGGCGGCCTGGTGTTGCGCCATCACATCGGCCTGTGCTTGTGTGCCCTGATGCAACCGCAAGCCAGCCCACCCTCCGCCAGTGCACTGCGCCAAGCCCTGCCGGGGGTGCGCAACCCGGCCCTGCAAGCGCAAGCCTGGGCGGTGCTGGGCAGCCTGGCCTTCTTGCAGAAGGACTATGCCCGCGCTGCCGCCGATCTGGAGGCTGCCCTGCGCGCCAGCCCGGCCAGCCTGGCGCGCGGCCAATTGCACATCCTACGCGGCTTGTGTGCCCAGGCGCAACACCAACCGCAAGCCGCCCTCAAGCAATACAATGCCGCCGCGCAGCTGTTGCCGCGCTACCACGCGCCGGCGCGGCTGATGGCGCGCCTTGAGCTGTTGCGCGCCACAGCGCACTACTATCAGACCAGCCGCGGCCAGCAGGTGCGCCTGCAGCCCGCCGTAGCAGCGCTGCTGCGCGCCGCCGATTGGCTCAGCCAGGCTGAGCTGCCCGCCAGCGCCCGCGCGGAGTGGGAAGGCTGGCTGGGGCGCGTGTACACGCGCCGCGGCGAAGTGGCCGCCGGTATTCGTTACCTGAGCAGCGCCGTGCGCCTGAGCGAAGGCGCCGGCGACCAGCGCCTGGCGGCGGATGCGTTGGCGGCACTGCAACAACTGGAAAACAAAAACCCCGCCTAGTGGCGGGGTTTTTTTATTGGTCTATGTAAGCCTAGGAGTTTTCGCGGCTGCCCAGGGTACGCTCCAGGATGTCATCCATCTCATTGGAGCTGGCCTTAGCCTTGCGCGCCTTGCCGGACTGGTTCGATTGCGCTTCCTGTGCCTTGCGCCAGGCAATTTCCATGGCGGTAGGGATCGGCGTGTTGTCTTCTTCTTCGAACTCTTCCACTTCCGCTTCGGGCTCGGCCAGTAGGGCTTTGATGCTCAGCTTGATCTGCTTCTTGCGGCGGTCTACATCCAAGACCTTGACTTCGATCTCATCGCCAACCTTCACAGCTTCATCGGCAGAGCGCACATAGTCGTGCGACATCTCGCTGATGTGTACCAGGCCGGGGCGCTCGGCGCCAACTTCCACAAAGGCGCCAAACTTCTCCAACTTGGTCACCGTACCCTTGAGCACGCTGTCTTTCTTGATCTCGCGCCATTCCAGCAGCAGTGGCTGGATCAGGGTGAGCTCAATGTGGCCGTCAGTACCGATGCGGCGCACCCAGGCTTCAACTTCATCGCCTTCTTTGAGCACTTCTTCCACCTTGCGGACAGGCTCTTTACGCAGTTGTGAAATAGGAATCACAGCCGGCTTGGCTTGGCCAATATCCACTACCGCGCCGGCCAAGGTGGCCTTAATCACTTTACCTTTAACAGGGTCTTTCTTTTTGAGGCCAGTCTCTTGAGCGGCGGCCCCTTCAATATTTGCTTCAGACATTTCACAACTCCGGGCTTGTTACCGATTTCACAACAGACCCGATTGTACCTGTCCCCTTAAGCTTTGTAAAGTGCGCCGCCGGCGATCACTTCGCCGCAGGCACTTTGCCTGCCGGGCGAATAAAGGCGGAGAGCAGGATCGCCACCAGCAAGGCAAGCAGCACAAACCCGCCAGTGATGTTGAACATGGAGAACACGCCCACTTTGTCAATTAGCAGGCCACACAGGTAAAACCCCAAAGCGGTACCAATGCCCATGAACATGGCGGAGAACAAACCTTGGGCGGTAGATCCCAGGCCGCGCGGCGCCATCTCACCCACAAACTTGATACCGGCCACCCACAGTAGCGGATAGGTGAGGCCGTGGAAGAGTTGAATCAGCAGCGCTTGATCCGGCGTGCGGATGTTGGCGTACATGAAGCAGCGCAGCGCCATCGCCAACAGTGCAACATACAGCGCGCCGCGGCTGCCCAGGCTGCGTAAAAACCAGTGCGAAGCCGCCATCACCGGCAGCTCAGACACCGTGGAAATAGTCACCGCCAAACCTACCAGCGCCACGCCCGAAATGGCGAGCGGCAGCCACTGGCTGGTGCCTGGCAACGCCTGGATCAGCAGCGGGAAATAATCGTGCGCGGTGGAGCCAATGCCGGCCACTAGTGCAATGCCGAAGAACAGCAGCCACTGCGGCTCACGCAACAGGCGCCCCACCTGAGCAAAATAAGTGCCACGTTCGGGGTTCTCTTCAAAGCGCAGCGAGCGCAGGAACAGCAGGTTCACACTCATCAGCACGGCAAAGATCCAGAACATGTACACCAGACCAATGTTCTCCAGCACCAGGCCGACGATGGCGGTTACGATGCCCCACGACACCGTGCCCCACACGCGCACACTGCCGTAGCGGTCTTTGTTGTTGCCCATCATGTGGATGGTGGCGCTATCGATCAGCGGCAACGTATGCGAGGTGAGCACCGAGATCAAAATTTGCACTGCAAAAATAGGCGCAAAGGCGCGCAACACAGGAAAGAGCAGGTTGAGCGCAATCGCCGCCACCACGCCCATCAGCAGGATCATGCGATGGCGATTGGTAGCATCCGCCAAGCCGGTCCAGAAGGGTTTGGCCGCCAGGCTGATCAACGGGCTGATGCCGGTGACCAAGCCGATCTGTTCACCGCTAAAGCCCAGCGATTGCAGATAGAGCACAAAGAAAGGTGTGACGCAGGCCCAGGCTGCAAATACAAAGAAATAGCTCAGCGAGATCTGAGCGTAGCCATTCTTGGGGGCAGATACGGGTGTAGGTTTCAGCACAAGTGAATTAACCCCGCGCGTTGCTTTCGTTTCGTTTTTGGAGAGGGCTGACTAAAAGACGACGACCTGTGTGCCGCGGCCGGTAACCTCGCGCTGGCTGGGTTGGCTGGCGGGCGTGACCCAGCGATACAGCCAGGCGGCATGCTGCGGGCGCATGTTGATGCAGCCCTTGCTCATCGGCGCGCCAAAGTTGTTGTGCCAGTACGCCCCGTGGATGGCATAGCCGCCCTCGGCAAAGAAGCACGCCCAGGGCACGCCCGGCAGGTAACGGTCACCCAGAGTATCCGTCAGGCGGTTATCGCCCATGTACTGGCTGGGCATTTTGGCATACAGGTTGAAATTGCCGGTGGGCGTCTGCGTGGGCAGACCAGTAGCGCTGGTGTTGCGCACACCGGAGGAGATGGGCACGCGCAGCACTACCGCGCCATTCTCGAAGGCGGTGAGCTGCTGCGCCAGCAGCGAAATCTCGACGCGCTTTTGAGCGGCGGGCACATCTGGACTGATGGGAGTCAGCTCCTCAGCCGGAATGGGCTGCAGATGCTCGGCCTTGGCGTAGTACTGCACTTGGGTCCACGACTCGGTGATCTGATACCACGGCGAACCGTCCGGTCCGTCTACCTTAGCGGTGACCCAGTGCATGCTGTCGAAGTACAGCAAGAACTGGTTCTGTAGCTGCCAACCGCCCTGCCGCGAGTAAGTGTAGGGCTGGCTAATCGGCACGCTGATACGGCACAGCATGCCTTCCGCAGGTACTTCATTTACAGGGGTGTTACTGATGTCTTCCACAATTTGCACAAAGCTACTGTGCACGTACCCAGCAGCAATCTTGAACCAGGTGGGGTTGTAAGCCGGGCCACTGAAAGGATGCAGCGCATATTCGATGTCCACCAGCTCATCACGAAACAGTGTGCGCAGCGAACTTAGGTTGATGCGCGGCTGAGCGAACACGCTCGAGTCATACGTGACGCGGCCCAGTAGCCCCGACGCCTGGCCCAGCGCGGGCAAGCGCCCGGCAGCCAAGGCCGCCAACGAGAGCCCACTGAGCTTTAGGAAGTCACGACGAGAGAGGGAAGACATCAGAATAATTTTATCTACTAATCAAAGACAATTCATTAATCGATTAATCCGCATTTGATTAACCGACTAATGATTGCTTTTGATGAGCCAATACGGACTATTAATGTAAACTAGCTCTTATGTTAGCCAGGGTCTACTCCTGCGCGGTGGTGGGTTTGGATGGCGTAGTAGTAGAAGTAGAGGTGGATACACATCCTGGGCTCCCCAAAGTGGTCGTGGTGGGCTTGCCTGACGCGGCTATCCAGGAAAGCCGTGAGCGCGTCGCCTCGGCCATCAAGAATTCTGGTTTCGAATTTCCTCGCAATCACATCACCATCAACCTCGCCCCCGCCAGCGTGCGCAAAGCCGGCCCAGTGTATGACCTGCCCATCGCCCTCGGCATCCTCGCTGCTAACGGCCAGATCCCGGCCGCCGGGCTGCAGGGCGCGCTGACGCTGGGCGAGCTCTCGCTGGATGGCGCCGTGCGCCATGTACGCGGCGTGCTGCCCATGGCGGCACTGGCGCGCCAGCAGGGCATCCGCACGCTGTATGTGCCCGCGGTGGACGCGGCCGAAGCAGCCCTGGTGCCGGATGTAACCGTCTTCCCCGTCACCTCGCTCAGTCAGTTGGCCGCCCATCTGCGCGGCGAGCACGCCTTACTACCCTTCACTGCCGAGCCACACAGCGCTGAAAGCGACGCGCCGCCTGCTTACACCGACCTGCGCGAGGTCAAAGGCCAGGAGCAGGTCAAGCGCGCCTTGGAAGTGGCCGCGGCGGGTGGCCACAACCTGCTCATGACGGGTGCCCCGGGTGCAGGCAAAACGCTGATGGCGCGTGCCCTGCCCGGCATCCTGCCTGAACTCAACTTAGACGAAGCGCTAGATGTGACGCGCATCTATTCCGTCTCCGACAAGCTCAACGACAACAGCCCGCTCATTCGCACGCGCCCCTTCCGCGCCCCGCACCACACCATTTCGCACGCTGGCTTGGTGGGCGGCGGCACCTGGCCGCAGCCCGGCGAGATCTCGCTGGCGCACCGCGGCGTGCTGTTCCTCGATGAGCTGGTGGAGTTTGCGCCGCGCGTGCTGGAAGTGCTGCGCCAGCCCATCGAAGACAAAGTGGTTACCATCAGCCGTGCCCAGGGCGCGTTAACCTTTCCGGCAAACTTTCAACTCGTCGGCGCCATGAACCCGTGCCCGTGTGGCTACTACGGTGACCCGCTGCGCGCCTGCACTTGCGCTCCCGGCACGGTCACCCGTTACCAAAAGCGGCTCTCCGGCCCGCTGCTGGACCGTATCGACATCCATGTCGAAGTGCCACGTGTGGACTATGAGAAGCTCAGCGATGAACGCTTAGGCGAATCGTCCGCCGCCGTGCGTGCGCGTGTAGAGACCGCCCGCCGCATCCAGCACGCCCGCTTTGCTGGGCTGCCCGCGCACACCAACGCCGATATGGGCGTGGCCGAGGTGCGCCGCTTCTGCGAGCTGGATGCCGATGGCCGCGCCCTGGTGCGCGCCGCCATGGCGCAGATGCAGCTCACCGCCCGCGCCTACCACCGCGTGCTCAAACTGGCGCGCACCATCGCTGACCTGGCCGGCGCACAAAACGTAGCGCCCCAGCATTTGGCTGAGGCGCTACAGTACCGGGCACGGCTGGCGATCTAAGACCGCCACCAGGCAAGTTAGTCGTCTAACGTCAGGCTGGATTCAACGGCCAACTTACGTTGCTCCAGGAAGCTAAGCACACTCTCCACGGCTGCCTGGTAACGCTCTTCATCCACCAGAGCGCTCTGCGCGTTGGCCGCCAAGACCAGCTCCGCATAGCCTTGCGCCTTCTCCGCCAGCCCCGGGCTGCCCCATACCACGGCATACACCGCTTGCAGGGCTTGCTCGTACAACGCCCTAAACGTGTCATTGGCGATGAACCGGGTTAGCAACACATTGCTGCCCCCGCCCATGCGGCCCACCCCTTGTTGCTGCGCAAGGGTGAGGTCGAAGTTGGTGTTGCGTCCCAGTTTGCCCAGGCTTTCATTGGTGTCCCACAGCAAAACAGTCATTTGCTGGGTGTCTTCGTTAAAGTACAGATAGTAGTTATTGTTCATGCCAATCATCGAGTCGTTGTTGGCCAGCACCGCATTCAGTGCAAGGTATTTTGCAAATGCCTCCACATCCAGCCATTCAGGCAGCTCTGCCTCGAAGGTGGCATCATCGGCTTGATCCAGAAAACGCATGAAATCGATCAGCGGCTTCATATCGGCGTCATTCACGCGTGTTTCCTGCGTAAAGCGCTCGGCATAACGGCTGGGCTCCTCCCCGTCATAGCTCAGCGTAGCGCCCACATCTGCTTTGTAGAGCACCCCCTGGGAGTCAGGGAAATGCTTGGCCAGGTACTCTTCGTTGATCAGTTCGGCGAGCACATACAACTTGGCATCGCCATCGTTGATACGAAATCCGGTGAACGCCGTCTGGCTGGCGGGTAGCCCGAGCTGTTGAGCCGCCTCATTGCTCAGCGGCTCTTGCAACTGGGCTTCATCGTAGGAAGTGCCATAGTTGCGAATGGCCAGCGCCGCGTAGCCTTGATAGGTCTGCCCATCCACATATTCGTCAAACTTGATCATGAAGGGGATCTTCACCAGGTCTTCTGCGATCGCTTCACGCCCCTGGCCCATTCCACCGGGGAAATTGCCTGGCATCTCCCCTCCTGGCCCACGCGCTTGCATTTCCTGGCCCTGGGGAGCTTGCTGCTCTGGCTGGCCTTCCATTGGCGCTTGTCCCCGCTCGGGCGGCACAAACCCCTGCATCCCTTCGGGCGCCTGGCCGTTAGCAAACGGCGGCATGCCCCCTTCGGGCATTTGCATCCCCTCTGGGGGCCCGCCGCCAGTGAAGGCGCCAAACCCTGCGCCTTCGCCCCCGCCGCCACCCAGCGCGGTGCGCAGGGAAGCGTTGCCGCGCAGCCGGATGCCGACATCGTTGATGCGCACGCCATCGATGATCACATCGGCCTGGAAGTATTCCTTCAGCCCGGTCTCCTGGTAGGTGGTGATCATGCTGTCGTAATCGGCATCAGACATCAACACCTGCACCGCATGCACCAGATTATCGTCAAACACCTCCACCTGATTGTTCACCTCGCTTTGCCCAGCACTGGCGGCGCGTGGCGTACTGGTGCTGCTATAGGCAATGATGCGCTGACGCCCCAGCACGAACACCAGCCCGGCCAGCAACACCAGCAGCACGCCAACCAGTGGTAAATTGCGTTTCCATTTCATACTCATCGCAGCCTCCTGTTGGGTCGCTGGCTACAAATCGGTCGTGTTGTAGCCGGCGATCAACGACACTTTGTTGTTGCTGTTGAGTTTGCGCAGCTCGGCCACAAACTCCTCAATGCGATTGGCCTGCTTCAGGCCGATGCTGTAGGTAAGCTCCACCAAGGCCCCTTCTGCCAGGGTGTCTACACTGATCAGTTCTGAGCTGTAGCTGTATTTGAGAAACAGCGCATCGAACAGCTTGTCAAATGACAAGCCACTAGGCACCTGGATGCGCAAGATCTGGCTTGCCGCCTCACGGGCGAACCAGTTGAAGCGCATCATCAGTACGATCACCGCGCTGATCACCAGCGCGGCCACTACCGCCAACAGGTAGAAGCGCGTGCCGATCGCCATACCGACCGCCATGGTGAAGAAGATAAAGCCCACATCCCGCGTTTCCTTGACCGCATTCCGAAAGCGGATGATCGACAAGGCACCGACCAGCGAGAAGGCCCGCGCGATGTTGGAGCCAACGATCATCATCACCAGCGCCACCACCATGCCGTTCAACACCAGCGTAAAGACGAAACTTTGGGTATACGACGTGCCCCGATGGGTGAGCTTGTAGACCCAGCCAATAAATGCGCTAAGCAAGAAGCTCAACCCAAGCACCAGCACAACATCCAATACAGAAAATTCTCCGGTTAGATCTTGAAAGTTAAAAATGTCCATTTTTCTCCTGGGCAGATCACACCCGTTCGGGTGCGATCAAAGAAAGTTGCGTGAAGGCCGGCAAACTGGCCTGGGCCAGATCGATGCTGCGGCAGTATTTACTTACCCGCACGGTCTTTAAGTTATGGCTGGCGATCATCTCTGCCAGCCAGTAAGGCAGGCGCTCGTTGACCTTGATCTCCATCACGCAGCGGTCGGGCGAGATCAGCGGCAGGCCGGCGGCATCCTCCAAGCGCAATGGATGCACCTGATACTTCAGTTGCGTATCAAAGGTTACACGCAGGCCGAGATCATAGGCTGCCCCGATGAAGGCTTGGCGCTGATAGCGCACAATGCTCACCGGGCGCAGGTTGTACTCCCACAAGTAGGCGTAGACCTCCTCGAGGAACGGGCGATCCTCGTCCGCCATCGTAGCCGGCAGCTCGCGCTGGTTGCACAGGCGCAAGGCTGTCTCAAACGGCAACTGGATGCGCCGCTTTTGGGTGACGCGATCGAGGCGTTGCTTGATCTCCACAAACACTGGGGTTTGCGCGCGCAGGGGTGCGCCAAGGGCATAGTGACGGATGCGCAGCTTGCGTCGAAAACGCAAACCATCCACCTTCTCCCAATAGCAGCGTAGATCCGGCGAGTCGTAGTACAGGCTGCCCAAGTCGTAGCGGCCGGCGCTGTGCTCATCACTGTGCAGGTAGCGGCGCAAGGCCGCTTTAAAGGCCTCCGCTTGCGGCAAGCTCACTAAATACTTGAGCTCAAAACGATTAAACCGGCGTAGGGTATGGCTGAGGGTATTGGTCATACAGTCTCCTAAAAAGGTATGGCCACAGTCTAAAAATCGCGGCTGTGAACAAGCCAAAAAAGGGCTGTGAGTTGGCTGTGAAGGGCTGACTGTGAATCTGCTGAGAACGACCGCCAAACGCGGCGCGGCGGTGCGTTTCAGGGCAAACTAGGGAAAGGTGAATGCCATGTCTGCTGTGCTGATCATTGATGATGACCCCAAGCTGCTCAAGATGCTGCAGCGCACGCTGACCTATGAGAGCCTGACCGTATTGACTGCCACCAATGGATTGGAAGCCTTGCCACTGGTGCAGGTACACAAACCCAGCCTGATCATTGTGGATTGGATGATGCCCAAACTGGACGGGTTGAGCTTTGTACAGCGCCTGCGCGCCGAGGACAATAAAACCATGGTGCTCATGCTCACCGCCCGTGACGCGATCGAGGACCGCGTAGAAGGTTTGGAAGGTGGCGCCGACGACTATCTGGCCAAACCCTTCGCCCCCAGCGAACTGATGGCGCGCGTGCACGCCCTGCTGCGCCGCGTGCAGGCCGAGCCGCACAACCAACCCGCCAGCTATGCAGACATCACCCTCGACCCGCTGACCCGTGAGGCGCGCCGCGGTGACAGTGAGCTCAGCCTGACCCTGACGGAGTTCAATCTGTTGCACCTGCTGTTGCGCCACCCGCGCCAGGTGCTGGAGCGCAGCCGCATCCTGAGCGAGATATGGGGCTACGATTTCGGAGGCAATGACAATGTGCTTGAAATCTACATTGGCTACCTGCGCAAAAAGCTGGAAGCGGATGGCCGCCCGCGCGTGATCCACACCGTGCGCGGCGTGGGCTATGTTTTACGCGAGGAGTAAATGTCGATCCGCCTGCGCATCACCATTCTGTATACGCTGATCCTGGCCCTGACCCTGTGCATTTTTGGTGTGGCGCTCTACACGATCCAATCTCAGTCCACCCTCGATTCATTGCGTCGCGATCTGACCAACAGCTCCAACCGCCTGGCAGAAGCCGTGGCGCGCACCACCCCGTATGGCGGCAGCCAGCCGCCTTTTAGCGGCCAGGTGCCGCCACTGCCTTTTGGCGAATTTTCCTCCGAGCAAGCCTTCCAAAGCTTCCCCGAGCACGAAATTGCCCGCGTGCTGGATACACAGGGCAATCTGGTGGCCAGCCCGTTCGGGCGCGCCGGAGATGCGCTGCCGCTCAGTGCAGCCGGCCTGCAAGCCTTGCAGCATGGCGAGGCATGGTGGGAAACGGGCGAAGTGGCTGGCGAGTCCATGCTCATCTATAGCCGGCCTATCGTTGTCGGGGATGAGTTTATGTCCATCATCCAGGTGGCGCGCAGCTTGGGTGAGCGCAGCCAATCACTGAACAGCCTGGCCACCACCGTCATCGCGGCGGGCTTGTTTATGGTGCTGGTGGCCTTTGGCGTGGGTTGGGTATTCGCTGGGGTGATGTTGGCGCCCATTCACCGTATCACCCGCACCGCCCAAGCGATCGGCGATGAGCAAGATTTCTCACACCGCGTCGTTTATCAGGGGCCAGCAGACGAGGTGGGCCAACTGGCCAGCACCTTTAATTCGATGCTGGCGCGCCTGCAAAGTGCTTTCCAGCGGGTAGAACATTCACTAAGCATGCAACGTGACTTTGTGGCTGATATCTCACACGAGTTGCGCACGCCGCTCACTACCCTGCGCGGCAACCTTAGCTTGCTGCGCCGCAATGCGCCGATGCCCGCGGAGGAGCGCGAGGATATCCTAAACGATCTGATTGATGAGAATGACCGCCTGATCCGCCTGGTGAACGACCTACTGCTGTTGGCCCGCGCCGACGCCGGCCGCCAGTTGGCCAACGAACCGTTGCCCGCCACCGAGCTGTTGCAAGAGGTGGCCCGCCAAACCCAAGTGCTCGACCCGCAGCGCACGCTGACCTTGACCGCCCCTGCCGGGCTACAGGTGCGTTGCGATCGTGATGCGTTCAAGCAAATCCTGATCATCGCTCTAGAGAACGCCATTAAACATTCCCAGGCCGAAGTCACTATCCACGCCGAGCCGCAGGGGCAGCAGGTTGAGATTCGCGTGCAAGACCGCGGTCCCGGCATTCCTCCCGAACAACTGCCCCATATTTTTGGGCGCTTTTATCGCGGCGAACAGGCACAAGCGCACTCGCCTGGGTTTGGGTTGGGCTTAGCCATTGCAAAGACTCTGATGGAGAAGCAGGGCGGCCAGATTGAGATGCAAAGCACCCCAGGCGAAGGCAGCACCCTCATACTACGCTTTCCCAGCGGCTAAGTAAGGCGGGTGATCAGCATCCTTGTAGGTAAAATCAAGGCACTTCTACTTAAAGCGAGGTGCTATGTCTAAACAAACCGTTTACGCCCCCAAAGGTATCAAGCCGATGGGCCCCTACACCCCCGCCATTCGCATGGGCGAGCTGCTCTTTATCTCCGGCCAGGTGGGCATTGACCCTGAAAGCGGCCAGTTCGTTGAGGGCGGCGTAGCCGCCCAAGCCAAGCAAGTGCTCGAGAATCTCAAAGGCCTGGTAGAGGCCGGCGGTAGCTCGATGGACAAGGTGCTGAAGACCACCATGTTCCTCACCAACATGGCCGATTTTGCTAGCGTGAATGAAATCTACGCCACCTACTTCGCCAGTGAGCCGCCCGCCCGCTCCACCATTCAGGTAGCCGCGCTGCCCGGTGGCGCCTTGGTGGAAATTGAGGCCATCGTTTCCGTGAGCAGTAACTAGGAGCAGTGCAAAGGCAAGTCCTCTCCTCCACGGCTATTGCGATATGACACCGCTAGTCAGCATCATCGTCCCGTGCTTCAATGAAGAGGCCACCATCGGTGGCCTTCTTGAAGCCATCCTGGCGCAGAGCACGCCCGCCGAGCAGATGGAAGTGATCATCGCCGATGGCCTGTCTACGGATGCGACGCGTGAGCGCATCGCCGCTTTCAGCCAGCAGCACCCGCAGCTGGCCGTGCGCGTGGTGGACAATCACGCCCGCCGCATTCCGCACGGGCTCAACCTGGCCATTGCCGCGGCACACGGCCGCACGCTGCTGCGCCTGGATGCCCACTCCAGCCCAGACCACGAGTACGTAGCACGCAGCCTGCAAGCGCTGGATGAGGGCAGGGGCTGGAACGTGGGCGGCGTGTGGCAAGTGCGCCCCGGCCAACCTACGTGGCTGGCAGCCGCCATTGCCCAGGCGGCCAGCCACCCCTTTGGCGTGGGCGACGCGCGCTACCGCTACACCACGGTGGCCGGCGCGGTGGACACCGTGCCGTTCGGCAGCTTCCGCCGTGAGCTGATCGATAGCATTGGCGGCTTCGACGAGACCCTGGAAACCAACGAAGACTACGAGTTCAACGCCCGCATCCGCCTGGCCGGCGGCACAGTGTGGCTGGACCCGGCCATTCGCTCGGTCTACTATGCCCGCCCCACGCTGGCGGCGCTGGCACGCCAGTATTGGCGCTACGGGTACTGGAAGTGGCGCATGCTGCGCCGCTACCCGGGCACGCTGCGCCCGCGCCAGGCCATCCCGCCGCTGTTCGTGCTCGGCCTGCTCGGGCTGGGCGCCCTCAGCCTGCTATGGGCGCCCGGCGTGTGGCTGCTGGGGGCCGTGGTGGTATCATACGCACTGCTCTTACTGGCGGCTGCGGCGCAAAAAGCGCGGCACCTGCGGCAGCCCAGCCTGCTAGTTGGCATGCCCCTGGCCATGATAACCATGCACCTGAGCTGGGGCAGCGCCTTTCTGTGGAGCCTGCTGACATCGTTGGTCAATACTCCACGCACACACGTAAATGGCACAACTGCGATCTAAAGACTCCACCAGCCTGCGCCTAGGCCTTAGCGAACGCCGTGTACTGCTGGCCTTTGGCGATCTGTTCATGGCCGCCATCGCGCTGGCCGCCGCCCTGTATTTCTGGGTCATTGGCATTGGTTCGCTCAACACACTGGAAGTGATTGAATTCCTGCAAGAGCGCCCGCCTGACTGGTTCTATTTCCTGCCCCTCATCTGGGTGCTGCTACTCTTCGAAACCTACGACCCCCACCGTGCCTCCAGCTGGCAGCACACCCGCAACAGCTTGCTGATTGCGGCAGCGCTGGGCATGAGCATCTACGTCATTTATTACTTTGCGGCCGACCCGGGCACCTTGCCGCGCCGTGCCATCGCTATTTTCGCCGGCACGGCGTTGCTGCTCACCACCCTGTGGCGCCTGCTCTACATTCGCATCTTTACCTCATTGCAGTTTGCGCGCCGTGCCGTGGTGGTAGGCGCCGGACGCGCCGGTGAGGCGCTGCTGCGCGTCATCGGCGAAATGCGCCCCGCCCCCTACCAGATCGTTGCCCTGCTGGACGACGACCCTGACAAAAAGGGCAGCACGATCAGCGGGCACGAGGTCATGGGCGGCAGCGAGCTGCTCTCAGGCTTGATCGAAGAACAGGGCGTCACTGACATCCTGGTAGCGATCTCCGGCCAGATGCGTGAGAACACCTTCCACGCCCTGCTGGACGCACAAGAAGGCAGCGCTGAGATCATGCGTATGCCCACCGCATACGAAGAGCTGCTGGGCCGCGTGCCCATCAACTATCTGGAAGCAGATTGGATGGTGCGCTCCTTTGTGGATGACACCCGCGTCAATCGCTTCTACCAGTTGGGCAAACGCTTGTTTGATATTGTGGGCGGCCTGGTGGGCGTGGCGATCCTGATCGTGCTCACGCCGATCGTTGCCGTACTCACCCTGATCGACACTGGCTGGCCGCTGATCTTCTCACAGACGCGCGCCGGCAAAGGCGGCAAGCCTTATCGCATCATCAAGTTCCGCACCATGCGCGTGGACGCTGAGAAGGATGGCAACCCGCAACTGGCCAAAGAAGATGATGACCGCACCACGCGCCTGGGCAAGATCCTGCGCAAGACGCGTATCGACGAATGGCCGCAGTTCATCAACGTACTGCGCGGCGACATGAGCCTGGTTGGCCCGCGCCCAGAGCGCCCCGAGCTGATGGAGCACTTCGAGCGCCGCATTCCGTTCTACCGTGCGCGTTTGCTCGAACGCCCTGGCATCACCGGCTGGGCGCAGGTGAACTATGGTTATGCCGCCACCATTGAAGAGATGAGCATTAAGCTGGAGTACGACCTGTACTACATCAAGCATCGCGGCCCCATCCTCGATCTGATCATTATTTTGCGCACCCTGGCCACCGTCTTCGGCTTCCGGGGGCGCTAACGTGGCCAAGGTACTGGTTACCGGCGGAGCGGGCTTCATTGGCTCGCATCTCGTCAAGGCGTTGTTGCAGCGCGGCGACAGCGTGCGCGTGCTGGATAATTTCTCCAGCAGCACCCGCAGCAACATCCCCACAGATGTAGAGCTCATCGAAGGCAAAGTACAAGACCCCGCCGCGGCGGCCAAGGCCGTTGCCGATGTGGAGTTTGTCTTTCATGAGGCGGCCTTTATCTCCGTGCCTGAATCAATAGAGAACCCAAGCGCCTGCTGGGCCAGCAATGTAGACGGCACAATCGCCGTCCTGGCCGCCGCCCATAAGGCAGGCTGCCGCGGCATAGTGCTGGCCTCCAGTGCCGCGGTCTACGGTGACAGCCAGGCCTTGCCACTGGCCGAGGATGCCCCGGCCAAGTGCCTGTCTCCTTATGCGGCTTCTAAATACTTCAATGAAACCCTAGCCCAGCTGTATACGCTGACCTATGGTTTGCCAGTGACGGCGTTGCGCTATTTCAACGTGTTTGGCCCTGGGCAGTCGCCCAACTCGGCCTATGCTGCCGCGGTGCCCAAGTTCATCGCCGCCTTGGCGGCGGGCCAAGCGCCGACCGTGTTCGGTGACGGCACGCAAGGGCGTGATTTCATCTTCGTGGGCGATGTGGTGCGCGCTAACCTGCTGGCCGCCGAGGCCAACGCGGGCGGCGTATACAACGTGTGCACCGGGCAAGAGACTACGCTGCTGGACCTGCTGGCGGCGTTGTATCCGCTGTTCCCCAATGCCCCGCACGCCAGCCACGCCGCCCCGCGCCTTGGCGATGTGCCGCGCAGCCTGGGTGACCCGCAGGCGGCCCACGCCGCATTGGGCTTCCGCGCCGAGACGCCGCTGGCCGAGGGCTTGCGCCAGATCGTGGAGGCGGCATGAGCGCCTGGCTGCGCACCAACCTGCGTCTGGGTGCTAACCGCCTGCTGTTTGCAGACATGGTCTTGGTGGCTGCCAGCGTGCTGGGGGCCTTCATCCTGCGTCTGACGCCCGAACAACTCATTCTGGACTATTTGCCCACCTTCTTTTGGATGCTGGTGGTAGCGCTGGTCATCAAGCCTGTCATTTACAAACGCAGCGGCCTGTATGAGCGCGTGTGGGCGTACGCCTCCATGGCTGAGATGAAGCTCATCGTGCGTGCAGTAACCATTGCTTCACTGATCTTCACGCCCATCATCTTCCTGCTGGATTGGCTGGGCGCCTTCACCAACTTTGCGCGCTCGTTGGTGGCGATTGACTGGCTGCTCTCGCTGGCCGCGGTGGGCGGCTTGCGCTTTGGCTTGCGCTTGCTGGCTGAGAACCGCAAGGTGATCGAGCAGGCCAGTGGCGTCAAGCTGCGCCGCGCCATCATCCTCGGCGCCGGCGATGCGGGCGCGCTGGTGGCGCGTGAATTGCAAAAGAACCAGCAGCTCGGCCTCAACCCGCTGGCCTTCTTGGATGACGACCCGGATAAGCAGGGCCAACGCCTGCATGACATTCCCGTGGTAGGCACGCTGAAAGACCTGCCGGCCCAGGCCGCTGCTTTGCATGCGGAAGAAATCATTATGGCCATCCCCAGTGCGCCGGGCAGCGTGCTGCGCCAGGCGGCCGATCTCAGCCGCCAAGCCGGAGTGCCCTACCGCACCATGCCCGGCCTGTACGAGCTGATTGGCGGCAAGGTCAGCGTCAGCCGGTTGCGCGAAGTAGACATTACCGATTTGCTGCGCCGCCAGCCCGCCCAGATCGATCGGGCACGTGTAGGTGACAGCCTACGCGGCAAGCGCGTGCTCATTACCGGCGCGGGCGGCTCCATCGCCAGTGAGCTCGGCCGCCAGATCGCGCGCTGGGAGCCCGCCATGCTCGTGCTGCTGGGTCATGGCGAGAACAGCATCTTTGAAATCCTGCTTGAGCTGCACAACGAGTATCCGCAGCTTGAGATTATTCCTGTCATTGCGGATGTGCGTGACGCGGGGCGCATCACCGCCGCGCTACAGACTTACAAGCCAGACATCGTCTTCCACGCCGCTGCGCACAAGCACGTGCCGCTGATGGAAGCCAATATCGCCGAAGCCGTGGCGAATAACGTGCAAGGCACGCTCAACGTCGTGCAGGCTGCGGGTGCCGCAGGGGTGCAGCGTCTGGTGATGATCTCTACCGACAAGGCCGTGCGCCCCAGCAGCGTAATGGGCGCTACCAAACGCGTGGCCGAATGGGCCGTGCTGGACGCGGCGCGTAGTCTGGGGCGCAACTACTCCGTGGTGCGCTTTGGCAATGTGCTCGGCAGCCGCGGCAGTGTAGTGCCGCTGTTCAAGCACCAGATCGCCCAGGGCGGCCCGCTCACCATCACCCATCCGGAGATGGAGCGCTATTTCATGACCATTCCGGAGGCAGTGCACCTGGTGTTGCAGGCGGCCGCCTTTGAAGGCCAAGGCGAGCTGTACATGTTGGACATGGGCCAGCCGGTGCGCATTGTGGATCTGGCCGAAGACCTTATTCGCCTTTCCGGCCTGACCCCCGGCGAGGACATTCAAATCGAATTCAGCGGCCTGCGCCCGGGCGAGAAGCTCAGCGAGCAGTTGTGGGAAGCTGGCGCCGAGTACTCGGCCACCACCCACCCTGACATTCGCCGCGTGCAGGAGCCACAGGCGCCTAGCCGCGAGCAGTTGCACGCCGCACTCAGCCAGCTGCTGGCCATGGCCGAGGCCAACGACAGCTCTGGTATCCTACAGCTGCTCGGCGAGCTGCTGCCCGGCTCCGAAGTGGGCCAGGCGCCGCCGCCAGCCTTCACCTCGCTCTCGTAATGGATACAGCAACCTGGAACGCCCTCATCTCCCAATTGCCGCGCCCGCATCTGTTGCAGACCGGGCAGTGGGCGCGCGCCAAAGAGCCTTTTGGCTGGACGGCGCATTACAAGACCTGGGAGCAAGATGGCAAGCTAGTTGCCGCGGCCCAGATCCTGCAGCGCAGCGTGCGCTTGCCGCTGATTGGCAAAGAGCTGTGCATGCTGTATGTGCCTAAGGGGCCGCTGTTGGCCGACTGGAACGATGCCGCCTTGCGTGCCCGCGTGCTGGCTGGCTTGCGCGAGACCGCCAAGGAGCTGGGCGCCTTCTTCATCAAGATTGATCCGGATTTAGCCTACGGGTATGGCCTGCCCGGCGCTGAGGATGAGCGCGTGGTGCCCGCCGCAGCAGATTTTGTAGCCGAGCTGAAATCGGCGGGCTGGCGCTATTCCAACGAGCAAGTGCAGATGCCCAATACGATGTTGATCGACATCGACAAGAGCGAAGAAGACATCTTGGCGGCCATGAAACAAAAGGGCCGCTATAACTTGCGTCTCTCACAGAAAAAGGGCGTCACGGTGCGCCGCGGCACCCCGGCCGACTTTGCCACCTTCTACAAAATGTACGCCGAGACCTCGGTGCGCGATGGCTTTGTCATCCGCAGCGAAGAGTACTACCGCGCCGTGTGGGATAAGTTCTACAACGCCGGCCTGCTGGTTCCCCTGCTGGCCGAGGTGGAAGGCGAAGTGGTGGCCGGGCTGATGCTGTTCATCTACGGCGAGCAATCCTGGTACATCTACGGCATGTCGCGTGCGCTGCACCGCGAAACCATGCCCAACTATCTATTGCAATGGGAAGCTATCCGCGCCAGCCGCGAGGCCGGCTGCAAGGTGTATGACCTGTGGGGCGCGCCGGATGAGTTCAACGAGGCCGACGCGATGTGGGGCGTGTACCGCTTCAAGCTCAGCCTAGGCGCCTACGAAGCACGCCACATCGGCGCCTGGGATCTGCCGATGCAGCCCGCCGTGTACAGTATGTACACGCAAGTGTTGCCGCGCCTGATCGCAGCCATGCGCTGGCGTGGCCGCCGCCAGACGCAGGCGCAAGTGCGCTCAGAGCAGTAGTCTTTTTTAAAGTCATTAATCAGTTAATCGAAATCGTCTATTGGTCTTTTAGTCGGGCGGTTGTATCGAGCGCTGTACTTCGTCATTGCGAGGAGTGCGCAGCTTTGCTGCGCCGACGAAGCAATCCCCATGTCAGTATGCAGTTTAGCTTGGGGCTGCTTCGCTGCGCTCGCAATGACATCATCTGCGTGTATCCGCGTTCATCTGCGGCTATTGACTTTAGGAAACAACCTGCGATACTGTGCCGCGATCAAGCCAATCGCTTGTTGAATACGCTCGCGGTTCTCGGCGATCTGGTGCCAGCGGCTGGCGCCGGAAGGATGCGGCAGGGGCACGTACCACACGCCATCCAACTCCATCTGGGTACCGATGACCTGCTCCAGCACGATGCCGCGGCCGTAAAAGGTCTCGATGGCCATCTTGCCGATGGGGATGATGAGCTTGGGGCGCACCAACGCCAGTTCCTCATCAAGAAACGGGCGGCACATTTGCTGTTCGGTGAGCGAAGGGGCACGGTCGCCGCCGCCGGATTTGTTCTTGCCGGGGAAGCACTTGGTGACCGAGGTCATGTACTGGGTGCGGCGGAACCAGGCTTCGTCGATGCCCGCCTCGCCCAGCCACTGAAACAGGCGTTTGCCGCTACTGGCATTGAAGGGCCGCTTGGCCACTACTTCGGTCACGCCGGGTGCCTGGCCTACGGTCATGATGCGTGCCTTTACGCTGCCATGCGTCACCGCTGGCGGCTCGATGTAGTAGCCCGCCTGCAAACATAGGCGGCAGGCGCGCATGGCAAGCTGAAGCTGCTCAAAGCGCGCCTGGCGTTCGGCCAGTTTCAAGCGGCTGGCTCGCCCGTGATTACTTCACCGCCCAGCGCTTGCCAGGTACGTTGGTAGAGCAGCGCGTCTTCTTCGAGGATCGGGCTTTCACTCAGGATGCGCCCGCCACAATCCATATCCTTGAGGGCGCGGAACAGTTCCTCAAGCTTGAAATCGGATTCGGCGATGGTGAGATGATTCTTTTCACCCTTCTCCGTGTAGGCAATGCCAGAGAGGTGGCAGCTCAGGTTTTTGAGCGCTTCAGCACCCAATGCGTCGCGGTACTTGCCCAACGCCACCATCCACTCATCGTAGCTATTCATGCTGCCATCGCCGGCGCGGGCGTGCAAATGAGCAAAGTCGATGCACGGCAACACGCCGGGAATGTCCTTGGCCATCTCCAGATTCTCTTCCAGCGTGCCCAGTTGGCCGCCTTTGCCCATCGTCTCCGGGCGCAAGGTTACCGGGTTGCGGTTGCGGCGCAGCTCGGCCACGCAATCTTGCAGGCGCGCTTTGGCCAGCTTCATCGCCTCCTCAGGCGGCTTGCCGCTGCAGCTGCCGGGATGGAAAATGATCTCGGTAGCGCCGGCCAGGTTGCCATAGTGCGCCGCATCCATCAGACGGCGGCGAGCATTGGGCCACTCTTCAAACGTGGCGTTCAAGTTGATGTAATACGGCGCATGCACGCTGAGCAGCACGTCTGATTGCTTGGCTTGCTGGCGAATGGCGGCGCAGGTCTCCTCGCTGACGCGCACAGACTGCACCCAGCCCAACTCCAGGGCGCCCAACCCAAGCGTGCGGATATGCTGCACGGCGCCCACGCTGCCGCCGGGTTTCTTGGGCGCCGAGATCGGCGACCCTACAGTTCCAAATCGAAAGGCCATACCTAAATTGTAATAGAATGAATCCAGTAAATTGAAAGGCAGACCAATGACCACTCGAGACGAAGCACTTGCGATTGTGCACGAACATGTAAAGAACGAGGGGCTGGTGCGCCACATGCTCAGCGTGGAAACCGCCATGCGCCACTACGCCGCCATGTACGGCGAGGATGCTGAGCTGTGGGGCGTGGCCGGGTTGCTGCACGACTTCGACTGGGAGATCCACCCCACCCTGGAGCAGCACCCGCAGGCCGGTGCGCCGATCCTGCGTGAACGCGGCGTGCCCGAGGAGATCGTGCAAGCCGTGCTCAGCCACGCCAACCACAGCAACATCCCACGCACCACGCTGATGCAAAAGGCGCTGTATGCCTGTGATGAGCTCACCGGCCTGATCACCGCCGTGGCGCTGGTGCGCCCCTCGCGCTCCATTCTGGATGTCAAAGTCAAGTCCATCAAGAACAAATGGAAGGACCGCGCCTTTGCCGCCGGAGCCAACCGCGAAGAGATGGAAGACGGCGCGCGTGAGCTGGGTATCGAGCTGTGGGAGCATGCCGGCAACGTATTGGCCGCCATGCAGGCCAATGCCGCTGAGCTGGGCCTGGTGGGCAACCCCGAGGCCGCTGGTGGCGAGGGCTGAGGCCAACTTCCCCGCCATCCACTGGCTTGACGCAAAGACCCAAAAAGCCCGCAGGTGCGGGCTTTTTGGTATCTATACCCACGCCCATAAGGGCAGAGTTGGCACAGTACTTGCAAACCTGAGGGGGAGATGATGCGGCAAAACGCACACACTATTGATTCCAGATTTGGGTATGGCCACGGCAGGCCCATTCGCCGTGCGGTCTACTTGAATAGCCTTGCATACACTCGCGGGAAGCAGGTGACGAAATGAGCATTCTTAGCGGAAAAGGGATGTACCTTTGGATCATCAGCCGGGTGGAAGGTGGCGATCCGCAAAAGATCGCTGAGTTGGCCCAACAAGCCGGGCTTAGCCATGTACTCATTAAGGTGGCCGACCGCAACTACAAATACAACGTGGATAACACGGGCTTCGACCATGTGCCCGGGGTAGTTTCAGCATTGCGCGCTCGCGGCATCCAGCCGTGGGGCTGGCAATACATCTACGGCACCAACCCGGCCGCCGAGGCGGCCATGGCGATCCAACGCGTCAAACAGTTCAGCCTGGATGGTTTCGTGGTCAACGCCGAGGTGGAGTTCAAGCAGAAGGGCATGGAAACACCCGCCCGCCAGTACATGCAAGCGCTGCGCGCCGGCCTGCCCAACACGCCCATCGGCTTCAGCAGCTATCGCTACCCCACGCTGCACCGCCCGCTACCCTTCGAAACCTTCCTGGAATATAGCGACATCAATATGCCGCAGGTGTACTGGATCCAGGCCAGCAACCCGGCGGCGCAACTGCTGCGCTCGGTCCGCGAGCACCAGGCGCTCAGCGTGTGGCGCCCGATCCTGCCCACCGGTTCCGCCTACCCGGATGGCAGTTGGAACCCGACGCCCGGGCAGATCACCGATTTCATGCAGGCCTGCAAAGACAACGGGCTCAGCGGCGCCAACTTCTGGGAATGGTATTACGCCCGGCGCATCTCCGGCGTGTGGGACGCGGTGAAAGACTACCCCTGGCCCACTGGCCCAGCGCCCACGCCGGATATCAGTATCCGTTTCCTGGATGCGCTCAATTCGCAAGACCCGGTAAAGGTTGCCGCGCTATACGGCACGGCCGGGGTGCATGTCAACGCCAAACGTACCGTGCAGGGCAGCGAAGGCATCTTACGTTGGTACAACGCGCTGCTGCGCGACACTTTGCCCGGGGCGCGCTTTGAGATCACCGGCAGCACCACCCAGAAGAACCTGCGCATCCTGACCTGGACGGCAACCTCGAACAAGGGCCGCGTGCTGGATGGTAAAGATTCGCTGGCCATTCAAAATGACAAGATCACCTATCATTACACGTATTTCACGGTGAAGTAAGCGCGTGAGCAGTGATTGGTGAGCAGTAGCTAGTTGCCCCGGTAATCGGTACGGGAATATCAGGATTGGTGAGTAGAGATTTCCCGATTGCTGCTCACTATTCACTTCGCGTCTTACCAATTACTATTTAGGGGTGAGTACCCGCACGTTTGCCCTCGCGCTGGCTGCCGGCCTGCTGGCGGCCTGTACGCTGCCCAGCGGCCCGGCGGCGCAGGCCACCCAAGCTGCCAGCGCCACCGCGGCGGCCAGCCTGACCCCGTCCAGCAGCCCCACGCCGCAGGCCACCCACACGCCCACGATCACGCCTACGCCCGCCCCGCCGCCCGCCAGCTTCAGCAGCAGTAGCCTGCTGAGCGGAGTGCAGCCGGTGAGCTACATTGCCGATCAATGCCAGTATTTGGCCGCACGGTGGAACCCAGCCAACAGCCAGCCCGGCACGGTGGTTGCGGCGCTGATGTATCACAGCATTTTGCGCGGCGATGCCACTCCCAGCCTGGCGCAAGACATTAACCAAGTGACTTTCTACCAGATCGTAGATAAGGCGCGCCAACTGGGCTTTGAAACCATCACCAGCCAGCAACTGCTCGCCTTCCTGGAAAGCAACGCCGCCATCCCGGCGCGCAGCATGTTACTCATTCTGGATGATCGCCGCCCCGGCACCGCCCAGGAATACTTCCTGCCCCTGCATGAGCAGTATGGCTGGGGTACTACGCTGGCCTGGATCATTGGCGATACGGATATCCGCCCGGGCGAGCACAGTGGTGAAAGCCTTTGGGAATGGATGGAGCGCCTTAACGCCACCGGGGTGTTTGATATTCAGTCCCACGGGCTGAATCACATTCCGATCACCCCGGGCCTGAGCGCCGAT
Source organism: Anaerolineales bacterium (assembly GCA_019637755.1). Lineage (NCBI taxonomy): Bacteria > Bacillati > Chloroflexota > Anaerolineae > Anaerolineales > Anaerolineales bacterium. The sequence goes on from JAHBVC010000001.1 coordinate 924,859, forward strand.
TTCCTACGCAGCGAGTTGGGCGACAACATCCCCATCCTGGTAGAGCACTTCGGCCAACGCCCGATCACGCACGTGTGGGCTGGCGGCAATTTCACGCCCGAGGGTGTGGCGATGGCCAGCGAGCTCGGCTACCGCCTGGGGTTCACGATCTACTCACGCGGCCCCGTGCTGTTCAACTGGATCCCGCAGGGCGAGCAAGAGCTGGCCGCCGGCCACCCGCTGCTGACCCTGCCACGCTACTGGGATTCGGCCGCGGTATTCAACCTGCAGCAAGCCGCCGACAGCGGCGACGCTGCCCGGCAGTTTGCGCGTGAAAATTATGCCGCGGAGGCGGCATGGTTTGCGCAAAACTGTGGCGGGGAGCTGCCGCCGCTGGATGCTGTGCTTGATGATTGAGTGAACGGCTTTTTTTGCCGCAGAGAAACGCGGATACACGCAGATAAAACCTCTAGTTCATTAAAGTACGCTTTAGGCTGTGGCCTAAAGGATTCCTCCTCGGCCTGCGGCCTCGTTCGGAATGACAGCTCACACATATCGTCATTCCGAACGAACAACGTGAGCGAGGAATCCCTTAGGTCAAAACACGCACCACCCATCTACCCATTCATAAAGATTCTTCGCAGCCTAAACGCTGCAGCCTAAAGGATTTCTCCTCAGCCTGCGGCCTCGTTCGGAATGACAGCTCACACATATCGTCATTCCGAGCGAACAACGTGAGCGAGGAATCCTTTAGGTCAAACCGACAGCATAAAAAAAACGGCCTGCACAATGTGCAGGCCGTTTTTTGATGCTTGGTTACTCTTCGCTGCTCGGGGGCAGCGGGTCAGCCGGAGCCTCCGGCGATGCGGTCAGCCCGTCGCCCAGGCCAAAGCCATCGCCAGCGATGCCCATCTCACCCACCGGGGCCACCACCGCGGCAAATTCTTCTTTGCGCGGCTCAGGCTGTGGCAGCAGGTGAGCGTTGGCCTCGTGGCCAGTGCCCGCCGGGATCAGCTTGCCGAGGATGACGTTCTCCTTCAGGCCCGTCAGCGGATCTTCCTGCCCACCGATGGCCGCGCCCGCCAACACCTTGATGGTGTGCTGGAACGAAGCCGCCGAAAGGAACGAGTCCGTGCTCAGCGAGGCCTTGGTGATGCCCAGCAACACGTCCACAAACTTGGCCGGCTCTTTGCCTTCAGCCAGCAGCGCCTCATTCTTGTGGCGCAGCTCCAGGCGGCTGACGTAGTCGCCCGGCAGCATGCCGGTGTCACCCGGGCGGGTGACCTGCACCTTGGACATCATCTTGCGGATGATGACTTCAAAGTGTTTATCGTGAATGTTCTGGCCTTGCGAACGATATACCTGCTGCACTTCGGTGAGCAAGTACATGTAGCAGGCTTCACGGCCCTGAATGCGCAGGATCGAATGCGGGTTGAGCGAACCTTCGGTCAACGCCTGGCCAGCTTCCACCTTGGCGCCGTTGGGGATCAACATGCGCGTGGTGTTGGGCACTTCATACTCGATCGAGTCTTTGTGCTCGTAGGAAACGAAGATCTTGCGATCCTCAACGCGCACTTTGCCACCGTTCTCGGCCTTCAACTCGGCTTCCTTCAGCGAGGCGATCACATCGCCCGCTTCCACCTTGCTGCCATCCTCTACCGCAATGCGGTAGCCCTTGGGCAGCTCGTATTCGTCATGCACCATCTCCGCATGCAGAATGCGGATGACGCGCAGATCGCTAAAGCGCTCCGATTGCGCCACTTCCACCGTGCCGCTCAGTTCGGCCACCACAGCTTCACCCTTGGGTTGGCGGCGGGCTTCGAAGAGCTCCTCCACGCGCGGCAGACCCGTGGTGATGTCCGACTCGGCGGCGACACCACCGGTGTGGAAGGTACGCAGCGTCAACTGCGTACCGGGCTCACCGATGGATTGGGCCGCCACGATACCGATGGCGGCGCCCAGCGCCACTTCACGGCCGCGGCCCATATCCATCCCGTAGCATTTGACACAGATGCCCTGCTCTGCTTCACAGGTCATCGGCGAGTAGACGTACACATCCTGCACGCCAGAAGCAGCCACCTTGCGGGTCTGGTCATGGTCGAGCAGTTGGCCCTTCTCCACCAGCACCTCGCCGGTGTTCGGGTCAGCGATGTTGTGGGCGGCCACGCGGCCAAAGATGCGGCTGGCCAGCGATTGGTCAGCGACGTCATCCGCCGAGCGCATCCAGATGCCTTCGTCGGTGCCACAGTCTTCGATGGTGGTGATGACGTCCTGCGCCACATCCACCAGACGGCGGGTGAGGTAACCGGCATCCGCCGTACGCAGCGCGGTATCCGCCAGACCCTTGCGCGAACCGTGGGTGGAGATGAAGTATTCCAGCGTGGTCAAGCCCTCGCGGAAGTTGGAACGGATCGGCAGCGGGATAATGCGCCCCGAAGGGTCAGCCATCATGCCGCGCATACCGGCCAACTGCGAGATGGAGCTGAAGCCACCCTTGGTGGCGCCGGAGTTGGCCATGGTGGCCAGGTTGCCGTTCTCGTCCATGCTCTTGCGCACGGCGCTCGCCACCGTATTGGTGGTTTCCTGCCAGATCTCAATCACTCGTTCGTTCTGCTCTTGCTCGGTCAGCAAGCCACGGCGGAAGTCTTCCTCCACGGCCTGCTCGCGCTCCATCGCCGCCGCCACGATGCCCTCTTTCTCATCGGGGATGGTGATGTCAGAAATGGCGATGGTGGTACCCGAGCGCGTGGCATAGCGGAAGCCAATGTCCTTCACCCGGTCAGCCACATCGGTGGTGCGCTTTTCGTCACCGGTCACTTCGAGCAGCTCAGCGATCAGGTCCTTGATCCCCCCCTTGTCAATCACTTTGTTGACAAAGCGGATCTCAGGCTCCAATTCCAGGTTGAGCAACACGCGGCCAACCGTGGTATCCAGGAAGCGCGTCTCGGCCGCCGGCAAGCGCTTGTTGTCCTCGCCATACCAGGTCTCGGCGCGCAGGCGGATCGGCGAATGCACGTCCAACTGGCCGAGCTGGTAGACCATCAACACTTCGTCCATATCGCCAAACACGCGCGGCTGTTGCTTGCCGGGCAGCGGCTTGGGCTGCATGCTGAGGTAGTACACGCCCAAGACCATGTCCTTGGAGGGGCCAATGATCGGCTCGCCGTCGGCGGGCTTGAGCAAGTTTTTGGTGGAGAGCATCAGTTCGCGCGCTTCCCACACCGCTTTCTGTGAAAGCGGTACGTGCACGGCCATCTGGTCACCGTCAAAGTCCGCGTTGAAGGCGGTGGTCACCAGCGGGTGCAGTTGGATGGCGCTACCTTCGATCAGGATCGGCTCGAAAGCCTGGATGCCGAGGCGGTGCAGGGTTGGCGCACGGTTGAGCAGTACGGGGCGGTCTTTGATGACCTCCTCGAGCACTTCGTACACTTCGGGGCGATTGCGGTCAATGATGCGCTTGGCGCCCTTGACGTTAGCAGCGTAGTTGGCGCTCACCAAACGCGAGATGACGAAGGGCTTGTACAGCTCCAGCGCCATGCTCTTGGGCAGACCGCACTGGTACAGCTTGAGCTGCGGGCCAACCACGATCACGGAACGGCCGGAGTAATCCACACGCTTACCCAACAGGTTGCGGCGGAAGCGGCCCTTCTTGCCCTTGAGCAGATCGCTCAGGGATTTTAGTTCGCGGCGGCCACGGCGCGAGAGCGCCTTGCCGCGCTGCGAGTTATCGATCAGCGAGTCGACCGCTTCCTGCAGCATGCGCTTCTCGTTGCGCACGATCACGTCCGGCGCACCCAGCTCGAGCAGACGCTTGAGGCGGTTGTTGCGGTTGATCACGCGGCGATACAGGTCATTCAGGTCAGAGGTCGCAAAGCGGCCACCGTCCAACTGCACCATCGGGCGCAGGTCGGGCGGGATGACCGGCAATACGGTGAGGATCATCCACTCCGGGCGGTTGCTCGAGCGGCGGAAGGCCTCCACCACGCGCAGGCGGTTGGTGGCCTTGCGGCGGCGCTGCTTGCTGCGCGAGGTGCGCAGTTCCTTCCAGAGTTCTTCGCTCAGGCGGTCGAGGTCGAGACGTTCGAGGATGTCATAGAAGGCCTCGGCGCCCATGTCGGCGCGGAACACCTGGCCGTAGCGGGCGCGCAGCTCGCGGTAGCGGTTCTCGCCCATGAAGGTCATCGGGCGCAGGTCTTCCAGCTCTTCGCGGGTGCGCACCTGGTCTTCGTGCTCATTGCTGGAGACTTTTTCATCCAGCGAGTCACGCAGGTTGTTCATCGCCAGTTCGGATTCAGCCTTGATGCTGGCCTTCTCCACTGCAATGCGTTCCAGTTCGGCTTGCTTCTTCTCGCCGATCTTCTTTTCGTTGTCTTCCAGGAAGTCTTTGACGATCTCCTGCACGCGGGCGAGGTGCTTGTTCTCCACCACCTCACCAGCCTTCACCAAGTTGCCCTTGATGGCGCTGAAGGTGATGGCGGCCTTCACCGCCGTGCCCATCTGCTCTTGCAGCTTGGTCTCGACGCGTTGGCCTTCTTTGATCACCGGGTCGATCTTGGCGGCCAGCTCTTCGTCATAGCGGCCTTCGATTTCCTTGGTACGCTCTTCCAGCTTGCCCAGTTTCTCGTCGCGTTGCTGCTTGGCAGCGGCGATCTGAGCGTTGATCTGCGCGGCGTGCTCTTTCTCTGCCGAGCTGATCTCTTCGTCCAGGCGGGCCAAAGCCTTCTGGCGCGCGTCTTCGTCTACATAGGTGACGACATATTGCGCAAAGTACAGCACGCGGTCCAGGTTGCGGCGCGAAATATCGAGCAGCAAGCCGAGGTAAGAGGGTACGCGGCGCGTGTACCACACATGCGCCACCGGGGCGGCCAGCGAGATGTGGCCCATGCGCTCACGGCGCACCGAGGAGCGGGTAACTTCTACGCCACACTTGTCACAAATGATGCCTTTGTAGCGGATGTTCTTGTACTTGCCGCAGTAACACTGCCAGTCACGCGTGGGGCCAAAGATGGCTTCATCAAAGAGGCCATCCTTCTCCGGGCGCAAGCGGCGGTAGTTGATCGTCTCCGGCTTGAGCACTTCGCCATAGGACCAACTGCGAATGGTCTCGGGCGAGGCCAAGCTAATGCGCAATGCACGCAATCCCTTTGTTTCCATATGTGCGGCCTCCAAAAACGGTTTGATTACGGCGAAAAGCGTAGCGGCAGCGTATCTGGCGTCTTCCTCGCCCCCTGGATTTAGACCTGTGACCCAGCCAGGTACACCACTACTCGCTTTGCTGTTTAGTTTGAATAATCGAACAATTGTGCTATTTTAGAGACAAACCAAAGCAAGCGCTTAGAGACATTTCTCAAAGCGCTTGCTCGTCTAGCACAGTATTCGATTTTATATCGTGAAGAATTATACCAATGGGATTTGCAGAGTCAAGCGCCAGCGCCTGGCAACTCGCTCGATTCATTGTACACCTAACTTAAGGGCAATTCAATATAGAAGGTGCTGCCCAGGCCGAGCTCACTTTCGGCCCAGGCGCGGCCCTTATGGCGCTCGACGATGGAATGGGCAATTGAAAGGCCGGAGGCAGGTTGGCCCTCGCGGCGTGTAAAGATCAGCGGCAGATCTACCGGTGCAATACCCACCCCACTATCCTTGACGCTCAAGGTCACTTTGCTGGTGGAGTACTTCGCTGCCAGGCGCACTGTGCGGCCGCGCGCACTAAAGCGAATGGCATTGTCGAGCAGGTTCACCAGGGCACGCTGCAACAGGGTACGGTCGGCGCCCAGCAGGCGTTCGTGGCCCTCCACCGGATCCAACACCAGCTCGATCTGCTTCTGGCGGGCTTGCGCCTCCACTTCGCCCGCCGCCGCCTGCAGCAGGCCCGCCAGGGCAAATTCTTCCACGCGCAAGCCTTCGGCTTCCTGGATGCGATCGACAGCCAGCAGGCTGGCCGCCAGGCGCGTGATCTGCTCCACGCTGGCCTCGATCTTGTGCACATAGCCCTCTTGCTGCTCGTTCAGTGGGCCTAACATGCGCACCATGGTGAGGTAGCCAGCCACCATTTGCAACGGGTCTTGCAGATCATGCCCCACGGTGCTCAGCACCTCGCGTTCGGCGGCCTTCTGCTGCTGGCTGCGGGTGACATCCTCCAAGCGGCACACAAAGCCCAGCAGCTCTGCGCCATCCCATAGCGGGTTCAACTCGGCGTGATAAGCAGCTTGCTCAATGCGCAGCTGCGCGCTCTGCGGCCGGGCACCGGCCAGGCGCAAAAAGCGCTGGAGTTCCGGGTGAGTGATGGCCTGCTCCATCGCCGTTCCCGCGGCCAGCCCGGCCCGCAGCCGCAGTACGCGGCTGGCCGCCGGGTTGGCGAACACCAGCCGCTGGCCAGCATCCAGCAACAGCAATGGCTGCCCGTCCGCCGCCAGCACCGCCTCCAGGCGTTGCTGGCCCAGGCGTGCCTGCAGGTATTGGCCGGCATTGCTGGCCGCCGCCGAAGCCTGGGCAGCCAAGCTCTCCAGATAGTGGCGCGTGCTGTCTTCAAAGCGTTGCGGCTGATCGTAGGCCAGCCACAAGGCGCCCAGTTGCTTGCGGCCATCTTTAAGGGCAAAGGCCGCCACCGAGCCGGGATAGGGCGTACCCTTCTCCACTTTCAAGCGTGCCCGTGCCGGGTTGCTCAAGAGCACTTGATCCTGAGCGCGGGTAAGCGCCAGGATCTGTGCATCCAGCGCTTCATAGCGCTCATGCCCTTCGCCCTGGCCAAAGCTAACGCCACTGCCGCCGCCCTCGTTGAGAAAGACCAGCCGTGCCAAGGATGCCCCGGCCGCCAGCGCGGCCTCCAGCAAGGGTTCGATATGGCTGCGCACCTCGAGGCTCGAGGAGAGGCCGTGGCTGAGCGCCAGCAAGCGTTGCGATTCTTCGGCGCGCGAGAGCACGGCGCGCCGCATGACTTCAAAGGCGGAGCCCAGCCGGCCGATCTCATCGCTGCCCGTGATCGAAAGCGGGGCGCGCAAATCGCCGGCAGCGATGCGCTGCGTTTCGGCGGCCAGGGTCTGCAAGGATTGGCTTACGCTGCGCAGCCGGCTGCGCAGCGTGGCATACGCCACCGCCGCCAGCAGCAGCAGCACGCCCAGCATCGGCAGCGCTACGCGCAGGGCCTGCTGCTGCGAAAGCCGCAGCGGCCAGCGCACCAGCACCGCCCAGTTGCTACCCGCCGCAGGCTGGTAGCGTACCCACATACGCGTGCCGTCAACGGCCACTTCTTCGTATGCGGGCGCATTAGCGTTCACTTGGTAAGGCTGCAACAATGCCGCACTGAACGGCGCCATGACGATCTGGCCTTGTCCATCCAACAAGAACGCCTGAGCCCCTAAAGCATTGATGCTCTCGAGGCTTTGCGCCACCGGACGCGCAAAGGGATTACTGGCCAGCACGGTGCGCCCCACCAATACATTGCGCACTTGCTGATTGCTGTTGCGCACCGCGGCCACAAAGACCAGTTGCGCGCTATCAGGCTGGGCGCTGCTGGGCGCTGCGCTGACCAGTTGCAGGTTCACGCCTTGCAGCGCCAACCCCACCGCATCCAGCTCGGCCGGGCTGGGCTGCAAGCGGCTGTATTCGCTCAGTGGCGTGCCCGCCACCACGTTGCCGCCGCTATCCAGCAGGGTCAGTTGCTCAAAATAGGGAATGCTGCTCAGATGGCTCTGCAACACATCCAGCGCCTGCGCGGGCGGCGCATCTGCCAGGCGCCCATCCGCGGCCAGTTGTTGCATCAAACTTTGGCCGGTTTCCAATACAAAGGGCACCGCGCCGGCCGCAATCTGTACATTGTTATCGATACGATCGGCGAATAATTGCTGGGCGCTGCGCCCAGCCGCCCACCAGGTCAGCGCACCCATAGCCACAAAGGCGATCAGGGCCAGCGGCACCAGGGCAAACAGAAAACGCGCTTCCAGGCTGCGTTCGCTGGGCGCCGGCTGGGCACTGTGCGTGTTCGGCCGCTCCCATTGCGGCCAGCGCGCCAAAGCCAACTGCAACAGCAGCGCTCCCAGCCACAGCGGCACGCCTGCAGCCAGTGTGGCACCGCCCAGGCGCGAGAGCGCAAAATCCAGGCTCACTAACCAACTGGGCGAGACCCAAAAGAAGGCACTGGCCAAATAGATAAACGGATACAGCAGCGAGAGCAGCGCCGCCGCCACCCACGGCTTACGCAGCCAGGCGAACAGCGTAGTGCTGTAGCGTTGGCTGCGCAAAAAGGCGAAGGCGCCGGCCAGCAAGGCAAATTCCAACGCGGTAAATGGGCTGCGCGTATCCGCAGTAGCCAGCAGCAAGCCGCCCAGCGCTGCCAGCGGCAGCGCGGCGCGCGCCCCGAACCACACCAGCGCCAGCATCCAGGGCAGCGCCAGCAACGGCGCCAGCAGCGCGCCCCGCGCCGGCATGCCCAGCTCTGGGATAGGCAGCGCCGCCCCTGGGGCCAGGCGCACAGTCAGCAGCAGGATCGTCAGCGGTACCGCCAGCACCAGGGCCAGCAGGCGCAACTGCTGTGTACGCGTCCACAAGACCTGACGGCGCTCCAGGCGCCAAGCCAGCGCCACGGCGGCGGCCAGCATCACCAGCCAGGCCAGCCATCCCAGGCCGCCCAGCGGAGGCAAAATGCTCAGAAAGGGAAAAAATTGCAGAAAAGTGTAGCTCACGTCCCGTTGGCCAGCTCTGCCTGCCGTGTGCGCACCAGGGCCAGCGCTTCTTCTAATACTTCGCTGGCTTGCATCCCATCCGATACGAGGGTGATCGCATCTGCCGCCGCCCGCAACGGGGCCACTGCGCGGCTGGTGTCATAGGCATCACGCTGCTTGAGCGACTCTAGCACGTCTGCATAGGGCGTGCTGTCCCCGCGCGCGTGCAATTCTTCAAAACGGCGGCGGGCACGCTCCTCTTGCGAGGCGGTGAGGAAGATCTTGGGGTCCGCCTCCGGCAGCACCACCGTGCCAATATCGCGCCCCGCCATCACCACGCCACCGCGCAGACCAATGCGGCGCTGCTGTTCGGTGAGCGCACTACGCACCCCGGCATACGCCGAGACTTGCGAGACGTGCGCCTCTACATCCGGCTGGCGCAGTTGCCAGGTGCAATCCTCGCCATCCAGCAGCACATCGTAGAGGCGTTGGTCCGCCACGCTGGCCGGGCGCAGATCGATCTCCACCGCGTGTGCCAAGGCTTCCACCGCCGGCTGATCATCCAGTGTCACGCCGCGCTTCAGCGCCGCCAGGGTGACGGCGCGATACATCGCCCCGGTGTCAAAGTACAAATAACCCAGCGCATCGGCCAGGTTTTTTGCCAGGGTGGATTTGCCGGAAGCGACCGGGCCGTCGATAGCGATGGTGAGCGGTTTGGACATTTAGCGAAAGTCTCCACTGGAAGTAGTAAGCACGTCATGCGGCAGCACATCGGCTGCCGCCCATAGAATGATGGTTTCCTGCTGCTGCGGCGTCTGGCGGTAGAGCCACCACGCGATCACATCCGTAGGCAGCATCTGCCAGGCCGGGGAGCTGGAAAGGGTAAAGCTCTGCCCGCGGTAGGCGCGCTGGCGCGCCGGTTCCTGCACATCGGCCGGCAGGAGCAGCAAGTCTGCCTCCTCGCGCTGCGCTGGCGGCGCGAATTGGCGGCCCAGCCAGGCCAGCGCCGGGCTGGGGCTACCCAGCTCCAGGCTCAACGCCTGGCGTTGCCCCGTGGCGCGTAGTGAGAGTGCATCCAGGCTATCGCGCAGCAAGCCCAATTGGCCCGCCGCTGCCCCTGGCGACCAAAGCTCGGCGCCCTGGCCGGCCGCGGGGTTGCCAAAGCGCGTGGCCCCCGCCAGCGCGAACAGCATGCAAAACACGGCCAGGCTCCACACCAGGCCGTCACGCGCCGCGCGGGCAGACCAGCCCAGCGCCACCAGCAAGGTCACCACCGCCGCTAGCACCACCACGCCGGCGGCGATAAACAGCGCCGGCCGCACCGCCTCTGGCAGCGTGGCCAGTTGCGGAATGCGCGCCAACGAGAGCACCCAAAAACTGAGCAGCACCACCATCAAGGCGAAATGGCCCCAGGCGGCCTGCGGTTCGCTAGCAGGCAGTTGCAAGCTACTGGCGATCACGGAGGCGGCCAGTAGCCACAAGGGCACCAATACCCAGATCAGATCGGCCACCTGCCGGCCAGGGTAAAGCAAGATCAACGCCAGCGCGGCCGCCGCCAACAAACTGGCAGCCTGCAGCTCACGCCGCCCCTGGCGCCAGGCGAGCAGCGCCCCCCACATGCCCAAGAGCAAGGTGGGGGCGCTGTAGCCAACTAACGCGAACAGCACGCGCCCCGCGGCAACGCCACTGGGGTGCAGCCAGCCCGTCACGAATTCGGTCAGCGGCGCGGCCACACTGGCGAAGCCGCCGGGAAACTGAAAGAACAGACTGCTGCCCAACAGCATTACCGCCAGCAAGCTCAGCGCGGCCGGCCCCAAAGCATCCTTAGGCAGTGCACTTCTGATGAAGAAGGCCCACACCAGCAGGGCAACCAGCACGCCAATATATGCCGCCGGCGCGGCCAGCAAGCCCAGCCCCACAAAAGCGCCAGCCAACCTGTGCCGCCCGGCCGCCCAGGCGCTAGCCGCCAACAGCAGCCCCGCCAAGGCCAACATGGCACCGGAGGCCAGCCGCGACAACGCCACCAGGCCCGGATCCAAGGCCAAGCCCAGCGCCAGCACCAAGGCGGTACGCCGCCCCAGCCGGTTGCGCCACGCGTAGGGCAGCGCCACCAGCGCCAGGCCCAGCACGGCCGGCCATAAGCGTGCCAACCATTCATTGCTACCGCTCAGGGAGAAGGTCAGTGCGGTCAGCAGGCTATAGCCCGGTTGCGCCCCCAAAGTAGTTGTGCCCGTCTGGGCCAACTCAAAGGCAGGCAAGGCAGCGCGGGCCTCAAAGTCATTTAGCGGCAGGCTGCCCAGTTGCCCGAAGCGCAGCCAGGCGGCCACAACAAGGATCAATACGTAGGCTGCAACTTCAAGGGTTAAGGAGGGGCGGCGCGCCATATCCCGCAGATTATAGTCGGCGCTGTCTGCCCCTGCGCGGCGACTCACTAAGGCACCGCGTAAATAGTGACTGAATCGTTTTGAAAGGCCACGGACAAGCGTGCCTGGAATTTGGCTTCGTTCACCGGGTAAGCGTTGCGCTCGAGATCACCCACGATGACATAGTGCACGTCATAGCGCTGCAGAATTTCCGCCGCCAGCGGCCACTGGCTGCTGGCATACAGCGTGCGCACGGCTTCTTCGCGTTCGCGCTCATACTCCCCCGCGCGCCACTGGCTCTCGTGCCCCGGCCAGCCGAGCACACCCGGCAGGCCACTGAACGTGGCGTAGCGCGCGTAGCCGGTGTAGCTGCCGCCCACCGCCTCTGCTATCACGCCGGGATCGGCCGTCTGCAACCAGGCGATCGCCGCGCGCGCGTCGGCGGGCAGGTAAGCGCTGCCATCCAGGCTCAACGCCTGGCCTTCGGGGCGGCTGGCCAGATCGGCAAAGGCATACAGTGGGAACACCAGCCCGGCGCCCAGCGCCAGCAGCAGGGCGGCCCACGCCGCCGTGCGGCGTAGTGACTTGTGCCCAGCCAACCATAAGCTACCGAGCGCAAACGCGGCCGCCACGCTCCACAGCAGCCAGGCCTGGTAGTAGAACTTGAACACCGTGTTCATGCGCGTGCCAAACTGATCGCGCAAGTAAACGAACTCTGGTGCGGTCACCAGCAAGGCGCCCACTAAGGCCAGCAGCAACGCAAACTGGCTGGCGGAGTGCGCCGGGCCGCGGCCAGCAGGCTTAGCGGGCCAGGCCAGCAAGCCGCCTAGCAGCCCGAGCATCAGCGCCAGGCTGAGCCAACCCCCCGCTGCGGCGGCGCGGCGTTGCAGTGCCGCCGCCAACAGGCTGGGCAGATCAGCGGCGCCAAAGCCGGTGAGGATCGCCGCGCCGAGGGGTGTGTTGCCCAGCGCGCCGGCATACACCCGCGCCATCAATAGCGACGCGCCCCACAGGGCCAGCACAAACCCCAGCCCCCCCAAACCTGCCCGCAGCAACAGGCTGGCGGGGCGGGTGCGCCACTGCACCAGCGCCCACAGCAGCAGCGGCGCCCACAGGGGCAGGAACATGATCCAAAGCTGCACCCCGCGCGTCGGGTTGATCAGGTTGGGCAAGATGCCGCCCGCCTGCGAACTGAAGCCGACAAAGAAGGGCACAAACAGCAAAACGCCCAAGCCCACCACCACCAGCAGCAGACTCATAAATTCGCCCAGCCGCGCCATGGCCCAGCCGTGAGCCTGCGCCCGGCGGAGGGCATACGCCGCCGCCAGCACACCGGCATAGATCGGCAGATCCCAAAAATTGATGAAGGCCAGCGCGCCGATCACCAAAGCGGCCAGCAGGATCGCCTCCGGCTGAATGTACACATCGATCAGCGGCCGGCGGCCGGCGCCAGGGTGGCGCTGGAGCAATTGGCGCCAATCGTTGGCGCCATCCTCAACATACAGCCCCAGCAGCGGCCGCTTGCTTTCGTTACCGCCGCGATAGGTGTTGTAAGCCAACCCCACGGCCAGCAGCACAAAGGGGATCGAAAACACATGCGGATGCAAATCTCCCAGCACAAAAGAAAAAGCCGGGAACTCATCGATCAGCTCTTGCTCCTGGCCGAGGAGATTGCGGTCATTGATCACGCGTGAGGCGCGCCACCACCACCAGTACGAGGTATCGAAGTAGCGTGGGGCCCAACGCGGCGCCTCGTTGGGCGGGTTCACCAGGTCTTTGACATCCAGCCAGGCCCACACCGCTGACTGCGCCTGGCCGCTCGCATCGGTTTGCCAAAATAGATGGCGCGCATGGGCAATCTCCAGCAAGCCTTCGGCGTTGCCCATCACCAGCATCAGCAGCGGGGCCAGGCCCGCCAGCCAGCGCAGCGTGCCGTAGCGCGCCGGCGCGTGCTGGGCCAGCAAGTTGAACACCAGCCCATAGGCGGCGGCGGCGCCCATGGCAAACACGCTGGCAATCCCCAGGTTGAAGGCCACCGCGCCGGCCACACCCAGCAGCTTGGCCAGCATGGCTACCATCAGGTAGCCGAAGTAATAGTAGGAGATGGAGTATCCCGCCAGCCACGGGTCATGCGGCGGCAGGCTGGGCGAGCGCAAGATGGCATTGATGAAGGCCAGCTCCATCGGCTTCTCGGTGCCTTCGATGCGCGGGTAACTGGCGCGCATCCATAACATGAAGCCGAAGCTGAGCAGGAACACCAGCTCGGTCGCTACGATCTGGCTGCGCTGCTCGCGCAGCCATGCGCCCAAGTGCCCCGCGGGCAGTTGCCGCGCCGCCCAGGCGCTGAGGCCGGCCAGCAGCAGCAAGGCCAAGAGCAAACTCGGCACGTCGTTGGCCAGCAAGCCCAGGCTGCCCAACAGCCAGAACACAAAGCCCCACAGCAGCAGCGCCAGCGGGCGCAAAAAGCCATAGCCACGCTCGGCCAGGGCTGGGAACCAACGATAGGCCAGCGGCAGCACCAGCCAGCTCAGGCCGGCCAGCGCCAGATACCAGGCCAGGGCGCTCCACAACTCACCCATCAGCGTTCCAGCACTTCATAGATGGCCGTATCGCCAACGCGGAAAACTTCCTGCCACAGGCGCCCCTCGGCCGCGGCGAACTTGGTCAGACCCTCCGCGGAATACACGGCTTGCTCCATCTGGCCCACCACAATGTAGCGCACGGCGTACTTGGCCAGCAGGTTCTCGGCTTGGGTCAGATCCGTGGTTTCGTAAAATAGATTGACATCGCCCATGCGCCCCCAGACATCATTGCCGGGCACAAACTCGCGCTGCTGGCGTTGGTGATGGTTCCAGCCCAGCACCGCCGGCAACCCGGTATAGATGGAATAGCGCGCCCCCCAGCGGTACTCGCTGACGTAACCTTCCATGATCACCGGCGAACCGTTGACGTGGTCTTGCATCCAGCGGATGGCGGCGTAATCTTCACTGAGCATCAGCACGCGATCGGCTTCGTAGTACACGGCATTTTGCATATACGCCATGCCGTCGAGGGTGTGCGGGCTACCCTCCGCCATGCGGTCTCTGATCTTGGCGGTGACGCCCAGTAGCAGGAACAATGCCGCGCAGGCCAGCAACAGCGTGGCCAGGCCCTGCCACACGCCGCGCCAATTGGGTGACCAGTGCGGCAGGGCCTGCCAACACCAAGCCGCCGCCAGGCTGGCGCACAGCGCCAGCAACGTCCAGGCTTGCATATAAAACTTGAAGACCGTGTTCATGCGCGAGATGTCGCCTTTCAGCACCATCACTTCCACAAACAAGGTCAGGAAGACCGCCGTGCCACTCAAGAACAGCACCAGCCGCTTGCTTTCATCCTGGCCGGGGCGCAGGAACAGCGCACCGATCCACAGCAGCAGGGGCACCAGCAACCAGCCCACCACCACGCCGAGAATCTGCAGGGCAAACAAGATCAGGAAAATAGCTAGCGCGCCCAGGGGCAGCGCCCACACATAGCCCTCGAGCTTGCGCACCGAGGAAAGCGGCGTACTGGCCAGCCATTGGCGCGTCTCCCAGGCCAGCCAGGCCACCAGGAAAAAGAGGAACACGCCCCAATGCGTAAAGTAAGGCCCAAAGGCCACGTGAACACCATCCCACACGCGCAGAGAGCTGTAGCCCTGGCGATACCACCAGCCAAACGGCACATAGGCCAGGTAGCACAACGCCGCCAGCACCAGCGGCCCGGCCAGCATCTTCAGGCTGCGCGGCAAGCCCTGCGCCGTGCTACGCGGCAGGTAACGCCACAAGGCATAGCCCGCAGCCAGCGCCGCCAAGAGCGCGTAGACCGGCAGATCCCAGGTGTTGATCGGGCGCAAGCTGCCGATGACGATGCCGCCAAAAACGAAGACCCAGGCCAGTTGCAGCGCGCCGCGCAGCCCGCGTTGGGCGCGTGCCGTGCCCCACCCGCCGCTGAGCACCGCCGAGAGCGCCCAGGCCAGCGCCAGCAATGTGACCGGCAGGGCGATCATGTGAGCGTGCAGATCGGCGTAGGTGAAGGTGAACAACGGGAATTCAGTGATCGGCGCCGATTCGCCCGGAGCGGGGAAGATGCGCGTCGGGTTCCAATACCACTCGCCCAAGCCATACGGCAGCGGCGTCCCGGTCAGCGAGAGGGCCAGCCCGCGTAGCATCCAGCCCAGCTGGGTTAGTGTGCCCACGCCTTCCAACGCGGCCCCGCCGCCGCCCAGCCGCGCGTAGCCCTGCAAGATCATTTGAATGCTGCCCAGGTTGCCCAGCAGCACACTGGCCAGCGCGGCGCTCAAACCCACGGCATGCGCACCCGGGCCGCGCGCCGCCACCGCCTGGCGTGCCTGCCAGGCGGCCCACAGATTCCATGCGACGCTATAGGCCCCCAAGGCCAGCATGGCGAACAAGCTGGGCAGGATCAGGTTGTAGGCCACCGCGGGGATAATGCCGAGCAGCTTGACCAGGGCGCCGACCAATACAAAGCCGTAATAGTAGTAATTGATATAGCCGCCGGCGAACCACGGGTCATACGCGGGGAAGCTGCTGCTCTTGAGCACCGCGTTGAAATAGGCAAAATCCATCGGCTTCTCGCCGCCTTTGGCAGGGTGCCATAAATCAGGATTGCCCAGACGGATCAGCAGCATGATGAGGAAGAAGCCGAGGAACAACGCCTCGGTGCGCAGGAACATGGCACGCTGGCTCTTCCACTCCGCCTTGATCTGCGGCCATTGTGGCCGGGCCGCCAGCACGCCCAACAAGCCGATCAGCAGTGCGCACACGGCCAGCCAGGCGCGGCTGAAGCTCAGCCCCAGCGAGCCGCCCAGCCAGCCCAGATAGGCCAGCAGCAGTAACCCTGCCAAGCGCGCAAACGGGTAGCCGCCATCCCGCAGGCCGGGCAGAGCCCAGCGCACCAAGGGATACGCCAGCACGCCCAGCACGCCCAGCGCCAGATACCACACCACCAGGCTGACCCATGGCGCAGCATTGACCCAGGCCTGGCGGCTGAACAACGCCGCCCAGGTGCCGCCGGCCTGCTGCTCTGCCAGCCGGTCGGCGGGCAGCATCAGCGTGGGCGGCACACCACCCGAGGCTTGCTTCGGGGTGAGGTTGACCGCCTGGTCTACCGGAGCGCTGGCCAGAATGGCGGCCACCGCGGCCGGGTCGTAGGCGGCGGTCTTTTTGAAGATCAGCACCTTGGGATGGTCGTAGACGGTGAAGGCTTCTTCGGCCCATTGGTCGTTGAAGCTCCAACCGCCCAGGTGCGGGGCGTTCTCAAACACTTGCACCAGCTCAAAGCCCAGTTGGCCGCTGAACTGGCCGGGCTGTGCTTCGGCATAGCACCACTCAATGCTGCGCTCCGTGGGGCAGCCTAACAGGGCGCGGTAATAAGTGATCGCCAGCGGAAAGCGTTCCGGCAGGCGCGGCAGGCTGCCCCATTGGCGGTTGGACGAGATGAACACATAGTCCGCCGCATCGAGCGTGCTCTGAAATCGCTGCACCTTCTCGGCGTTCTCGTTCCAGTACATTTCAAAGTTCAGCCCGCCCTGGTAGATGCCCCCAAAGCCGTCGTAGCTATCGATGCGCAGGGGCAGGCCGTCATCCCAACTGGTTTCGTTGGCCACCGGGCTCCCTTGCAAAATCGCCTGCGTTGCATTGAGTGTGCTGAGTTGCAAGTAGTAGATGATGCCTTGCTGCAGGGTCACTGGCGACTCTAGCGGCAGGCTGGCTGCGTTGGCCAGGCTGGCGCCGGGCGCCACCGCCAACGTAGTATCCAGCAGGGGCTCGGCCATATCCGGGCTCAGGCTGAGCTGCACGCGCAGCGGCACGGGCGCCGGCCGCAAGGCCTTCTCCGGCCGCAAGTAGAGCACCACCTGGTCAGGGAAGTTGCCTGGTGCCAGTGCAAATTGCAGATCCAACGCCGCGCCCAGTTGGGTGAGTAGCGGCGCGTCGAGCACGTCTTGTTGCGGCAGCTCACTGCTTTGCGAGTGGCTCACCACCACGCGCTCCACCCACAGGCTGCCTGTGCCCGCCGGAAACTGCACATGCAATTGGTACAAGGCCAACGGGTCAGCGAAGGTGGTGGCGCCTACCGCCATTGCCACTGCGCTGGTCTCACCCACAGGCAGGTTGGCAAAATCAACCACCTGCCCGTAATCGGCGTTGAGCACCTCGCCACTGGCGCCCGAACGCAGCGTCAGCGCCAGCGGCGTTTGCAGCGTCTTGAAGTCCAGCTGGGTCAGCACGCCACCCTGGCGCGCCGAGAAGCTGGTGAGCAAGGGCATTTCGGCGCGGATGCGCGTGTTGTAGGGCAGCGAGAGCGGCTGGTGGCTGGTGCCCTGCTCGTTTTGCACAATGAGTGTCAGCGGGCCAGGGATGTTGTCATAGATCCAGCGCGTGGCGGCCACGCGGGCGTGCGGCTGCAGGTAGACCTGGACGAAGGCCAGCGACCATAGCAGGCCACCCACCACGCCCAGCACGCCCAGGCCCAGCGCGGCGGCACGCAGCCAGCGGCTGGCAGGCGCCGCTGCGCCGCGGCGCGCCGCGGCCAACCGCCACAGCTCAAAAATGCCCCAGGCGCCCAAGATCGCCAGCATTGGGTACAGCGGCAGAAAATAGCGCATGGTGGGGTTGAAGGCCAGCGACTGTTGCACAAAATAGATCAGGCCCCAAGCCAAAACCACAAAGTACGGCTTGAGCCACTCGCCTTTAAGGGCGCGCCAGGCTGCCCAGCCAAAGCCCAGCCAGCTAGTGATCGCCAGTGGCCAACCCAGCCCCCAGCGCACAATGTTTTGCAAGCCGAACCACAGCGGGCGGCGCGCCCATTGCATCGAGGGCGGCCAATCGGCATCGCCGCTCACCTGGGCGGCAAGCTGGCGCATAGTCTCAACCCACTCAGGGTTGAGGCGTAGGCCGATGAAGGCATAAGGCTGAAAAATGCGGAAGGCCAGCAGGCTCAGCCCGGCCGCCATCAGCGTATACAGCACACCCTTGCCAAGCTGCGCCTCGCGCCACTCGGCCTCCATCGCCTGCACCCGAATGATCACGGCGATCGGCAAGGTGAGGCACACCAGGCCCACGCTGACTTTGGAAGCCATGGCGCTGCCCAACGCCACGCCGAACCACACGAAATCCCACAGGTCAAAGCGCCCCTTGGCTTTGGTGGAGGGAGTGGCCACGCGCACGGCGAAATACACCGTGATGACAGTGAACAGGTTGACAAAATTGTCCACTGTCCAAAAATGCGATTGCTGGATCGCCATGACGGAGACGCTGTAGAAGGCCGCCGCCAGCAAGCCGACCCGGCGATCAAACAGGCGCCGGGCGGTGAAGTACACCATGGCGATCACGCCGACATCGGCCAGGGCGGAAAGCACGCGCCCGACCAGATAGATGGAGTCGTAACCGGTCATCTGGGTCCACTCGCCGACATAGCGCACCAAGACCACTGGCAGCGTGCCGTAGACAAAGAAGCTAAACCCGGCATTGCTGGGATTCAGCGTGGAGCTGGCCGTGTTGAAGTATTCGCCGAGGCTGGGGACACTGTGCAGCGCCGCGGCTACCTGGGTCAGAAAGCGCTCATCGGGGTGCAAGTGGCGGCTCTCGTCCCAATCCAGCCCCGCCAGGCGCAGGGTAGCGGCGGCCAGCAACAAGGCCACCAGGGCGGCCTGATACAGCCATTGCGGAATGCGGTAGGTGTGCTTGGGCATGGGTTAGTTGTTCGCCACCAGATAGAGATAGAAATCACGTGAGGCCACTTGGCTGGTGTACGTGGTCAGCACGCCCTGCGGGAACAATTGCTGCAGGGTGCTGAGCGCCAGTGTATCCTCTGGTTTCAGAATGTATAGCCGCGGCGCGGCCACGCTCGCCGTTTGGGTCAACTGCTCGGGCCAGATGGCGTAATCGCGCCCCGGGTTGTTGGCCTCCATCGCCACCAGGCGCGTATCCACCCAGTGCGGGTACGCCACCACCCAGGCGCTCTCCAATGAGCCGAAGCTAGCGGCGAAATCAGCGATCACCGCGCCCATTTCAGCACTGTTCCAGGAATTGGCGCGATAGGCACGCGTGTATTGGTTGAACAGTCCCAGATTGCTGGCGGCCACCAGCGCCAGCAGCCCGGCGGCGGCGAGCTGGCTTGCAGCGGCACGTTTGGGCGCCAGGCGCTGGCCCAGGCTGCGCAGATAAGTCTCCAGCGCCAAGGCGGCGAGTACAAAGGCGGGCACCCAGGCGCCACTGGCGCGGTTCATCGCCGGGTTCTCCTCCGGAAATGCCAGGGACAACGTAGACGGCAAGAGGAGCAAGGGCAGGCTGAGCAGCAGAAACAGATCCTGCCATTGGCGCTGGCGTGCATAGCGCATCGCCGTGAAGCACACCCCCAGCAAGAGCAGCGTGGCAGTGAACAGGTCAAAGGCCGGGCTGCGCACAGTGCCCACCACCCACTGACTGCCGCCGGAGTAGTTGAATAGCCCCAATCCCTTGAGCATGTTGCTCAGCAGGATGAAACCCACCGGGCCGGGGTAGGCGCGCTCGGCTTCACCCAGCCGGGTCAGAATGCGCTGGTTGGCTACCAAGAGATGATCGATGGAGTAGCGTAGTAGCGGCGTGGTGGCCACCAACGCCACCACCAAGAGCAGCAAAGCACCCGTGATGGCGCGGTTGCGCAGGCTGGCGCTGCTGCGATGCAGCAGGAAGATGGCTAGCGCGGCAGCGGCCACCAGCGGCACGATGCGAAAGGCGGTGTAGCCATTCAAGCCGATGCCCAGGCACACGCCGGCCAGCAAATAGTCGTTAAGCTGGCCGCGGCGTATGCCGCGCAGCAAAAAGTAAAGCGTGGGTGCAGTAAGCGTGGCGTACCAATAGAAGTTCAAGCCGAGATGGGCGAGCACGTTGGGCCAGTACGCCAGGCCAGCCAGTGCCAGGGTGAATACGCCCACCCGGCGGCCGCCCAACTCTTCGCCCATCAAGTACATGAACACCAAACCAGCCAGTGAAGCCAGCGTACTGGTGAGCTTGAGCGTCAGAAAGCTGACCCCGGTACCAAACCAGCGGCCCACCCATGCCGCCAGATAAAACGGCAGCGGCTCGCGCCCGGTATTGCGCTCAAAGAAGATCGCCGCTTGGCCATTACGAATATCCAGCAGATCAAGCAGCATTTCGGCATGATCACTGACCATTTCGGGCGGCGCGCTGCGCAGCGCGTACAAGCGCACCGCCAGGATCAAGGCGCCGAGCAGCAACAGCAGCAATGTATGCCGCCCCACGCGCAAGGTGAACTCGGGCTGGGCCCAAAACGCCGCCCAGCGCGTGCGCCAGCCTGGGCGCCGCGGGCCGGGCTGCCAAAAGGCATACAGCAGGCTGCCCAGCGCACCCAGCCAGCACACGACATTGAGCAAATTGAAGCGGTTGTGCCCGCTGAGCAAAAAGGTGAGCACAAACAGCACTGCCGCTACAATCAACGGCGTGCGCCGGAAACTCAGCGCGGCCTTATTGGCCGCGGCGGGCTGCAAAGCCGGCAGCGCCCATTCGCCGTGCCGGTTGGCCCAGATAGCCAGGCCCAGCGCCAGCACCCATAGGGGCACGGCCAAGGCCAGCGTGGCCGGGCTGCTGCCCGCCAGGCTGAGCAAGGCTTGCCCGGCCAGGAATAGCAGTACCGCGCCCAGGCTGCGCCAGGGCAGCTGAGCCAGCGTGAAGGCAGGTGCAGCCGCCTTGCTGCGCGGCCTGCGCGCCGACGTGGCTGCGGGGCGCAGGCGGGTGCGGCGGCCCTTGCCGCTTGGCAGCGGCGGAATGGCCGGCGGCTGCTGGCCGCGCAGGAGTGCTTTCAGGTAATCGAGCAGACTGGGTTCGGGCATAGGGCGAATGGCCTGCTGAGGCCACGCCTGATTTTATCGTAGCGCACGATAGCGCGCCTGTGTGCAGATGACGCCAGGGTTAATGCGCGGCGCTAGCGGCGGCGCGCGACATACCAGGTATAGGTGCCTTCAGGGTCGGCGCCGTGATTGGCGTGCGCCGCAAACAGGCGTTGCGTGATGCCCAAGTTGGCGCGGCTGGGCCACAGCACCCAGCGGCCGAACAACTTGCGCGCCACATAGCTGGGCAAGCCAAAGTAATGCCCCCACTCCAGTGCGTGCAGCGCGGCGGGTGGGAAGTAGTGCCACCATGCTTCTATATCAAAGCCGGCTTCGTCCAGCCGCGTCGCCCATTCTTCAGGCGAGAGCATGTTGATATGGCGCGAGATACGCGTGAACAGGCGCACATAGGCGGCGGCCAGGGCCTTGAGGCCTAGCTTGCTGAGCCAATTGGCAATCGAAAGATTGTGCGGCCAGCGATGATTGGGCACGCAGAACAGGAACAGGCCGCCCTTGCGCACCAGGCGGCCGGTTTCATTGAGCACCGCTTGCAAATTGGGGATGTGCTCAAGCACCGAATTACTGAGCGCGCTGGCAAAGTGGCCGCCGGCCAGCGGGGCGCGGTGGCCGAGGGCCTGCACCAGGCCGCCATAGGCGCCCCACTGCTTGGCTTCCTGCAGGGAGACGAAGGCCGGGTCCAGCCCGACCTCAAACTTTTGCGTAAATACCTGGCTGGCAAAATGGCCATCCCCGCAGCCGAGGTCATACACCGGCGCGGCGAGTTCAAAATCTTTGTAAAAATCAGCCTCTACCGCGCGCAACAAAGCACGGAAATACGGCAAGGCCTGTAACTGGATCCACCAGTGTTTATTCTCGCCCTGGCGCGGTGGGGGCGCTGATTGCGGCGGCAAGCTCACGCCCCACATCCGGCAAGCTCACGCGCAATCTCTTCGAAGAGCGCTTCGTGGCGCGCCGCGCAAGTTTGCGGGCTGAACTCCGTACGCAGCGCGTCGGCATCGCCGCGATATTTTTCGGGGTGCGAGAGCACCTCGATCATGTTGGCGGCCAGCGCGGCGGCATCGCCCACGGGCGAGACCAGGCCCATGCCGCTCATGCGCACGGGTTGGCGCACGCCAGGCAGCGCGGCGGCCACCACAGGTTTGCCATTCATCATCGCTTCAATCTGTACAAAGCCAAAGGTCTCAGTGGAATTGGTGCTGGGCACCACCAGCAGATCCAGCCCCTGATAGAACGAGGGCATGTCTTCCATGGGCAGCGTGCCCAAAAATCTCCACTGGCCGGCTTTCTCGTATTCGGCGATCTGCGGGAACAGGCGCTGGGCATAGGCTTCTTCGCCCAGCACATCCTGATACTGCCCGGCAAACCACACCAGTGCGTTGGGGAACTTTTGCTGCACCGCGGGCAGCGCTTGCAGCAAGACTTCAACACCCTTTTCCGCAGCGAAGCGCGTGGCCATGGCAATCACTGGGCCGCGTTGCTCAGGATTGTGGCGAGCGGAAAAAGCCAAGGCTTTTTCCGGCTCGCTTTGCGGCAACTCCACCGCAGGGGAGATTACGCGCACCTTTGACGCAAAGCGGCGCAGGTACGGCGAATGACTGGCAAAGTCTTCTGTATATGAAGAGATGCGGTGCGTAAAGCGGGCGGCCAAGTCATTCATGAAATTGACAACAAAGTTGACAAAACGATTAAACAGGCCCGACGAAAGGATCAGATCGGAGTGGTAAATGATCACGGTGGCTTTCTTGAGCAGCCAGCCGCGGATCGCCAGGCCGGCGGCGTCAAACTGCGGCAGGTGCAGCAGCAGCGCATCATGCTTGCGCGTCTCCTGCCAGGCCAGGCGGCCGAGGCTGGGCATGATCACGCCCTTGCTGATGCGCAGCGCCACCGGCACGCGGCGGATGCGCACGCCATCCTGCATCTCTTCCAGCGGCAAGTCCTTCTCAAACTGGGAAGTGAGCACAGTGACCGCGTGCCCGCGCTGCACCAGCGCCTTGGCCAGGCGCTCGGCGTAAATGGTCAGCCCGCTGGTGTGCGGGCGATAATAGGTGAGAACCGTAAGGATACGCACGGGGTGAGTTTATCGCAGAAGTTATAAGTGCAACCAGCTCGGGGATTGCTTCGGGGCTGAAAGTCGCATTTTTATGCGACTTTCAGCTACGCTCGCAAAGACGTGAAGCGGCAGAGCCGCTGAACAACGAAGCAATCCCAAGTACATTGCCAACCACCCTGGATGCAAGTTACCGTAAAGTCTTTCTTTGTGCCCTTTTGTCTTTGTGGTTACCGGTTACTTACTAATCAAACAGCTCGCGGTGTGCTTGCACCCAGGCGACCAGCTCGGCCGTGCCCTGCTCTACGCCAATCGTGGGCTTCCAGGCTAGCGCCTTGCGCACCTTGCGGATATCGCTGATATAGACCTTCTGGTCGCCGGGACGAGTGGGCCCATAGCTCACCGGGATCTTGCGCCCGAGCAACTTCTCCAGCAGCGGGCCGCATTCCTTCCAGATCGACAGCGTGAAATCAGGCCCGCCGCCGATGTTGAAGGCTTCGCCAGCCACTATGCGCTGGCGCGACACCGCGGCATCGTAGGCCGCGATCAGATCACGCACGTGCAGCATGTCGCGCACCTGCTTGCCATCACCATAGATGCTGATCGGCTTGCCGAGCACGGCGGCGATCACGAACCAGGCCAGCCAGCCCTGGTCCTCCACGCCGAATTGGCGCGGGCCGTAGATACAGCTCTGGCGGAAGACGACTGAGGGGATGTTGTAAATGCGCGCATAATCGCGCACGTATTGCTCGGCGGCGCCTTTGGAGCAGCCATACGGGGAGTGAAAATCGAGCTGCTGCGTTTCGGGCAGGCCGTGGGGCAGCTTGGCGTAGCGGTAGCGCGTCTTGCCTGTGAGCAGACGGTGCTCCAGCATCTCGCCATAGACCTTGTTGGTGGAGGCATAGATAATGAAGGGTGCATGCCCGGCCCGCCGCGCCGCTTCAAGCACGTTGAAGGTGCCGAGGGCGTTGATCTCAAAATCAGTGCGCGGATCGGTCACTGAGGAGGTGACCGCCACCTGGCCGGCCAGGTGCGCGATCACCTCTGCACCGGCCACCGGCGCGTGCAGTGCCTCGGCGTCGCGCACATCGCCAACCACCAGCTCGAACGACTCGGCGCCGTGGGCCTGGCGCAACCAGGCCAGGTTGCGCTCGGCGCCTTTGCGCGAGAGATTATCGAAGATGACGACGCGTTCGCCGCGCTCCAGCAACGCATGCGCATAGTTGGAGCCGATGAATCCGGCGCCGCCGGTGATCAGATACTTTTTCTTTGCCATAGGTCAGGCCTGCCGGTTAAGCAAGGTTCGGTAAATATCACCCAGGGATTCACCCTGTTGCCAGAAGCCAATGATACCGATGATGCCAGTGATCACAAAATAGGTGAGGTGGCCCACCACGGCATAGGCCAGCGCGATGGCGGGGTCTGCATTGAAGAAGCTTAGCGCGCCCACCAGCACGCCCTCAAATACGCCGATGTAGCCCGGCGATGAGGGCAACGCCACGCCCAACGAGGATACGCCAATACTGAAGAAGGCCCATAGCCATTGCGCCATGGGGAAAAAGGCGCGCATCAGCACGAAGTACCAGGCTACGTTGAACAACCAGGTCAGCACCATCCAAAACAGCACCTGCAAAAAGCGTTTGCCATCGCGCAGGGCTGAGAGCCCTTCCGTGAAGGCGCCAGCCTTATCCACCAGCCACTCGCGCAGCGCCGGCCAGCGGCCGGTGAGGCGCTGGATCAGCGCCGGTACCTGCTTGGGGTTGCTGGCCATCCAGAACAGCAGGCCAAAGCCAATCCCCACCAAACCCAGCGAAACGTAGGCGGCGGTACGCGCCCACTCCGCGCCCACCACCAGCGGCAGGGTGAAGAGCAGCAGCGCGGCGGCCAAGCCGAGATCGAAAACGCGCTCGACCACCACGGTGGAGAGCGCCTCCCAGAAGCTGAGCTTGGCGCGGTTGCTGATCAGCAGGGCGCGCCCCAACTCGCCGAGGCGGAAGGGCAGCACATTGTTGAGCAGATAGGCCTGGTTGACCACCAGAAACGCCTCCTTGATGGAGGCGCGTTCCTGCAAGATGGTACGCCAGGCCAGGCTGCGCGTCAGCAGAGTGCCGAAGAACAGCAGCACCACCAGCGGGAACCAGCTAAAGTCAGCAATGCGCAAAGCCGGGCCGAGTTGGTCAACATCAATAAAGTAGAACAGGCCCACCACGGCGGCGGCGGTGACCAGCAAGCCGGGCAGTAAGCGCAGCCAGGGATTGGGCGTAGAGGCGTTAGTTTTTGTCATCGCTCAGGCGCAATACCGCCAGGAAGGCCTCTTGTGGAATTTCTACACTGCCCACCATCTTCATGCGCTTCTTCCCCTTCTTTTGCTTTTCGAGCAGCTTGCGTTTGCGGGTGATATCACCGCCATAACATTTAGCCAGCACGTCCTTGCGCATGGCTTGCACATTGGCGCGCGAGATCACGCGCCCCTGCGAAACCGCCTGGATCGGCACCACAAACAATTGGCGCGGGATCAAATCTTTGAGCTTGGTGATCAGCGCCTGACCCTTGTGATAGGCGGCATCTTTGTGCACGATGGTAGTGAAGGCATCCACCGGCTCATAATTGACGTGGATCTCCAGCTTCACCAGGCGGTCGGCGCGGTATTCCTTGAATTGGTAGTCCAGCGAGGCATAGCCGCGCGTCACCGATTTCAACTGGTCGAAAAAATCGACAATGATCTCGGCCAGCGGGATCTCAAAGCTCAGCTGCACGCGGTCTTTGCCCGGGTGGTCTTGCCCGGTGAAAATCCCGCGGCGGCGCTTGACCATTTCCATCACCGGGCCGTAATAGGCGGTGGGCGTAAATATCTGAATGTCCATCCACGGCTCACGCACCTCGGCGATCTCACCCTCGTCGGGTAGCTCGGCGGGCGAATCAATGCGGCGCGTCTCGCCACTGTGCAGCACCACTTCGTAAGCGACGGAGGGTGCGGTAACGATGATGTCCAGGTCGTACTCGCGCTCCAGGCGCTCCTGAATGATCTCCATATGGAACATACCGAGGAAACCACAACGGAAGCCGAAGTTGAGCGCTTGCGAAGTCTCTGGCTCGTAGACCAGTGAGGCATCGTTGAGCTGCAGCTTCTCCAGCGCTTCTTTGAGCTCCTGGTAGTCGTCGCCCTCTACTGGGTAGATGCCAGCGAAGACCATCGATTTAACCTGGCGGTAACCGGGCAGCGGTTCGCTGGCCGGGTTGGCTTTATAGGTAAGCGTGTCGCCTACGCGGCATTCGGCCACGGACTTATAGCCGGTCGCCACGTAGCCGACCTCGCCGGTGTTGAGGCTGGCCCCGGCGGTGAGCCGCGGGGTGAAGCTGCCGACTTCGATCGGCTTGAACTCCGCACCGGTGGCCATCAAGCGCAGCGGCTCCTCGCCCACCACGCTGCCATCCATCACACGCACATAGGCCACAACCCCTTTGTAGGTGTCGTAGTGCGAGTCAAAGATCAGGGCGCGCAGCGGCGCGTCCGGGTTGCCCTTGGGCGGCGGTACGCGCTGCACCACCGCTTCGAGCACACTCTCGATATTCAAGCCCGACTTAGCGGAAATTTGCAGCACATCCTCTTCGGGCACGCCGAGCAGCTCAACGATCTCAGCCGTCACGCGGACCGGGTCGGCGGCCGGCATATCGATCTTGTTGATCACCGGAATGATCTCCAGATCCGAACCCAACGCCAGGTACAGGTTGGCCAGCGTCTGCGCCTGCACGCCCTGGGTGGCATCCACGATCAGGATGGCACCTTCGCAGGCTTCCAGGGCGCGGCTGACCTCGTAGCCAAAATCTACGTGGCCCGGGGTATCGATCAGATGCAACTCATAGGTCTGCCCGTCATTGGCCTTGTACTGCATGCGCACGGCGGAGGCCTTGATGGTGACGCCCTTTTCGCGCTCCAGGTCCATGCTGTCCAGCACTTGGGCTTGCATATCTCGCGCCGACACCGTGCCGGTGAGTTGCAGCAAACGGTCCGCCAGCGTGGACTTGCCGTGGTCAATATGGGCAATGATGCAGAAGTTACGGATATGTTGCATAGAGAGGGAAGTATAACTGAGCGAGCTAGCGGCTGCGGCGCTAGCGGCTGCGCCAGTGGCGGCGTGCTATTGCTGTGCCTTTAGCACAGCCACGCTAACGCAAGCGTGCCAAGGTCTTGGCGTTGGTGATCTCGCGCAGCACATCGGCGGCCACCCAGCGGGCGGACTTGGAACCGCTGACCTCGGCGGCACGCGCAATACGCGTGGCCACGGCCACGGCGTGCTTGTTGAGAAACTGGCTACGCTTGCCCAGCTGGCGCAGCGCCCAACTGCTGGCCTTTTTTACAAAATTGCGCTCGTCATCCGCCACGGCTTCAATAGCCGGAAAGAAGCGCAGGAAGGTGTCCTCTGGCTCCTTTTTGCGATGCACGGCCAACCAGGCCATCATCGCCAGCCCAGCGCGGCGCACAAACTCACGTTTGGAGCGCGTCCACTGATAGGCCTTATCGAAGGCATGTGGCGTGGGCTCAAACAGGTGGCCGGTCACTGTATCGCAAATGTCCCAGGAGTTGAAATCACGCACCCAGGCATCCATCTGGGTCTTGGTAACCT